>PFVX01000010.1 GCA_002790835.1 bacterium CG_4_9_14_3_um_filter_65_15 | reverse complement strand
TTTTCTCGCTAACCGATTGTGATCAAAGCGGTAGGCTGTAGAGGGACAGGCTCTAGATAAAACCTGGTTTGCAGACTGCTATCTTCCGTAAACAGTTTCACCAATTTGCGTCAAGTCCATATTATCCTGAACTAATTACTTCGTCGTTTCATCCACCACGCCGCCAGGGCCGTCGCGCCACCGACGAGGATCGCGGCGCGGATCACCCGCATCAGGGCGATCACCCAAGCGATGCCGATGCCCAGGGCCGCCCACTGCACCCACCAGTCCCCGGGGCTCGTCATCCAGTTGATGACCACCAGCATCAGCAGGATCAGGGGCGCGGTGAACAGGAAGCGGAGCGAGCGCAGCGTGCGGATCATGAATACCCTCCGGACTGGGACCAGGTGACGGAATCGGGCATGATATCCGCCGGGAGCGGATAATATTCATACCGGAAGATTGATCCCCTACGCAGAAGCGCGTGCCGGGTTGCGCGGCCGCAGACCCTGCCAGGTATCGAACGAGTAGAGCGCCAGCGCGGCCCAGATGAACCCGAACGACACGGCGTGCTGCCGGGTGAAGGGTTCGCCGAACGCGACCACCGCCAGCAGGAACTGGAAGGTCGGCGCCAGATACAGCAAAAAGCCCAGGGTGGCGTAGCGGAGGCGCTTGGCTCCTTCGGTGAACCAGATCAGGGGCAGCGCCGTTATCCAACCCGCACTCCCCAGCAACACGGTCAGCAAAGGGCCGCCGTGCCCGAAGGCCAACTCCCCGCGCTTCTCGAGGATCCCCAGCCAGAGCACCGCCCAGGGCAGCAGCAACAGGGTCTCGGCCGTCAGCCCGACCATGCCGCTGACCGGCACGATGCGCCGCAGCATGCCGTACAGGCCGAAGGACACCGCCAGGGTGATGGAGATCAGCGGCACCCCCACCCCGCCCAGTGCCATCCAGGCCACCCCGGCGGCGGCCAGCGCCACGGCGACGACCTGGCGGGGCCGGAGTCGTTCCCGGAAGATGACGAAGCCCAGCAGGACATTCACCAGCGGGTTGATGAAGTAGCCCAGGCTCGCCTCCAGCAGGCGCGCGTTGGCGATGGCCCAGATGAACAGCAGCCAGTTGACGGTGATCAGGAGGGTGGTGCCCGAGAGGATCAGCAGGGTGCGCCGGTCGCGCAGCATGGCGCGAAAATCGACGAACCTGCCGCGGACCTTCAGCAGCACCAGCAGGAACAGGCAAGACCAGATGATGCGGTGGGCCAGCACCTCGGTGGGCATCGCCGCCCCCACGGCCTTGAAGTACAGCGGCGCGAACCCCCACCACATGAAGGCGGAGGCTCCGTAGATCACGCCTGCCCGGCCGCGCTCCAGACCTAACCCTCGTCCCGGGGAGCGCAGTCGGCGTCATCGCCCTGCAGCTTGTCAATCAGATGGGGAACCGCGGCCCAGACCGCCTCGATGTTTTCCAGCGCGGCGCGCGGACTGCCCGGCAGGTTGATGATCAGGGTCCGGCCGCGGGTGCCGGCCAGGGCGCGGCTGACCAGGGCGTGGGGTGTCTGGGCGAAGTTTGCCGCGCGCATGCGCTCGCCGAAGCCCGGCAGTTCGCGGGTGATGACCTCGAGCGTGGCCTCGGGAGTGACGTCCCGGAGCGAGATGCCGGTGCCGCCGCAGGTCAATACGAGCGCGTAGCACTCGTCGTCGGCCCAGAAGCGAAGCTTATGGACGATGGCATCCCGGTCATCGGGCAACAATTCCAGCATCGCATCCGGAACGCCATGTTCTTTCAGGAAATTCACCAGAGCCGGGCCCGCCGTGTCCTTGCGCTCGCCGCGGCTGCCCTTGTCGCTGAGCACCAGCACGCCCGCCCGCAAAGGGGGGGCGCTCATGAACCATCCTCCGGCGCCTGGTAGGTCCCGCTGCGTCCACCGCTCTTGTGCAGCAGCCGCACCGGACCGATGGTGATGTCGCGTTTGACGCCCTTGCACATGTCGTAGACCGTGAGCGCCGCCACCGTGGCGCCGGTCATGGCTTCCATCTCCACTCCGGTGCGCTCGATGGCCTTGACGGTGCAGCGCACGCGCAGCGTGCCCGCCTGCGAATCGGCTTCAAAGGCAATGGAGGCATGGTGCAAGGCCAAAGGATGGGCCAGCGGGATAAGATCCGCAGTCTTCTTCACCGCCGCGATGCCCGCCAGCCGGGCGGTGCCCAGCACGTCGCCCTTGGCGGTGCCTTCTCCCACGACCCGGGCCAGCAAATCGCAGCCGAGATGAACCACGGCCTCGACCTGCGCTTCGCGCAGGGTCTTCTGCTTGCCCGAGACGTCCACCATCCAGGCGTTGCCTTTGTCATCGAAGTGGTTGAACCCCATCGTGACCTCCGGTTATGGGATGAAAGTCACAATATCCCATATGCCGCCGCAACCGCAAGCGGGAGCCGGGAAACCTGGGCTTTCCCCATGGGGACGCCTGAAGTAATCTTGGGGTGAGTCGCGTCCCGGAGTTGTGGAGAAACCAGCACAGGAGCCGAATCATGTCCGACCATCCCCGCCAACCCGCCATCCGCGTGCTGATGATGCCCCGGGACACCAACCACCACGGCACCATCTTCGGCGGGGTGATCCTCAGCCACATCGACCAGGCCGGGGCCGTGGCGGCCATCGCGGGAGGCTGTCGCCGTCTCGTCACCGTGGCCATGGACCAGGTGGTCTTCCACGAACCGGTCCAGGTGGGCGACCTGGTCAGCTTTTTCGCCGAAGTGACCCGGACGGGACGGACATCGATCGAGGTGCGCGTGACGGTGGAGGCCCTGCGCCGCGACGGCAGCGGCACCGTCGGGGTGACCGAAGCGGAGGTCACCTACGTCAACGTCGACGATTCCGGCCGACCCATCCCCTTGCCCAACTCGTCCTCGTAACCCTTCGGGACATGGTTTATATTGCTCGCATTGATTCATCTCCCCCTTCCCTGTCTCTTGCGGAGGTCTTTCCCGTGCAGAAATTCGTTTTCACCGCCCTGCTCATGTTCTTGGCTGCTACGGCCTGGGCCCAGATAACGGAAACCCATCCGTTCAGCGTCCACGACATGCTGGCCATGGATCGCATCGCCGACCCCCAGGTCTCGCCCGACGGCCAGTGGGTGGCCTTCACCGTGCGCAGCACGGACCTGGAAGCCAACAAGGGCCGCACCGACATCTGGCTGGCCTCGGTCGGCGGCGGGACCGTCAAGGCCCTGACCACCGATCCGGCCGGCGACTGGAACCCCCGCTGGTGTCTGAACGGCACCATCTACTTTCTGTCCAGCCGCAGCGGCAGCGCGCAGATCTGGCAGATCGACCCCAAAGGCGGCGAGGCGGTGCAAGTCACCCACCTGCCCTTGGACATCGGCGAGTTCCGCGTCGTGCCGACCCTGCACAAGTTTCTGGTCGCCATGGACGTCTACCCCGGCCTCGGCGTTCAGGGCACTCTGGACCAGGATGCTGCCAAGGCGGCCGACCCCACCACCGGCATGATCTACGACGAGCTGATGTTCCGGCACTGGGACACCTGGGAAGACGGCAAGCGCAGCCATCTGTTCCTGGTCTCGGACGATACCGGCGACGCGGTGGACCTGATGCCCGACCTGGACGCCGACGTGCCCACCCACCCTTGGGGGGGATTGGAAGAGGTCGCCGTCAGCCCCGACGGCAGCGAGGTCGTCTTCACGGCCAAGATCCTGCCCGGCAGCGAGCCCGCCTGGAGCACCGACTACGACCTCTACGCCGCACCCACCGACGGCTCGGGCGCCATCCGTTGCCTCACCGAGCAGAACCGGGCCTGGGACACCGAGCCTGTCTTCACTCCCGACGGGCTGACCCTGGCCTACCTGGCCATGGACCGCCCCGGTTTCGAGGCCGACCGTTTCCACATCGAGCTGCTCGACTGGGCGACCGGCCAGAAGGGCCGCATCAACTTCGTCTACGACGGGCTGGACCTCTCCCCCCACGGCCTGGTCTTCGCCGCCGACGGCAAGATCCTCTACTGCACCGCGGGCTATCTGGGCCAAGTATCCATCTTCAAGATGGATGTGAAATCGGGCAAAACCGAAATGGTCCACAAGATGGGCCGCAACAGCGGGGTCAGCCTGCTGGGCAACGACCGCCTGCTGTTCGGCCATCAGGATCTGCGCATGCCCACCGAGCTGTTCACCGTCCGCACCGGCGGCAAGGATCTGCAGCAGATCACCAACCTCAACGGCGAGAAACTATCCCATGCCCGGATGGGGGAACCCGAGCAGTTCACCTTCGAGGGATGGAACGGGGAGACCGTCTACGCCTACGTCGTCAAGCCCTACGACTACAGCGACATGGAAGCCTTCGCCGGGCACAAGTGGCCGGTGACGTTCCTGATCCACGGCGGCCCCCAGGGCAGCTTCGGCAACGACTTCCACTACCGCTGGAACCCCCAGGCCTACGTGGGCGCAGGATTCGCCACCGTTGCCGTAGATTTCCATGGATCAACGGGTTACGGCCAGAACTTCACAGACGCCATTAGCGGCCACTGGGGCGATCGACCCCTGGAGGATCTCGAAAAAGGACTGGCCGCCGCCCTGGACAAGTATTCCTGGATGGACGCCTCGAGCGTGGTCGCGGCCGGAGCCAGCTACGGCGGCTTCATGATCAACTGGATCGCCGGTCAACCCTTCGCCGACAAGTTCAAGGCCTTCGTCTGCCACGACGGAAACATCGACGAGCGCATGGCCTACTATGGCACCGAAGAACTGTGGTTCCCCGAGTGGGAACACGGCGGAACGCCCTGGTCCGAAGACAACGGCTACCAGACCTTCAACCCCGTCGACTCCGTCCAGTACTGGCACGTGCCCACCCTGATCGTGCACGGCGGTCGCGACTACCGGGTCGTCGATACCCAGGGCATGAGCGCCTTCACCGCGCTGCGCCGACGCGGCGTGCCTGCCCGTCTGCTCTACTATCCCGACGAGAACCACTGGGTGCTCAAGCCCCAAAATTCCATCCAGTGGCACGACGAGGTCATGGGCTGGCTGACCAAATGGATCCAGTAGCCATCTGACAGCCCCCTGGGATGCGGTCCGGCCTCACGCCGGACCGTTTTTCTTTTGCCCGCGCGGTCATTGGGGTTATGATCGGCCCCTGTCAATTTCCCCACGGCGAAGGGAGCCCTCATGGCCCACCTCTCATTGCGGATCAACGGCAAGCAGCATTCCCTGACCATCGACCCCCAGACCCCCTTGCTGTGGGCGCTGCGCGACCACCTGGGGCTGACGGGCACCAAGTTCTCGTGCGGGATCGGGGAATGCGGAGTCTGCACCGTGCTGATCGACGGCGAGCCCGTGCGTTCGTGCTCTCACCCTGTGGCCGATGCGGTCGGCAGTCAGATCACCACCATCGAAGGCCTGGGCGCGGACGAGTTGCACCCGGTGCAGAAAGCGTGGCGGGACCTGGAGGTGCCCCAGTGCGGCTACTGCCAGCCCGGGCAGATCTTGACCGCCGCATCGCTCCTGCAGCGCAACCCCCATCCGTCGGATGCGGAGATCACCGCCGAGATGAGCACCGGGCTGTGCCGTTGCGGCACCTACCAGCGGATCAAGCAGGCCGTCAAGAAGGCGAGCGAAGGAGGTGGGCGATGAATTCCGTGGTCAACCTCAGCCGCCGGGATTTCCTGAAGACGACCGGCGTGCTCGCCGGAGCCCTCATCCTCGGTTTCCGCATCGATGAATCCGCCGCCGCCGAGGCCGGCTCCGCGTGGGGCCCCAGCGAGGCGGTCTTCAACCCCAACGCCTGGCTCGAGATCGACGCCGCCGGAACGGTCGTGATCCAGGTTCCGTGGTCCGAACTCGGCCAGGGACCCCTGACGGCCGTCCCCATGCTGCTGGCCGACGAGCTCGAGGCGGACTGGGAAACCATCGAGGTCCGCAAGGCCTGGAACGACCCGCGCTTCGGGAACATGGGCACCGGCGGTAGCCGCAGCGTGCGCATGAGCTGGGACCCGGTGAGGCAGGCCGGAGCCGCCGCACGCGAGATGTTGATCGCCGCCGCCGCCGCACGCTGGGGGGTCTCCCCCGCGGAATGCCGGGCCCAAAACGGCGAAATCCACCACGCAACCAGTGGCCGCTCGGCCGCATTCGGTGAGCTGGCCGCCGACGCCGCACTCCTGGAGGTCCCCACCGACGTGCCCCTGAAGAAACCGGCGGAGCGCACCTATATCGGCAAGTCCCTGCCCCGCGTGGACACCCTGGAAAAGATCACCGGCGAGGCCGTGTTCGGCCTGGACACGCGCCTCGATGGAATGCTGTTCGCGGCGGTCGCCCGCCCCCCGGCCTTCGGCGACGAGGTCGAGACCTTCGACGCTGCACCCGCACGCCGGATGCCCGGTGTGAGGGATGTCGTGCAGATCTCCAGCGGCGTGGCCGCTCTGGCCGACTCCACCTGGCAGGCCATCGGGGCACGGGACGCGCTGAAGATCCAGTGGCGCGACGGCGGCAACCGGAGCCTCGATTCCGAGGCCATCGCCGCCCGGCTCGCGGAGGCCTCCCCGGCCGAAGCTGCGGTCATGCGGCGGGATGGGGATGCCACGGCCGCGTTGCGCAAAGCCGCATCGTCCATCAAGGCAGTCTACGAACTGCCGTTCATCTCCCACTCGCCCATGGAGCCCATGAACTGCACCGCCCGCATCGCCGGTGGCCTGTGCGAGGTCTGGGTCCCCACCCAGTCGGTCACCTGGGGTCAGAACGTGGCCGCGCAAGCGGCCGGCGTGGCCCCGGACAAGGTCCGGATCTACCCGACCTATTCCGGCGGAGGTTTCGGCCGCCGCCTGCGCGTGGACTACGTCCAGGACGCGGTGGAACTGGCCAAGGCCGCGGGAAGGCCCGTCCAGGTGGTCATGACCCGAGAGGACGACACTCGCCACGGCTTCTACCGTCCGACCAGCAGGCACACCCTCGAAGCCGGGCTGGACGCCGGCGGCCGACTGGCCGCCTGGTCCCACCACCTTGCGGCTCCTTCCATCTCCGGGCAGCTGAATCCCGCCTCCGTCTCCGACGGCCGGGACGAGAGCGCGGTCGACGGCGCGGCGACGATCTCCTACGGGATCGAGAACCTCGACGTGCTGTACAGCATGGTCAACACACCGGTGCCCGTGTGCTGGCTGCGCTCGGTCTACAACACCCAGAACGCCCTGGCAAACGAAGCCTTCCTGGACGAGGTCGCTCGCGCCGCCGGACGCGATCCCTTGGAAATGCGGCGGGGGTTGCTTGCCGGCGACAAGCGCCTGCGCGGCACCCTGGAGGCCGCCGCTCACGCCTGGGGTTGGCCGGCTTCGCTGCCGCCAGGCCACGGCCAGGGAGTGGCCTGCCACGCCTGCTTCGGGAGCTTCGTCACCATGATCGCCGAGGTTTCGGCCCCCGACGGCCGCCCCCGCGTGCACCGGGTCCTGGCCGCGGTGGACTGCGGACCGGTGGTCCACCCGGACGGGCTGCGTTCGCAGATCCAGGGTGGCATCGCCTACGCCCTGTCGGGCCTGTTGCACGAGGAGATCCTGATCAGAGACGGAGCGGTTGTGCCGTCCAACTTCGACGATTACCCTGTGCTGACCCTGGACGAGATGCCGGCCGTCGAGGTGGTCACCGTGCCCAGCGAGGACGCCATCGGCGGGATCGGGGAACCGGGCTACCCGCCCCTGGGACCGGCCGTCCTCAACGCCCTGTTCGACGCCACGGGGATCCGCGTGCGGCGGCTACCTTTGGATCGGAATTTCCGGACCTAGACCAGATGAAGGAGCACCCATGCTGAAGGACACCATCACCCTGATCACCGGCGCCAGCGCCGGCATCGGAACCGCGTGCGCCGAGGCCTTCGCCCGCGAGGGCTCGCGGCTGATCCTCGCCGCCCGCCGTGCGGACCGTCTCGATGACCTGGCCACCCGGCTCCACGACGAGCACGGCACCGCCTGCCACCTGCTGCCGCTGGATGTCCGGGACCGCGAAGCGGTCGCAGCCGCCGTCGCCGGCCTGCCGGACTCCTGGCGGAACATCGACATCCTGGTCAACAACGCGGGACTGAGCCGGGGCCTGGACAAGGTGCAGGACGGTGACGCCACCGACTGGAACGAGATGATCGACACCAACATCAAGGGTCTGCTGTGGATGAGCCGCGCCGTGCTGCCGGGCATGATCGCCCGGGACCGTGGCCATGTGATCAACCTGGGCAGTGTTGCCGGTCACCAGGTCTACCCCGGCGGCGGCGTCTACTGCGCCACCAAGTTCGCGGTGCAGGCCCTGAACCAGGGGCTGCGCCTCGACCTGCTCGGCACCCGGGTGCGCTGTTCCGCCGTGGATCCGGGCATGGTGGAGACCGAGTTCAGCGAGGTGCGGTTTCACGGTGACACGGCCAGGGCCGCGGGAGTCTACCAGGCTTTTCCGCCCCTGCAGGCCCGAGACGTCGCCGAAACGGTGCTTTTCTGCGCCACCCGCCCCCCCCATGTGAACATCCAGGAAATCCTGGTCATGCCCACGGACCAGGCGGCCGTCTACGCCTCCTTCCCCCGCGGCGTGGACTGAACCCGGTAGCCCCTCTGCCCTGGCCGGACCTGCAGGTCCGGCCATTTTTTTTCGCTAAAGCGCAATATCCGCTTGCCGAAATGAAAGCTGACATTCGGCCCTGGAGGAGGGCCAGGTTAGCCCAATTACCTGGCAGTTGCGCCGGGCTCGGGGGAGTCCCTGGTAAGTGAAAGGAAAAGACATGTTGAACCCTAGGCAATTGGATCGCCGCGGCTTCACGCTCATCGAGATCGTTATCGCGGTCGCGATCGTGGCAATCTTTGCAGCTGCCCTCAGCCCCATGGTGTTCCGGCACCTCGAGGATGCAAAGGTCACCCGAGCCAAGAATGAGACCGACACGATGTCCACCGCCATTCTCGGCTACTACAAGGACACCGGCCGCTGGCCCTTCACCAATTCCGACGGGCCCGCCGGTAACGGCGTCGACCGGATCGTGACCAGCGCCAACGTTCCCACCGCCCAGGGCACCGGTCACGGACCGGGCGCCACCAACTGGGGCACCTACGGCACCGCCAAGAACATCGGCGATTACCTGTACTTCAACAACCCCGACGACGACAGCTCCGACACCGGGACCAACGCCAACCAGGCCGGCGAGGATTGGGCGACTTCGGGCGCTCTGGCCTGGAAGGGCCCCTACATGGCGAACTACGACGTGGCCGATCCTTGGGGAAACTCTTACGTGATCAACGCCCGGTTCTTCCCCGGCGGCAGCTACAACGGCACCGTCCGGCACAAGGTCCTGGTCCTGAGCGCCGGGCCCAACGGCACCTGGGAGACGGCCTTCAACAACAACGCCACCGAGGAGATCCTCGGCGACGATATCGGAACGGTCGTCACGGTCCGCTGACCGCCAACCGTTCGACACGCACAAGCCCACCCGATCCGGGTGGGCTTGTTGCGTTGAAGCCCGGGGATTTTTCCCTTACATTTCGGGATCCAGCTCCTCTTCGAGGGCGGCGGCCACGGCGTCGGGTTCGCCGCCATTGAGCAGGATCGGGGTCAGGAGCATGACCAGTTCCACATCGTTCTGGCTGGTGGATGTCGAGCCGAAGAGATAGCCCAGAATGGGAATGTCCTTGAGCACGGGAATGCCCGAGCGTTTGACCTGGTTGCGCTGGGAAAGCAGACCGGCGATCACCAGGGTTTGCCCGGCCTGCACCTTGCCTACCGTGTCGAGTTCGCGGATGCTGAGCACGGGCGACTGGTCGGCGTTGGGAGAAACGGCCACTCCGACCACGTCGGAGATCGTGGGGTGGACGTTCAGGGTGATCATGCCGTCGATCCCCACCTGGGGCGTGACATCCAGGATCACGCCGATGGAGAAGTTCCGGGGTGTGTAGCTGATCACCGGCTCGGTGGCAACGCCGTTGGACACGATCGCCGGCTCCACCTGGGCTTCGTAGTAGACATCCTCGCGCACCACCCGCACCACGGCCTTCTGGTTGTTCAGGGTCGTGATGCGCGGCTTGCTGAGGGTCTTGATGTCGCCGTACTCCTCCAGGGCCTCGAGGGCGCCCTTGAGGTCGTTTCCGTCCAGGACGAACTGGAAGAAGTCCCCGCCCGCATCCGGGCCGTTGCCCTTGGCATAGAGGGAACCATCAGTGTCGGTCCCGGTCAGGGTCCGCCAGTCGATCCCCGTTTTCGTCGACTTGTCCAGGTTCACCTCCATGATCTTGACCTGGATGGCGACCTGGCGCTGCAGGGCCTCCCGCAACCGCATCAACAACTCGTCGACCCGTTGGACGCGGTCGAACTCGGCGGTGACTTCCACCACTCCGGCCATGGGATTGACCACCAGGCTGCGGCCCGCGGAATCGGCCAGGTTCATGGCCGTCGTCTGCGTGGCCCCACTCGCGTCCAGCTGGGCTTCGCCCGCGAAGACCAGGGTCCGCAGCGACGCCATGACATCCGGCCAGATGGTCATCGTCGCGGTGCTGGTGACGTGGCTCTTGTTCTGGCCCTCCTCTCCGCCGGACGAACCCGAGGAATTGTTGCTTCCACCTGCGGAGACTTCCAACTCACCGCGCCCCTGGCGCTCGGTGACCGGATAGTCGAAGGTGAACCAGCGGGTGACCAGACCCTGCTTGTGGATGACCAGGATCCCGTCGAATACCTCGTAGCCCAGACCGACCTGGGCCATGATCCCGTCCAAGGCCTGACGCGGCGGGACCTGGACCAGGTGGACATTCACCTGCCCGTCCACGTCGGGAGCCATCTGCAGCCCCAGGTCCAGCTTCTCGGCCACCGTGGGCAACAGGCTGCGCACGCCCACGAACCCGTTGGTCACGATGGTCATGGGCGTCATCCCGGCATCCCAGGACTCCATTCCCGGTTCAACGACGGCGGTCGCCGATGTGGCGGCCGCGCACATCAAGACCGTCGCCAGGACCAAGGCCAGAACCGGCCGGTTTTTCGCCTTGAACAGGCTCTTCATGGCTCCATCCTTTCTGATACATCCTTCAGCGGCGCACTCTGCCCGCCGACAGTCACCGAAAACGTTGCTGCAGCCGTGTGGGGCGCCACCTTCAGGAGACGCTCCCGTCCCGCGTCATCCTTCAGGACCACGCCGGAGGCGCCGATGGCCGCGACGGTCCAAGCGCCCACCTTTTCCCCCACTCGCCGCGTCCGCCCGCCGAGAACGGCCAGGGGCTGGTCGCCCCCCAGCAGCACGGCGGCGCAGGTGAGCTTCACCGGAGCTGCGGCGCGGGGCGCGGCCGCTGTGGCCGATTTCGGCGAGGCGACCGGCGCCTTTTCCGAGGGGTCCAGGAACGGATCCCGACCGGGCGTCTCATAAGGGTCGACGGCGCCGTCGCTTCCGTCGCTTTGGTTCCGCATTTCCCGGCCCGCCAGACGCACCAGCTCGCCCAGGTCGCCCGGCAACACGGGGTAGGCCTGGGTCCGCGCGGATTCGGTGCGCATGGTCTGGTGCTTGCCGCCGAAGGTCCTGATGTTCAGGACCGTGACCACGGCTCCCATGACCACCACCGCGACGATGAGGCCGGGGCTCTTGAGGCTAAGAGATTTGGCTGACATAGACATCCATCTCCAGGTCCACCTTGACCTGCCGCTCTTCATCGCGCAGGACGAGGTCGTGTAGGTCGAGGGCGCGATCCAAGCCTTGCAGCCCGTAAAGGAAACGCGTCACGCCCTGGTAGTCGCTCTTGAACGTGGCTTTGATCCGGTAAGTCTGCAGACCGATGCGCGGCACCACCACCGGTACGCCGCGGACCGAGCCTCCGTCGCCCATGCGGCTATCGACGATAGCCTGCAGGCGTGGCGGGGCCTGGTCCCGGGCCAGGGCGATCTCCCTGAGTTTGAAATCCTCCAGGCCGCTTCCGTCGGCAACCTTCGCGATCTCCAAAAAGAGGTTTTCCCGGTCGCGCATACGGGGAAAGGTCCGCTCCCAGGCCTGGGCAACCACCGGTTGACGCCGGGCGACTTCGGGAGCCAGCCACATCCCCGCCACCGTCCAGGCATCCAGGTCGGACAGTTCCTGCTCCACGGCGGCGACTTCCCGGTGATCCCGCATGACCCGTTGCCCCATGGGGACCACGACGACAACCAGCAGGATCGCATAGACGAGGATCACCCCGCCCCAGAAGAGGCGCTGTTTCCCCCAACGATCCAGCGTGGTGACGATTCGACGGCGAAGTGTCATGACTGCTCCGGCGCGCGGGGCGCGATTTCGAGGTCAAGGGAGAACCGGGTCAGGGGGGTCACGGCGCTGCCCTTGCGGACCGACCCGATTTCCAGGATGCGGGGTTCCGTGAAGCCTTCCAGGGCCTGCAAATGGTTCAACGCCCCCTGGAATTCCAGATAGGAGGCCTGGGCTGTCTCCGCGTTTTTGCCCCGGCTGTCGCCCACGATCTGCAGCTTGAATCCGCCCTGTTCTCCATCGAGGATCCGCACATTGCGAAACACGACATCTTCCGGAGCGGCCTTGGCGAGCTGGGACAGCAAGACATGGACATCCAGGCGCTCATGGTCCTTCCAATCCAGACACAGTTCCTGGTTGTCCAGCAGCCGGCTTGTCTTGTAGACCTCCGCCGCCTGCTGGGCCTCGGTGCGGGCTTCCTCCAGCCTCAGTTTGGCCTTGGTCAGGTAGTTCTCGTTGATGCGGGCGGTCAGCACGCTGCCGGCCAGGACCATGGGCACCAGGCCCACAGCGGCCGCCGTTCCGGCGAGCATGATCCGCCGGCGCGCTTTGGAACCCAGCAGCCTGCGGCGCCTGACCTCGAGCAGGTTGTGCGCCGGCGATTCCAGAGCCAAGGCCGCTCCCAGGGCCGGCAGCAGAAATTCCGTGGCCACCGGTTGCCCGTTGTGGCTGAACAGATGCTCGGCCGCCCAGTGAACGGCGATCAGACCGCTATCCTGGCTGTTGAGATGATCCACCAGGGGATTGGCCAGGTCGGGATCGCCGCATACGACCACCTGCTGGATTTCCGGGCTGTTGGCCCCCTGCCGGATGAAGAATCGGGAGCGATCGATTTCGGTACCCAGGCGCGCCAGGAAACCCTGCTGGTCCTGGTCATCGCCCAGATTGACCGGCAAGGCCCTGGTCAGCAAGAGGCTGGCGGCGCTGGAAATGTTCAGGAAATTCTCGTCACGCCCCAGATAGACCAGCGCCCAGGCTCCCGAATCCGGAACCGGCGGTCCGGCCAGACGGAACATTTCGTCCAGCACCGCATAGCTCGGAAGCATGCAGGAAGGCGACACATCCAGACCCTTGGCCAGTTCCAGGTTTTCGTCCCGGGACCCGCGATGCATGACCAGCGACACCAGATCCTGCGCCGTCTCTCCCCCCGGCTCCTTGCGCTCGCCCAGCACCCGCCACGAGACCACGAGGTCTTCAGGGCTCCGCTTTTCCTGCCGGGCGACCGTCCCCAGGACCCCGCGCTGGAGTTCCTGTCCCTTCAATAGGGGAAGGCTGAGCATCACCGCGCGGACATCTTCGTCCGGAACCATCCAGGTGAGGTGGTTCCCGCCGGCGGAGACGTTCTGCTGGAACCATCCCGGCAAGGGGTCGGAAGCCGCAGCGGTGGTCACATCATCCAAAATCCACGATGACGTGCCCGTGCGAACCAAGCCGATGCCGATCCGAATATCCCGCTGGATGCGAAGACAGTATCCCTGTTCCTTGCTCATGACGTTTCTCCTGCGTACTCGAATTTGCCCAGCCTAATCATGGTCGCCGCCCCGGCCCCGTCCGTGGTTCCCGTTGTTGCCGCCACCGTTACCGCCGCCGTTACCGCCGCCGTTGTTGCCGCCACCGTTGCCACCACCGTTGTTGCCACCACCGTTGTTGCCGCCGCCACCGCCTGAGGACGGCCCCAGGCCGACGGGGATATTGTCGTCGGTGGTATTCGGGTCACCATCCGGACCCACGGAAAATATGGCTCTGCTGTCGGTGTTGACCCCGAAGACCTGCCCCCAACCATCCTGCTCGTAGATCCCCGCGAGATTCAGGTTCTGGTAATCGGTGCTCCAGCTTCCGGTCAGGCCGAGGGCCTGGTCGGCCGTCAGGGCGGCCTGGGCCACGTCCAACCGATCCACCGTCACCGACCGTCCCGGAGGAATGCTGCTGACGGCCAACACCAGGTCGTCCCCGCTGCCGCCGTCGTCGCTCTGGTTGGGACCGAGACTCAGGATCTGCAGGGTCGGGGGACTGTTCCCGTCCTCCGCCATCACGTAGGACTGGTTCCAGGAATCCACGAAGTTGTCGCCGCCGATACCCGAATCCAGGTAGCCGTTGCTCAGATCTGCGGTACTGGTCGGAAAGCTGAGGTGGTCCTGGTAGTAGCGGGCGGCCGCGTCACCGAGCAGGGTCATTTCCTGCTGGCTCGTCAGGATCTTTTGCCGGTTCACCGGGCCGTCCGTCACCATCTGGAGCAGGTCGTCCCCGTCGCCGTTGATGGTCCAGGTTCCGCCCACTGACCCGAAGGTGACGGTGTTGTCGCTACCGCCGCTGGCCACGATGACCTTGGCAGCCCCCCCCGGATTGGTCGTCGGATCCACATCGTAGAGATAGGCGCCTCCGAAGGCGTCGGTAGCCACCTCGCTGACCGGATCGCTGCGGCCCGTATCCAGGTACGGTCCCTGCCAACCGACCACGCCCGGGTCGTTCACCAGCACCGCCAGGCCTTCGGCCTCGGTGGGAAAGCGACCGGTATCGGCATAGAAGTCCAGCAGGCCCTGCTCGATCCCGTCCAGTTCCTTGAGGGTCGATTCTTCCCGGGCCTTGATCAGTTCCTTGAAAACCAAAGGGGTGACCGCACCGGCCATGATCGCCACGATGGCCACGGCGATGATGATCTCGATGAGGGTAAATCCCCCGCGCCCCGCGCGCCTGAGGTTCGGTCCCGACACCATGACTTCCTCCTTCGTCAAACCTTGACCCTGATGGACATGATGGGCATCAGCAGCGCCAGGGCTGCCACGCACACCATCACACCCAGCACGGCGATGATCACCGCCTCGAAAACGGTGAACGCTTTTTTCAGATCCCGCGGGATTTCCTTGTCGAGGTACTCGGATGCCCTGAGCAACGAGGTGTCGAGCGAGCCGGTCTTCTCTCCCACCGACACCAGTCTCTGCATGAGCGGGGGAAAAAGGTCCGCGTCCGCAAACGCCGCCGTCAGGGTCTCCCCTCCGGCCACGCGTCGCCGGATGCGCGCGATCTGCAACCCCATAACACGATTGCCCACGACCTCCTGGGCCAAATCCAACGCACGCAGCAGATCCACTCCCGAAGAGAAGATCATGGCGAAGGTCTTGCTGAACCGGGACAGGGATATCTTGTGCAGGAAACGGCTGACCACGGGCAGCTTCAGCAGCATGTGGTCGCGCCACAACGCCCCGCGGTCGGTCTTGAACAGTGTCTTGGCTCCGAACACCAGCGCCCCGATCGTTCCGAAGATGAGCCACCACCAGTGGCCCATGAAATCGCCGATGCTCATCACGCGCACCGTGAGAGTCGGCAAATCCATGCCGATACCCTCGAAGATGGATTTGAAGCGGGGAATCACGAACAGCATCATCAGCAGGAACAGCCCGAAAATCCCCACCATCAGGATCGCGGGGTAGATCATCGCCTGGGTGGTCTGGGCACGCAGGTCTTCCGACCACTCCAGATAGGACACCAGTTCGGTGAAGACCTCGTCCAGGGCTCCGGACCGCTGGCCCGAAGCCATCAGCGAGAGGTAGACCTGGGAAAAGACCTGCGGATGGCGGGCGAAAGCCTCGTCGATCTGCGTGCCGCTGTTGATGTCGTTGCGGATGTCCGCCAGGATCTCCCCGAACACTCCCGGTGTCTGGCGCTGGAAGTCCTCGATGGCCGATACGGCCGTCACGCCCGCGCCCAGGCAGGTGGCCATGTGCTGGGTGAAGTCCCGCAGCTCCTTGCGGTTGATGCGGCGGGATCCCGAAAAGATCCCTCCCAGGGTCGGCTTGCTCTTCAACAGGACCAGCCCCTGCTCCAGCAGGTCGGCCGCGAGGTGTTCCGGGCTGGGGGCCTCACGGATCCCGCTGATGGTCTGGCCGCCGCCCGTCAGGGCGCTGTAACGGAACTCCTTCATGACACCACCTTCAGGACTTCGGAGGTGGTCGTCAGCCCGGCCCGCATGCGCAACATGGCGTCGTCGCACAGAGTCGTCTGGCCGGTGGAGCGGGCGGTCCGCTCGATTTCGGCCGCGTCGCGTCCTTCGGCGATCATGCGCCGGATGTCGCCGGTCACCCGCAGATACTCGAAGACGGCCATGCGACCCCGGTAGCCGGTCTGGCGGCACAGCGGGCAACCCTTGCCGGCGCGCAGATCCGCGCCCGCCAGGTCTGCCGTACTCAGCCCCAGCAGCTCCAGTTCGGCCGGATCGGGTTCGGCCGGCCCCGCGCATTCCTTGCAGATGCAGCGCACCAGACGCTGGGCGAGAACGGACACCAGCGTGGCCGAAAGCAGGAACGGTTCGATGCCCATGTCCAGCAGACGGGGAATGGCGCCGGCGGCGCTGTTGGTATGCAGGGTGCTGAACACTAGGTGCCCGGTGAGGGCCGCGCGAATGGCCAGCTGCGCGGTCTCCACATCGCGAATCTCACCCACCAGCAGGATATCGGGATCCTGACGCAGGATCGCCCGCAGGCCCTTGGCGAAGGTGAAGCCCTTGGACACGTTGATCTGCGCCTGGTTGATCACCGGCAGTTCGTACTCCACCGGGTCCTCCAGGGTGATGATCTTGGTGTCCGGACGGTTCAAATAGGTCAGCGCCGAATACAGGGTCGTGGTCTTGCCCGACCCCGTGGGGCCGGTGACGAGGATGATGCCGTTGGGCCGGGTGATGTCGCGCCGGAACGGTTCGTAGATGACCCCGGGCATGCCCAGCTTTTCCAGCCCCACCTGCAGGCTTTCCTTGTCCAGCACACGGCAGACGATGGTCTCGCCGTGGACCGTCGGGAAAGACGACACGCGCAGGTCCACGTGTTTGCGGCCGGCCTCGAAAACCATGCGTCCGTCCTGGGGAACGCGACTTTCGGAAATGTTCATCTCGGCCAGGATCTTCACGCGCGTGATCACGATGCCCTGGAGTTCGCCGGGCAGCACCGCACCCTGGACCAGGTGACCATCGATGCGATAGCGGCATCGCAGAACCTTTTCCTCGGGCTCGATATGGATATCCGTGGCGCCTTCGCTGATGCCCAGGCCGATGAGGGCGTTGACCAGGCGGATGAACGGAGAATCTTCCTCGCCGAGCTGGACCCCGCTGGCCAGGGCGCTCTGGGCCTGTTCGATGAGCGCGGGGATCGCGGACATCGCCTCGTTCTGGTTGCCGAATACCCGGACCAGGACATCCAGGATCTCGCTCTCCGGCGCGTGGACGACTTCGATGTAGTTGCCGGTCATGCGGCCGATCTGGTCGATGGTCTCCAGGTCCATCGGGTTGGCCATGGCCACCCGAAGCGTGCTGCCTTGATGCGCCACCGCCACCAGCGACCGCTGCTCGCAGAAGGCGGAGTCGATGAGATCCATGGCGTGGCGGTCGATGTTGATCTGGCTGAGGTCGATGGTCTCGACACCGGCCTGGCCGGCCAGCACCTGGGAAATCTCCCGCTCCGTGCAGATCCCCAGCCGTTGCAGCACCATGCCCAGCTTCTCGCCGGTCTGCTTCTGCTCCCCCAGGGCCAGTTGCAGCTGGTCGTCGGATACGGTCCCCGCCTCGACGAGGATCTCACCCATACGTTTGGTTTTGACTTTGGCCATATCTTCCCCTGATCCGTTGCATCCGTTGCCGCCGCAAGGCCACTCACCCCAAGGGGGAGAATCGGCTCACCACCGACAATGATCCGGACCAGGACCGCAAATCCCGTTCCCGGCAGGCGGGGACGGAACCAGGGGGCATTCAGGGGGAGTCGAAGCAGGAGAAAACACATATTCAGGGGGGTTTTTTACAATTTCAAATGATTTTCGGACTTATCAATCTCAAAATCTGGCAAAATCGGGAGCCAATCGTCCCGCGGAGCAGCCGATTCCGCCCGGCCGGCCAACGCTCAATATCCGGACCAGGAGGTCACAAATTGGTCAGATATCGGGCGCCGGCTCGATGGTAAGGATTTCCCAGCTCCGCTCCGACCCGTCCCCGCCGAAGTCCACCTTGTCGCCGACCCGCGCCCCCATGAAGGCCTGAGCCAAGGGTGCCTGGTAGTTGAGGATCCGGTTATCCACGTCGGTATCCCAGGGTCCGAGGAAGGTGTAATCGAGGGTCTCGCCAGCGGGCAATTCGCGCACGGTGATGCGGGTGCCGACATTGACGTGGTTACTGGCAGCCATGTCGTGATCGATGACCTTGGCCATGGCCAGCTCGGTTTCCAGGCGCGTGGCCCGGCTCGCCAACTGATCGCGCTTTTCCAGAGCCGCCGTGTACTCGCTGTTTTCGCTGAGGTCGCCGAAGCTGGCCGCCTCACCGATCTGGCGGGCGACCTGGGGGATTTCCTCCTGGACGATGTGCTGCAGGGCCCCTTCGGTCCGCCGCAGCCCTTCCCGGGTGGTGTAAACGCGCCCGACTTCCTCCCACTCCCGAAGCACCTCGACGAACAGTTCGGCGTGCTGCGAACGCAGGTAACCCAACAACTGGGTCTTGTGCGCCGAGCTGAGCCCCTCGTTGGAATGCAGGATGTTCTTGAGTCGCACGGCATCCTGATGCGGAAGGCCGTCCAGAAGAGACAGCAGGGGACGATTGTTCTGGGTGGCCAGGGCCGCGCGGGCGGATTCCAGAAGCTTCAGGTGCTTTTCCTCCAGGGACATGCCATAGAGCCGGCCCACCGAATCGAGCAAGGCGAGCATGGCCTCAACCACCTGGGCGGCCGGCAGGTCCTCACAGCCGCTCAGGAAGCGGCCCATGGTCCCGGAGGTGTGTCGGGTCCGCCACAACCAACCCAGGAGTTCGGGGCTGGATGTGGGCCGGGCGACGGCCGCCTTGAGGGCTTCGACCAGAGCCTCGGTACGGTTGTTTTCGAGCAGCCCCTTGGCGAGGATGTCGCACAGGCGTTTGCCGCTGCGCGCCAGGGCGCGGGCCCAAACCGCGTCCCAGGCTTCGGGGAGGGCTTCACGCAGGTACAGCAGGACTTTCTGGACCAGGGACTCCGATAGAATGAAGACCAGGTCTCCGGGATCCTTCAACCGGGTCAGAACCTGCCGGGCGGCCTGGGGGTTGGGTTGGGCCACCGGGATCCCCCGCGCGGCGATGTCCGCGTGCAGGGCCAATCCGGCCAGGGCCCGGGCAGGCTCCTGGGCCTTGAGCGAAGCCACCGCCAGGCGCGCGCAACCGTTGCCGAAGTGCAGGAGCAGGTCGGTGTCGGCGGCGCTGTCCTCTTGCCGGGATTTCTCTTCGCGGGTGATCTCGTTCAGGTAGTCCAGGACGATCTGGAAAGCGGCGATGCTGTCGGGAGCGTGATCGAACTTGTGGCGAAGCCGCTCCTCGTAATGGGCGGCCTGCCGCAAAAGGCGGAATACCGGCTGCGATCCCGGGCTCATGCTGACCAGGGGATCCCGCTTGAGCTGGGGTTTGGCCGCCTGCCACCACTTGCGCCAACCGGCGTCCCCCAGCAGATCGGTCATGGCCTGCTTCAGTTCCCGGTAACCGTAGCGGTTCTCCCGCTGGGCCCGCAGGGCGGTCTTGATGAATTCCACCGGGTCGGTCTCGGCCAGGGTTCGCAGGCGGTCCGGTTCATACTGCAACAGGGAGGGAAAATGGTCCTGGGGTCGGGGAGTCAGCTTGTGCAGGGTGGCCTTCCCGAAGGAGGCCTCCCGCTCACCGAACCGGACGTCCACGATACCCTTGGCGCCGTCGAAGCCCTTGACCTGCCCGGGCTCCAGAAAATCCACACAGGTGGCGAATCGACCCGGCACCAACTGGGCGTAGAGCTGGGCCTGCTCCACCACCTTATCCAGGTCTTGCGCGTCGGCCAGCAGGAATTCCATCAGCGCGGCCAGTTCCGGATCGTTCTTGTGTTCCTGCAGGAACAGTCGCTTGAGCTGGGGCTTGATGTCCTTGCCGCTGGGAAGCTGGACCGCTGCGCGGCGCACGGCATCGAAGGCCAGAGCCGTGCCCCGGTTCTCCTCCACCCATTGGATGAGCATCTCCAGTAGGGTATCAGCCCGCTGGGGTGCACCCTGCCGGCCCACCTGCCCCGCAATGGGAAGCAGTTCGCTCCAGGTGTAGGCTGGATTGTTGAGGGCGTCCACCCAGTTGGCTTCGAGCCTGTCGAACTCCTTGGCGTTGGCCATCTTCCCCAGTTTGACCAGGGATGGCCCCTGCTGCGAACTCATGCTCATCATTCATCCCTCTATCACGAAATGAGCCCCTCGCTGATTTACGAGGGGCTAATTTAGGCGTTTCGGTCCCGAAGGGAAAGCGGGAGCTATTTCGTCAAGGTCATTTTTCCCGTTTCGATCATGGCGCCGACCACCATCCGCGCCAGATAAGTCCCGGACGCAACCTGCCCGCCGGTGTGGTCCCGACCATCCCACCGCACCTCATGCATACCCGCCGAACGCTCCACCGGCAGCCGGCGCACACGCTGTCCCCGCACGTCGTAGATCTCGAGGGCCAGGGGGGCGTCGGGAGCCAGATTCTCAGGCACCCGGTAGCGCAAGGTGGTCTCGGGATTGAACGGGTTGGGATAATTCGCCTTGAGGTAGGCCACCTGGGCCGGCACGCCCGCGCCAACCTCGAAGTACACGGGCTGGGACCAATCGCTCATCAGGGATTTGACCCCGTCGGCGTCGACACCCTGGACCCGGACCCTCACATCCTGCCCGATCGGCACGGACATTACGATGAAGGTGTCGGGCGTGGTGGCGGTCAGCTGCGCCGCTTCGCCGTTGCGGGAGACCCAGACCTGGTAGTGATCCGCCGGCCCCATCTGCTGTCCATACTGGGCCAGGGAGGGGCACGACTGCCAGTGAAACTCAACCTCGAGGTCCCCGGCCACAGCCCCCATGGCGATAAGGGCCGTGGCCAGGACCAGGAGGAACGTGCAGCTGTGCGAGTTAAGTTTCAAAATCATCCACCTCGTGCCTGGTTGGGTATCGACGATTTGGCCGGAGGATGCAACGGGGATGCCATGGCGGAACGATTCGGCCCGAGCCGACTTCAGTCGCCCCAACTTGTTTGTTCCGAATTTTTTAGAGGAATAGACTCTTTTGGCTAGCCAAGGGAGGTCGAACAACTGCTCGCGCACCGGGCAAGGATTTCCCCTCGCGGACCATGCAAACTGCAAGCGCGGGAGGTGGAATTATTCCGGGTGGGACGATTCTTCCTCGTCCATTTCGGCCAGGCGCCGGCGGGTCAGCGCGATCTTGCGCACGGCCCCGACGGCGAACCCCAAGGCCATCAGGACGAACAGCCCCGGCCAGCGGGACAACAGGGTCACCCAGCCGAACTTCAAGCGCATGGCCGACCCGAAATCCGCGGAGAAGGCCTGATCGGATTCACCGGTGGCCTCGGCGAAACCCGCGGCAAAGGATCCGGTGCGGGATGTCTCGGTCACGATGGCCCGGATGATGCCGTCCCCGTGTTGGGCCTGCAGGCGCCGGACGGCCAGCAAACTGGTCCCATAGGCGCGGGTGGCCGACACATCCAGGGTGGGCCACCGCGATTGCAGCCGGCTCAGGTCGGGTACCCGGCCTTCCAGGGCCAGGGACACCATATCCCAGAAACGCCACTCCCCCGAGACCTGCAGGGCCACGCCTTCGTGGAACCAGGCGGGCAACCAGATGTCGGGGGTACCCTGGGTCAGCAGGGCATGGGCCATCTCGTGCAGGAAGACCTCCCGCAATCCTCTCCCCACCGCGGGGATCCGCACATAGTCCAGGGCGATCAGCTGCGGCCCCAGGGCCACCCCCACCCCCCAGTCGGGCACCGAGCCCGCAAAACGGCGAGAAAATTCCGTGCTGTCCAGGACCAGGCAGGTCACCGTATCGGCGGCCGCACCGGCCGGCAGCAAGCGGGACGTGAACTCCCGGCCCTCAGCTTCCCAGACGGCGCCACAGCGCTGGGCGGCCACCTGGCCTCCTGGAGTCGAACTCCAGAACCGCACATGGCAGGCCGGTTGGGCGAAGACGGGGATGTTCCCCGCCACGACCACCAGCAGAACGGCCAGAAGGACCATGCCGCATCTCAAGCTGTCACGTCGCCGCGCCATGAACAATCCCTTGCCTGGGGAGGGGAACGGTCTATGGTTTCGTCATGGGCGATGCGCCCAACGGGAGGATCATGGCACCCGCGGATGAGTTGAGCCAGGAGAAGATCGACGCCGCCCGCGCGCTCCTCGAGGACGCGACCGGTGTTGCGGTGCTGACCGGCGCCGGGATCCCCGCCGCCGGGCTCGTCGACCTAGCCCGAAGTCGGGGGGCCAGCGTGTGCGAGTTCAACCTCGAGCCCAGTCTCCTGACCCCACGGGTTGATGTCTTCATCCCCGGGGATGCCGCCGAAACCCTGCCCCGCCTCATCCCATAGGTTCCCCGTAGGCCTGGTACTCTTGCCCAGCGCGTGATCGAGGGTGGGCAGCAGCAGGTAGAAGGAGTTGCCCTCTTCTTCGCCGCTGGCGACGAAAATCCCGCCGCCTGCCCTTTCAAGAGCGACCTTGACGATGGGGAGGCTCAGGCCGCTGCCGCGTTGATGGTGGGCCATGGGCCCGACCATTTCGAACAAGCTGAACATGGCGGTCCGTCGATCCTGGGGTATGGGCGCTCCCGTGTTGTAGACCTCCAGCAGGCGCCAGCGAACCGGGTACCCGTGCCAGGTCTCGTCGGGGAAGGGATCCCGGCCCGCCCCTCCGATTTTGGTCCGCAGGACCTCGGCCGTGCCCAACCCGGGCACCGCATCCACCTGCCGGATCAGGATCCGACCGCCGGCGGCGTTGTGGCTCACGGCATTTTCCAAAACCTTTTCCAGGGCGATGCTCAGGATTTCCACGTCCCCCAGCAGGTCCCACACCTGGTCATCCTGGACTTCGTTCCGGACTTCCAGCCCCATCTCGCTGGTCCGTGGGGCCAGGTCGGCCATGATCCCGCCAATGATGTTGCGGGCCGGAGCGGGCGTTACGGTCAGTCGTTTGCTGAAGGACTGGAGATTCGCCATGATCATGGCGTCGTTCATGAACCGGTCCAGACGGGAAGTGTTCTTGCCGATGATATCGAGGATCTCGAAAAGGTTGTAGGATTCCAGAACCGATCGTTGGTCAGCCGGGACATCACCCGTCGAGGCCCGAAGGTATTCCATGCCGCCCTTGATCGCGGTCAGGGGTGTCCGGATCTCGTGGGAGATCAAGGTCAAAACATCGTGCTTGGTCTGGTCCAGGCGTTTCAACTCGGCCAGGGAGGCCAGCAGCTGGGCGGTCTTGTCCCGGACCAGCTTCTGGGATTCCTGCAGGTCGTCCGCCATCCGGTTGAATTCGGTGCGCACCTGAGCGACCTCATCCCAACCTTCGATTTCGAGACGACGCTCGAAATCTCCCCGGGCCACCCCTTGCATGGCGACGCCCAGATCCCTCAACTTCTCCCCTGCCCGATCCGCTGCCGTCAGAATGCCCACCGGCACGATGGCCAGGGACAGAAATCCCAGGAGGATGAGCAGAACGGCGGCTTCCATGCGTGCGCTGAAGCCGTGCTCGAACAGCACCAACCCGCAACCGGCCCCCACCAGGACCAGGCCGGACAGGGCCCAGGGCAGACTCCGGCGGACCAGAACCTGTTTGAGCCTGAAATCACCGTTTCCCGGAGTCTTCTTCATGCTCTCCGTTTCCCATCGTCGGGGAGTTTGATGGTTGCGCAGACTGACTTGCCCTCCATGGCCTCATCATCTTATCGGCCACAAACGGGAAGGGTTGACCTCTGGTTGGTTCCGGGGCGATGATGGGCGACGAACCGGAAAACCCACAGGGAGACCGCCGAATGCCCACCCTGCTGCTCGTCAACAAGTTCTACCACGACACCGGCGCGGCCGGAGGGGTGGGGCGCTATCTGGTTCAGGAGGAGGAGGACCTGCTTCAGGCAGGTTGGACCGTCGTGCCCTTCGCCATGGCGGAACCGGAATCCCGCCCCAGCGAATGGTCCCGGTATTTCGTCCAGGCCCGGGATTACAGCCGTCCGCGGTGGGGATGGGATGGGCTGCAGGATGCGGCATCCCTGCTCTGGAACCGGGAAGCCGCCCGCAAATTGGACGCCCTGTTGACCCGGACACGGCCCGACGTGGCCCATCTGCACAACATCTACCACCACCTCTCGCCATCCATTCTGGGGGTCCTGAAGCGTCACCGGGTGCCGGTGGTCATGACCCTGCACGACCTGCGCCTGCTGTGCCCGGCCATCCACATGCTGCGCGACGGTAAGGTCTGCGAGCGCTGCCGGGGCGGCCGGTTCCACAACGCCGTCCTCGGGCGGTGCGTCAAGAATTCCCTGCCGGCCTCCCTCCTGGCCGCCCTGGAGACCTTCCACCAACGGGCCAGACGGCTGTATGTGGATCAGGTCGACCTGTTCCTGTGCCCCAGTCGCTTCATCCTGGACAAATACCTCGAATGGGGATTCCCCGCGGCCAAGCTGAGGCATCTGCCCAACTTCGTGGACCTCGAGCAGTGGCACCCGGACCGGATTCCCCGCCGGGAGGATCCCGACGCCTACCTGTATTTCGGGCGTCTTTCCCGGGAAAAGGGACTGAAGACCTTGCTCGAAGCCCACCGGCTGTGGGAATCGGGGCACCAGGCCGGCGGGGACGTTCCCCGGCCCCTGACCCTGTTGATCGCCGGCGAGGGCCCGGACGAGACCGCCTTGCGGGACCGGGCCCAATCCCTCGGCATCCAGGCCGGCGAATTTCTCGGCACCCTGGACCGGCCCGGACTCCAACAGGCCCTGGGCCGGTGTCGGTTCACGGTCCTGCCCAGCGAATGCTACGAGAACAGCCCCATGGCGGTCCTGGAGTCCCTGGCGGCCGGGTTGCCGGTCGTCGGCACCGATCTGGGCGGCATCCCGGAGATGATCAGCGAGGGCGTTACGGGGTTCCTCGCCCAACCCCGCGATGCGTCCTCCCTGTGCGGCGCCTTGCAATCCGCCGCAACCTGCGCGGCCGAAACCTCCCTGCGTGCCCGGGACTGGGCCGAAGACCACGCGGACCGCCGCCGGCACATGGCCGAACTCCAGGAAATCCTGACTCAGTCCATTGGCCGATAACGAGCATTACCCCGGCGGCAGGAGGCGTGGATATCCCACCGGGGA
Organism: bacterium CG_4_9_14_3_um_filter_65_15; assembly: GCA_002790835.1. Taxonomy (GTDB): domain Bacteria; phylum Krumholzibacteriota; class Krumholzibacteriia; order LZORAL124-64-63; family LZORAL124-64-63; genus JAHJTW01. The sequence continues at coordinate 10,631 of PFVX01000010.1, read as the reverse complement.
TCAGGTTTTGGCACCAACGGCACTCGGGGCCTATTATTGGAAGTTGATCGTCGCATGATTGGCGCCGATGGAGGCTTCGCCCCCCGGCCCCGCGGAATCGTCACCTGCACGAAGGAAGCAGCTCATGAAGGATATCCAGGATAAGGGCATCATGACCCGCATCATCCATTCGGGCCAACATCCCGACCCCGCCACGGGCGCCGTCTCCACCCCCATCTACCAGAGCTCCACCTTCGCCTTCAGGGACGCCGACCACGGCGCCGCCTGCTTCGGCGGCGCGCCCGGCTACAAGTACACCCGGCTGGGCAACCCCACCATCGAGGCCCTCGAGAGCAACATCGCCGCCCTGGAGCACGGTTGCGGTGCCCTGGGCGCGGCCTCGGGCATGGCTGCGGTCAACATGGTCTACCTGACCTTCCTCGGCCAGGGCACGCACATCGTGGCCACCGAAAGCCTGTACGGACCCAGCCGCATGATCCTGGAGAACGAGTACCCGCGCTTCGGGGTCGCGAGCACCTTCGTGGACTCTTCCGACCCGCAGAAGGTGGCCGACGCCATGTGCGACGATACGAAGCTGGTCTACATCGAGACCCCCGCCAACCCGACCCTGATCCTCACCGACATCGCGGCCTGCGCCGAGATCGCCCACGCGCGGGGCGCCTTGCTGGTGGTGGACAACACCTTCGGTTCGCCCTACCTGCAGAATCCCCTGGAACTCGGGGCCGACATCGTCCTTCACAGCATGACCAAGTTCATCAACGGCCACACCGACGTCGTCGCCGGGATCGTCGTGGCCAAGGATCCCGAGGTGCTCGCCCGCCTGCGCAAGGTGCACTACAATATGGGCGGCACCATGGATCCCCATCAGGCCTGGCTGGTTCTGCGCGGAGTCAAGAGTCTGGGTTTGCGCATGGAGCGTGCCCAGGAGAACACCATGCAACTGGCGGCTTTCCTGGAGAAGCACCCCAAGGTGTCCTGGATCCGCTATCCCGGTCTGGAGAGCCATCCGCAGCACGAACTGATGCGGCGGCAGATGCGGGGCGGAGGCGCCGTCTTCAGCTTCGGCGTCGTCGGCGGCATCGAAGCGGGCAAGACCGTGATCAACAACGTCCAGATCGCGACCCTGGCGGTGAGCCTCGGCGGCATCGAGACGCTGATCGAGCATCCGGCCAGCATGACCCACGCGGGCATTCCCGCGCAGGAGCGCCTGGCCGCCCACATCACCGACGACCTGGTGCGCGTCGCCGTGGGCTGCGAAACATACGCCGACCTGGAGGCCGACCTGGCTCGGGTCCTCGACATGATCTGACCCGGTTTGAACGGAGTGGGATGTACCGGAACTGGATCGACTCGAACAAGATCACGCGCCGTAGCGAAGAGGACCTGTGGGCGGTGGATTTCACCGCCCACCCCATGCTCGACCCCCAGTTCACCCGTCATCCTTCGCGTCTGCAGGCCCTGACCCGCGTGGCGTATGGCCGCATCGTGCAGGACGAGGAGGCCTATCGCAGCGAACTGGCCCGGCTGTTTTTTCCCGTGGACACCGACTGCTCCATGCAGGAACTGAAACGGATGGCGGCCGAATTTCTGGTGGAGGCCGACGTCTATATCGCCTCGACCATCGACCTGTTGCCCCACGAATGCCGGGACCCGGTCCTGCCCCAGACGGTGGTCACCGCGGCCCGGGACGTGCGCGACCTCATGGGCCTGTCCTTCTACGGTGACAACGAGCGCGTGCGGTATGAGGCCCGGCGCAAGCTTTACCTGGCCCAGATGCTCCTGCAGATCGACCACACCCGCGACATCCAGGACGGCCCGGCCCACAAGAGTTATTTCGAGAACATGCTCAACGAGGGCATCTGGAGCTTCACCAAACAGATCCACGACATGAGTATCGGATTCAGGCTGGACGAAGACGGTGACACCATCATCTACTCCAGCCGCCCCGGTCCGGGCGACCAGCGGTGGCAATTCCGCTCCACCTTCATCGAAAAGCCCCTGGGCCGCCGCACCGTGGCCCTGGACATCCTCTACTACAATTGCCGTTTCAAGCGCGCGGTCAACCCCATCAGCTTCGAGGTCGTCGACGGCCAGCACCAGGTGGTGGAGCAACAGCGGTGGGGCGACATGCGGCAACAGACCAGCGGCTCCATCCTGTCCAAGATGATCCGCAAGGGCATCAACAACCCCCAGGAAATCGGGGACATCATCGGGGCCATGTTCATCGTCAACGACAACGAGGCCCTGAACGACCTGCTGGGACTGCTGGACTCCAGCATCGGCACCCCTCTGGGCTGGCGCAACGTCACCGACACCCTGCAGGACATGCCGGCCGGCAGCAGCCTCAACATCTACAGCAGCAAACAGTTCAAGGTGTTCAAGGGGGACGTGGACATCCTCTGCGATTCCGGCGGGAGCCCGCCCTATCGCTACCCGGTCGAGATCCAGATCTACACCATGGAGAGCTACCTGCGCACCGTGTGCGGACTCCACGACGCCAACCATCTGGCCCTCAAGCTGCGCCAGTTCATGTACGGACTGGTGCCGCGGATCTTCCCGAAGGAGATCTACGGCACCGAGTGGTTGCAGCCCTGGTTGTGAGCTAATTCGCCGCCGGGTAAGGAGACCGGTCCAGCAGCTGGCCGTCCTGATAGACCTCGTAGTCGAACGGTGTGGGGTAGGCCCCCGTGCGCATGGTCAACACGATGCGACCGTGTTCGAATTCCCGCGTATACGTCGGATAGTCGATGGTGACCCCGCCGAGGGGGGCTCCGAGATAGTACTCGACCTCAGGGATCCCGGCGGAACGTGTACCGGTACCGTCATACGTGATGGTTGTGGCATCGGTCAGCATGGCCACCGCTCGCGTCAAGTCGTCGGCATCGATGGGGATCGGTGAGTAATCCGGATACGGGCCGAACACTGTTCCGCCGCTCCTCAAGTGGGACAGAAGCAACCAGGGTCCGCCGTTCTGCGTGCGGGGCCAGGTGCGGGCGGTGAAAAGGTTATTGTACTGGGCCGGATCCAGGGCCATGCGGAACTCGTAAGCTCCGTTGTACCCCTGGGCCGGAAAATCCTCGTAGAACATGCCGTCCACCTTGGCGGCAAAGGTCGAATCCTCCAGCGCGCGCACCCCGTTGGCGATCTGGATGAAGCCGTCCCCCATGCGCGCCCGCATTTCGTCGATCCAGGCCTCCTGGCTCCGTTGAAAGAGCTCGACCTCGTCGGGATCGTTCCAATGGTCGATGCCGTTCTCGTCCAGATCCACCAGACCGGTTTCTTCCTTGATATCCGCGGGCACATATAGCCGAGGTGGAAAGTAGTCCCAGAACACCCCGTCGAACTGGTTGCTGCTTGTGTTCTGGAAGTGTTCGAAGATATCCAGCATGGCGGAACGGGCGGCCGGGATCGTGAAATTGTACAGGTAACTTCCGTACCAATCCGAAGCCGTATCGCCCGTGGTCGTGTGGGCGAGATAGGGCATGGCGGTATCGTAGAGCTGGCGAGTGTAATTCCCCTCCGGCCCCGCCGCCCAGGGCGTCTGGACCGCCTTGACGCTGAAATAGGCCACGATCTTGATATCCGGGTTGGCCTGTCTGATCAGGCTCAGATCCGCGCTCGTCTCCCAGAACTGCCAGGCGCTCAGGATCAGGATATCGGCGCGCGCCAGCTTGGCGATCTCGGCGGGATCGTTCAGGTCGCCACAGACGTAGTTCAAGGCACCGATGGGGATGGAACGATCGGTTAAACCGCCGGGACCGACGAGTGTGGTTTCGGTGGGCGACAGCGCGTTGTAACACGCCGATAGGCCCAAGCAAAGGGCTAACAGCACAATGTCCATCGCATGCCGTTTCATTATTCACCATCCAGAAAAGGATTCCAGCGGGCAAAATGCACGTTTGGCATCTTCCCTTGGGCATGATCCGCAATTCCCGTTCCCGGAATCAGTCGGCGGGGAGGAAAGTCCTCTGCAGCAGGCGCTCCATCATGCCCTCGCAAAGGATCCGGATGCGCGGATCGAAGGGTAAGTCCCTCCCCCGGCCAACCGACCGGGCTGTCACATCCTTGGTGATCCGGTCCCCGGGATAGGCACGACCGAGGAAGGCGTAAGCCGAGGCCATGGTTTCAGCCGGTTGCGTGACAAGATCATCGTAGTTGCAGGTGCGGATACGGGCATCATTGTCCAGGCCACGGGAAAAAAAGAGGCTGTTGCGCGCGAACCAGAAAAGTGCAGCCGCATCGAGAGGGTCCAGATCAGGCCGGTGAAGCCCCATGATCGTATCCCGGTCGTCCGGGGCCAGGTGCTGGGCCTTCCAGCTGGTTTCGTCACCGGCCAGGATGGGGACCAGGTCGTCCATGCTGTTTCCGGACCGAAAAAAATCCACATTGGACGAGGCCACATCAGAGAAGTGCCGGAACGCCCAGATAGCGCGGGAACCGGGGAACATGTCCAGCCAGAATGCGGTGTTTTGGCTTTCCACGAGGGGCTTGGCCACCACCAGAGGGGCACGGTCCGCCGTGACGCGGCGCCGCACGAGTTCCGGGTCGGTCCAGCGCAGGTGCTGGGCGTGGTCGCCGGCCGAGAGCGGACTCACCTCGTCGTAGGTCACACTGTCGGGGTCCAGGCGGAACAGATGATGGAGCATGGAGGTGCCGCTGCGCTGGCAACCGACGATGAAGAGAACCGTCTTGTCGCAGCCCGGGCGATACTTGCAGAACTGGCGCACTCGCTTGCGCAGGCGGAACAAGCGGAACGCCTGGGCCTCCCAGAAGCCGACGCCGCCCTTGGAAGCAAGTCGCATCCTCAGCTCCCCGTTACCCGACCCGATTGTACCCGTTGTCCCTCAAGGAGGGTTCGAATCCCGCGCCGATGATCATCTCGTCCAGGTCCGCACGTGTCAAAGGGTGACTGACGCCGGCCGCCGACACGACGCTTTCCTCCATCATCAGGCTGCCCAGATCGTTGGCGCCGAAGAAGAGGGTCATCTGCCCCACCGCCTTGCCCTGGGTCACCCAGGAGGACTGGATGTTGGCGAAGTTGTCCAGGGCGATGCGACTGATGGCGAGGGTCCGCAGGTAGTCCACCGAGCCCAGATACCCGTGGGATTCCACCTGGGCGCGGATTTCCGGCCGCTGCATCATGGGGGTGCGATGGGGCTGGAAGGTCCAGGGGATGAAGGCCGTGTACCCGCCGGTGCGGTCCTGGCTGTCGCGCACCCTCAGCAGGTGCTCGACGCGCTCGGCATAGCTCTCGATGTGGGCGAACATCATGGTCGCGGTGGTGGGCAGGCCGGCGTGGTGGGCCTTCTCCATGATTCCGATCCACTCGTCGGACATGGCCTTGCCCGGCGCCATGACCTGTCGCACCCGGTCGCTCAGGATCTCGGCCCCGCCGCCGGGAATGGAGTCCAGCCCCGCGGCCTGCAGCCGCAAGATGACATCCCTCTCACCCAGGCGGTTCAGGCGCGCGAAATGCTGGACCTCGCTGGGCGAGAAGCCGTGGATCCACATCTGCGGCCAGGCCTCCTTGATCCCGCGCAACATGGTCTCGTAGTATGGCAGGCGTTCCTTGGGGTGATGCCCGCCCTGCAGCAGGATCTGATTGCCTCCCGCTTCGATCACCGTGCGGCATTTCTCCAGGATCTCGTCCAGCGACAAGAGGTATTCGTCCCCGTCGCCCTGGTGCCGGTTGAAGGCGCAGAACCCGCAGTCGGCATAGCACAGGTTGGTGTAGGTGACGTTGCGGTCGATGATGTAGCTCACCCGGTCGGGATCGCAGCGCAGAATCCGCAGCTGCTGGGCGACACGGCCCACGTCGTGCAGCGAGGCCTCCTCGAAGAGGATCAGCAGCTCGCCCCCCGTCAGCCGCCGGGTCAGGGCCTCGCCCAGAAGCTCGCCGGCCAGGGGAGTCGAAACCGTGGGCACCCGGAAGGGCTCGATGGTCGGCATGAAGGCCGGCTCGGCGGCGGCCTGAGCAGCCTTGAGCTCCACCAGCTCCTGGAACTGGGCCGGATCCATGGGACCGTGGCCTGCGTTGGGAAAATCAGTCGGCATGTTCTGCTCCTCGACACAGCCAAAGGGGCGCGGGCCCCGCGGGAATCACTTCGTGGATCCGAGCCAGCTCCCGAAACCGTTCCATTCCCCGCCGCGCCCGTTCGTCCAGCACGAAACGCAGGGACTTTCGGTAATAATAAGCGATGGCTTCCGGGCTCGCTTCCCCGCCGCGGCCCAGGCGCCCCGCGGCGGCCTGCTCGGCGGCGATCTCGTCCAGGCGGGCCAGGCCCCGGTCCCGGGCGGCGGTGAGCAGGTCTCCCAGTTCGCAGGCGGCATCCAGGCCACGACGCGCAACCAGGTCGGGCGCGGCGGCCCAGGCGGCGAACACGAACGGCAGGCCCGTCAGGTTCTTCCACATCGCGCCCAGGTCGTGGGCGATCAGGTTGCCGGGGTTTTCCCCCTTGAGGGCCGCCATCTGGGCGAAGCAGCGGTCGCCGATGATGAGGATGCCCTCACCCGGATCGAGCCGTTGTCCGGGTCTCGGCTCCACTTCCACGAATTCGGGTTGGACGTGGTGCAGCTCGGTCAACAGGATTCGCAACAGGGCCACCGAGGAGCGGGAACCGCGATCGACGGAAACCCGGTTCAGTTCACCGGGATCCCCGGGCGCAAACAGGATCACGCTGTCGACGGGGCCGTCACAGGCGATGCCGGTCGGGCTGATGATGCCTCCGGTCCGGCCGGCGAGGACCTCGGCCACGGGCACCAGGGCGGCGTCGGCGGAACCGTCCCGCAAGCGTCCGGCAAGGCGGCTGGGCAGGTCCACATCGAGGCAAACGCCCGTTCGATCAGCCAGCCCTTCCAGCAGGGGAATGGTGTTCAGAAAGGAAACCGCCGCAATGCGATAACCAGATTTCATGGAATCCTTGAGTGAAACGGAACAGGACTTGAATCTACGGTCGAAAGCATAGAATATCCCCCGACCCACGGCAAGTTGCGGCTTGGATGGACAGATTGGCACAGCAAGGAGGCCGGAACCTCGCACTGCCAACCTCGCGACTTTCTTCCAAGATTTTTCATGGAAAAACCGAAATTTGGCTTAATTTTGCCAGTCAACGCCGATATTAGAGCCGTTGCAGTTTTTTCTGCCGCAGTTCTCTCGCCCAACCCTGGAGGCCGTGTGTGAATACCATCAAAGCGAAAATCGAAGCCGGAATGGCGAAGCTCGGGGTCATCGGCCTGGGATACGTCGGTCTACCCCTTGCCGTCGCCTTCGCCAAGGCGGGGTTCGATGTGATCGGCTTTGATCTCTCCGAGAAAAAACTGGCCTCCATCGCCAAGGGAGAAAGCTACATCAATGATGTCTCGTCCGCCGAGTTGAGGGAAGTCCTGGACGGGGGGCACTTCAAGGCGACCTCAGACATGAGTCTGTTGGCCGACGTGGACAGCGTGAACATCTGCGTGCCCACTCCCTTGAGCAAGACCAAGGATCCGGATATCTCCTATATCCAGTCCGCCGTGAATTCCATTGCCCGTCATATGCATACGGGAATGCTGATCATCCTGGAGAGCACCACATACCCCGGAACGACCGAAGAGATCATTTTGCCCATCATCGAGGAGACAGGTTTCACGGTGGGAGATGATTTTTTCCTGGCATTCAGTCCGGAACGCGTGGATCCCGGCAACAAGGAATTCCAGACCGTCAACATCCCCAAGATCGTGGGTGGAGTTACCGATTCCTGCCGGGAAGTCGCAGTCACCCTCTATTCCAAGGTCATGGACAAAGTCATACCCGTGTCCTCCGTCAAGGTGGCCGAGACCGTCAAGCTACTCGAGAACACCTTCCGCAGCGTGAATATCGGACTGGTCAATGAAATCGCCCTGATGTGCAGCGCGATGGATATTGACGTATGGGAAGTGATCGATGGCGCATCGACGAAACCGTTTGGCTACATGCCGTTTTATCCCGGGCCGGGCCTTGGGGGACACTGCATTCCCATCGACCCCTTTTATCTGGCCTGGAAGGCCAAGCTGTTTGGATTCGATTCCAAGTTCATTGAACTTGCCGGACAGGTCAACGGAAACATGCCCAAACACGTCATCAACCTCCTCATCAAGGGACTCAATGAGAAATCCCTATCCGTCCGCGGCAGCAAGATTCTCGTCGTCGGCGTCTCCTATAAGGCTGGGATCGAAGACGTACGGGAATCCCCCGCGCTGGACATCATCCAGATGATCGATGACCTCGGCGGAGAATTGTCGTGGTACGATCCCCACGTCAAAAGCCTTCCCGAAGGCATTTCCGGCAAGAGGATTACCGAATGGGACACCCAAACGCTGGGTACCTTCAGCGCCATTGTCATCACCACGCCTCACCCCGATGTCGACCATTCCCTGACCATCGACACCTCGGCCATCATCATCGACACCAGGAACGCGCTAAAGAATTTCGATTGCCCCCGAATCATTAAGTTGTAGGTTCCACGGCAGTCGCACCGGCCCGGAACGGTGGAATTCGAGCCTGCACCCCACCTCAGTTGCCTCAGGACAAAGTGTGGGAAATGCCTTATATTGCCCGGAAATCGGACTCCGATGGTTGCGGCTGGGCACTGCAGAACGAGGATGGCATCACGATGATTCCCGTCATACTTTCCGGCGGAATGGGCAGCCGTCTCTGGCCCCTGTCCCGCCGACTGAGCCCAAAACAGTTCCTTCCCCTCACAGGGGAAACGAGTCTGCTGGCCATGACCGTCCAGCACGCATCGCAACTACCTGGAGCCTCCGCCCCGCTCTTGGTCTGCAATGCCGACCATCGTTTCCTGGTCAGTGAGCAAATGGCGGGATTGGGGATCGCTCCCGATTCCCTTATCCTGGAGCCCGTGGGTCGCAACACCGCCCCTGCGGTGGCGGCAGCGGCCCTGTACGCCGTGAAAACCGACCCCGAGGCCCTGCTTCTGGTCCTTCCCGCAGACCATCTCGTCCCCGACACCACCGCCTTTGCCCAAGCTGTTGCCGCCGGCACACCTTCAGCCATGGCGGGAAAGCTGGTCACCTTCGGGATCGTTCCTGCGTATGCCTCAACGGGGTTCGGATATATCCGCATCCACCGATCCGGCGACGGAGGCGGCTCCCCCATTTCCGCGTTCATCGAGAAACCGGACCAAGCCAAAGCCGAAAAGCTCATAGCCGATGGAGACTGCTACTGGAACAGCGGCATGTTCCTGTTGCGCGCAGCGACCTACCTCCAGGAACTGGAGCGCTTCGCGCCAAAAATGCCGCCGATGGTGGCCCGGGCCCTGGCCGCTTCCCAACGTGACGGCGACTACATCTTCCTGGATCACGATGCTTTTTCCGCGTGCCCTTCCGATTCCATCGACTACGCCGTTATGGAACATACGGACAAGGGTCTGGTCGTGCCGCTGGAATGCGGTTGGAGCGATGTGGGAGCATGGCCCGCGCTGTGGGACATCTTCCCCAAAGACGACCAGGGTAACTCCACACGTGGCGATGTCATGGCAGTGAAAACAAGCGACAGCCTTGTCATCAGCAATTCCCGCTTGGTGGCGACCTTGGGCGTGGATAACCTGGTAGTTGTCGAAACCCCCGACGCCATCCTCGTCGCCGGCAAGGACCACGCCCAGGGTGTCAAGGGAATCGTTGAGGCCCTGCAGGCCGCAGGCAGAGAGGAATCAGACCATCACACCAAGGTTGACCGGCCCTGGGGCTCTTACGAATCCCTGCTGGCAGTGGATGGATTCCAGGTCAAGCGCATCATCGTCCACCCGGGCCAGAGGCTCTCCCTGCAGTTGCATCACCGGCGCCAGGAACACTGGGTCGTGGTCCGGGGCACAGCTAAGGTCACGTGTGGCGAAGAGGTATCCACCCTCCGCCCCAACCAGTCCATTTACATCCCGATCGAAACCAAGCATCGCCTGGACAACCCGGGCACCACCAACCTGGAGCTGATCGAGGTGCAGATCGGGGACTACCTGGGCGAAGACGACATCGAGCGATTCGAGGACGAGTACGGGCGCGTGTAGATCCACCGAGTCCCCCACCATGGAAAATACCCCTGCCTGGCTCAGCAGCCCGTTGAAAAACTCCCGAGCCCTGCATTTGTCTCCCATCGATTGCGTGCATATTGTATCATAGCGGCGGACCATCATCACGGAGGATATCTCATGGCGATGAAGCGCCGCCGCCAAAGCACTCAACAGCCACTGTGGATCAACAGCTCTGACCTTCCCCGCTCTCCGGGCCACCCGTTCTACGTCAAGCTGAACAAGCTGCTGATCCGACACGGCTTCGATGAGTTTGTCGAGGCCCGCTACTCTCGCTTCTACAGCGACTCGCTGGGTCGGCCGAGCATTCCGCCCGGTGTGGACTTCCGGATGTTGCTGGTCGGTTTCTTCGAGGGCATCGACTCCGAGCGCGGCATCGCCTGGCGCTGTGCGGATTCGCTGAGCCTGCGGGATTTCCTCGGCTACGACACGACCGAGCGGACGCCGGACCCTTCGACGTTGTCGGTGATTCGCCAGCGGCTGGACCTGGAGACCCACGAAGAGGTTTTTGGCTGGGTTCTGGACCTGCTGGCGGGTCAGAACCTGCTCAAAGGCAAGACCGTCGGCGTGGAC
>PFVX01000065.1:948-37622 GCA_002790835.1 bacterium CG_4_9_14_3_um_filter_65_15 | reverse complement strand
TAAAATATTTTACCGGGTTTCTCCCGTTGCTGTCCATGCCATTGTGAGCGGATACCGGCCCAGGATCAGCGACATTTTGGAGTTTTCGAAATTCATTCAGGAGAAAAGAATTGCCGGCAATAACCCGTGTGCGCCCCTTGCCGACTCCCGTCTGGCCCATCGTCGGGCACAGGGATGCGCCGAGCTTTGACCTTTCCAGCGGAAGCGTCCCGATCGTGCCCGGCAGCCCTCCGATGGGTGGCCGGTGGAGTTTTCGCGGCGATCGGCCCTGCGCCCTGTTGACGGGAAAATTCGACGGCTCCGACTGCCATATTACGCTGACCTTCTGGCGCGCGCCGGACGGCCAGGTTCCCGTCCGTCCCGTCACCCGGACCTGGACCGACGACCCGTTCGAGGCCCTGCGCCAACTCCAGACCGCTTACCAGGCCGATCCTCCGGCGATGGACGACCCGCCGCCATTCTGCGGCGGCCTGGTGGGTTACTTCGGCTACGGGACCGCCCACGCCTGCGAGCAATTGCCCGGCCGCGTGGGCGATGTCCTGGCCCTTCCCGATCTGGCCTTCCTGGTGGTCGACGACCTGGTGGCCCACGACGACATCACCGGTTCCTCGTGGCTGATCGCGGCCGGTCGCGGCCAGTCCGCCGCCGCCGCCCATCTCGATGCGCAGTGGCGCCTGGATGCCCTGGAACATGAGTTGGCGATGTCCCGGAGTGCCGACATGGCTTCGGCCGACTCGGCCTCCAGGGAAATCCGCCAAACCTCTCTCGATGGCGTGACGGCGCAATTCACCCGCGAGGAATACTGCGCGGCGGTGGAGCATTGCCGGGAGGCGATCCTGGCCGGGCGGATCTTCGAGGTCTGCCTGACCCAACAGATGTCCATGCAATTCGCCGGGAGTCCCTGGGACCTGTACCGCACCCTCGGGGAAATCAATCCCGCCCCCTATGCCGCATGTCTGGATCTGCCCGGATTCGCCGTGGTGAGCGCATCGCCCGAACGATTCCTGAAGCTGAACGGCGACAGGGTGGCGGAATCCCGCCCCATCAAGGGCACCGCCCCGCGCGGCACCGACCCCGAAGCGGACGCGGCTCTGCGCGACGGACTGGCCTCCAGCTCCAAGGACCGGGCCGAGAACGTCATGATCGTGGATCTGGTCCGCAACGACCTGGGGCGCGTGTGTGAAACCGGCAGCGTGAAGGTGCCCGAGTTGTGCGTTCTGGAGTCTTATCCCACGGTTCACCAGCTGGTCTCAACCATCCGCGGCCGTTTGGCGCCGGAGCGTGACGCCCTGGATCTGGTCCGGGCCTGTTTCCCCGGAGGCTCCATGACCGGAGCCCCCAAAGTCGAGGCGATGAAGCTCATCGACGAGGTTGAACACACCACCCGGGGGGTCTACGCGGGCTCCCTGGGCTATCTGGATCGGCGGGGCACCATGGATCTGGCCATCGTCATCCGGACTCTCCTCTGCAAGGACGGCCGGGCGTGGCTGGGAACCGGCGGGGCGATAACGGCGGATTCGGACCCGGGGGCCGAATACGACGAAACCCTCGCCAAGGCGAGGGCCCTCATTCAAGCAGTCCGATCCTCGCGGACCGTGCGGGACGGCCGGTAACCCGACCGTCCCGCCTGTTCGCAACCCGAACCTTCAGAACCTGTTTCCAGGCCCGTGGCCAAGGTCAAGGCATCGTCTTGACGACGCGCAGCCCGTACATGCTGTGGGCCAGGGTCGGCGTGGCCATGCTGCGGGCGGCCGCACGGCAGAAGTGCGAGTAGCTCAGGTACCCGCCGCTGCGCACCACGCGGGAGTCACCGGCACCGCCGTCGTTGACGGGGTCGGTGGCGCCCAGGTCCTCATAGGCCGCGGTATAGGCGTCCCAGCACCATTCCCAGACGTTGCCGTTCATGTCGTAGAGACCGAAGTCGTTGGCCGACTTCATCCCCACCAGATGGGCGGCGGCATCGCTGTTGTAGCAGTACCAGCCGGCGGCATCCAGATTGGCGTCTTCCTCGCAGAACAAGGCCGCGATCTGACCAGCGGGGAAGGCGCCGTCGCTACCGGCACGACAGGCGTATTCCCACTCCGCCTCGGTCGGCAGACGGAAACCGTTGGCATCCCGGTTCCAGGTCACGTTGCCCGAGCCGTTGATCGTGTAGGCCGGCGTGTATCCCTCGGCCACGGACATGGCGTTGCAGAAGGCCACGGCCTGATCCCAGTTCACGCCCGTCTTGGGCATGGTGGAGAACGAGGACCCACCCATGTATTCATCCCACATGGCCTGGGTGACTTCGTACTTGGACATCAGGAAATGGTCGGTCAGCGTCACGGCGTGCTCGACCTCGTCCCCCTCACGGCCGAGCTCGCTCACCGGAGCACCCATGGTGAAGCTGCCGGCGTCGACCATAACGAAGCCGTTGGGAATCGCATAGGTGTAGGTCCCGGTGAAGGTCACGGTGCCGCCGTCGAGAACGGCCAACTGCTCCGAACCCGGGGTGGTGTAGTCGAGCACGTCGCCCCAGGTCATGACATAGCTGCCCACGGGCATGTCCGTGAAGGTCGCGTCGCCGTTGCCGGTGACGTCGACGTTGCCCGGCTTGGTCAGCGTCCAGGGCGCGTCCAGGCTGTCATCGTTCACGTCGATGACGATGGTGCCGGGTACCTGCGCGTAGGTGCCGGAGTAGGACAATTGGTCGCCGGCCTGCAGGGTGATTTCCACCGTGCCGGGCGTGGGGGTGCTCCAACCGGTCGCGTTACCCCAGGTCAGGGTATAGATCCCGGGGGCCAGGCTGGAGAATGTGGAATCCCCCTGCACAGACGCCAGAAGCTTGTCTTGGCTGGACAGGACCCAGGAGACGCCGATGTCGTCCGGAGTCACGTCGACGGAAATGGAACCGGTCGTGGGAACGGTCACCGGGCTGTTGTCATCACTGCACCCGGTGAGCCCGATGCTCAGCCCCAGCACCATGACGGCTACCAGGACGGCTTGCAGGTTCTTGAAATTGCCTCGACTCATTGCATGATCCTCCTCAATAAGGCCAAGATTGCGAACAGCAATCCGGTTATCGACCCGGCTCGAGGAAACCAAAGCAAAAAAATTCGGCCGCCGTGAAATTTTCGACAACCACCGGACGGGCAGGAAATCAGGAGGGTTTCTTACGATTTGAGCGAATGTTCCTTGCCGCAGCGCGGACATGTCGCATGGGAGGATTGAAAATCAGGGGGAATTTTCAAGACCGTGCCGCAATCACACGGAATCCGGTCATATCCGCCCTTGCGGTAGAAGAAGTCATCCACCTGGCGGGCCAGGTTCCGACGAGACGCCTCACCGGCGGGAGCCGATTCGGTCGCAGCGGTCCGGGGCCCGACCCCGCCGTCACCCGTCAGGGCCGAAGGCGGCAGCACACCCTTTTTCCCCGTGGCCAGGGTGTAGCTGTCCTGGTAGGCGCCGAAGTCTGTCCCGCCCATGCTGCGCAGGATCTGGATCCGCTGGCCGACCGGAGGATGGGTGGCGGAACCCTGGGCGGCCATGGCCCCCTCCCGCAGCATGGGATCCACGATGTACATGGGAGCCGTGGCGCGGGTGGCGTGGGTGGGCCGTTGCGCGGAGGCGGAGATCTTCTCCAGGGCCGAGGCCAGGCCCTCGGGGTAGCGGGTGAAGACGGCGGACGAGGCGTCGGCCAGGTACTCCCGCTTGCGCGAAATGGCGAAGTAGATCAGCCGGGCCAGAATCGGCGCCAGGATGGCCAGCACGATGGCGATCACCGCGATGATCCCCGCGCTCTCGTTCCCACCCGACCGTCGGGAACGGCTGCGACCGCCGCCGAACCACATGCCGCGCAGGCCGACTTCGGCCAGAATCACGATGGCCCCGGCGAGGACCCCCGCGAAGAGCATCAGCTGGATGTCCCGGTTGCGGATGTGCCCGATCTCGTGGGCGATGACCCCCTGCAGCTCGTCGCGGGTCAGGCTGCGCAACAGTCCGCTGGTCACCGCCACCGCTGCGGTTTCGGGACGGCGTCCGGTGGCGAAGGCGTTGGGGGCGGGGTCGTCGATGATGTAGATCGCGGGCATCTGCGGCAGGCCCGCGGCCAGGGTCATTTCCTCCACCACGTTGAACAGGACCGGCAGATCCTCCTTCTCGATCCGGTGGGCTCCGCTGACCGCCAGCATCACCTGGTCGCCCTGGAACCAGGAGATCAGGGTCATGATCAACCAGACGACCGCCGCCGCGGCGAGCCCGTACCAACCGAAGCCGCGCCCGCCGAAGTACTCGCCCAGGGAATACCCCAGCGCCATCAGCAGCGCGGCCGTTGCCATGACGAGCACGAAGGATTTGCGGCGGTTGGCCGCGATCTGTTCCCACATGGCGCTTGCGTCACCCTTTACGGTATCAGTCGAACTTGACCTTGGGCGCCTCGCGCTCGACTTCCTCGGTAACCTCGAAGAAGGTCTCGTTCTGGAAGTTGAACATGCCGGCCACGATGTTCCCCGGGAACATCTGCACCTTGTTGTTCAGGTTCATGACGGTCTGGTTGTAGAACTGGCGCGCGAAACCGATCTTGTTCTCGGTACTGGTCAGTTCCTCCTGCAAGGCCATGAAGTTCTGGCTGGCCTTCAGGTCCGGATAGGATTCCGATACGGCGAACAAGCGCCCCAGGGCCGCCGTCAGACCGCCCTCGGCCTTGATGCGGTCGGGAATGTTGCCGGCTCCGCCGATGGCGGATCGGGCCTGGGTCACCGCCTCGAGGGTCTCCCGTTCGTGGTGCATGTAGCCCTTGACGGTTTCCATCAGGTTGGGGATCAGGTCGAAGCGCCGCTTGAGCTGCACGTCCACCTGGGCCCACGCTTCCTTGACCTGGTTGCGCAGGCCCACCAGCGAGTTGTACACGCCGACGAACCATCCGATCAGCGCGAGGGCAACCCCCAGAATGATCAGCAGGACGATTAACATTCATCTTCCCCTTTCACGGGAAACATTCCGCCCAGGAATTCCGCCAGGGCAGGGTCGACATCCAGACTGTGCTCGACAAGATCTCGGCTGAGATCCTCGACTTCGTGGCGATCGAACCACAGGCCGCAGGTAGGGCAATCGTCCACCAGTACACGGCGGCCGGGCCCGATATTCATCTTGGCCATGGTCCGGGAACAGAGGGGACAGGGGCGACCATTCTCCCGGGTCTGCGCCTCGCTCAGGCCCGCACCGCCGACAGCCGGCAGCAGCAGGTCCAGTTCCCCTCGATCGAACCAGACCCCGGCGCAATCGGGGCACAGATCCAGTTCGATCCCCTTGTATTCAACGACATAGGTCGGTACGCGACAGACCGGACATTTCATGGCAAACCTCATGATCGGGGGGGCCATCGTCACCCATCGGGCCCGGAAATGCAATAGCCATGACGCGGTTTCCGCATCGTGATAACATGCGTCCATGTTCCGACGCACCAACGGCACCGTCACCTTCGCCCCGGGTGCCTTCCCCGGCCCCGGCGAACTCGCCGACGGCGACCTACGAATTGGTTTTCACCGCCACCTGGAGCGCGGAAACCCATCCCCAGGATTTTCCGTCGTTCCCCCACTTCTCCCCGCCCATCGGCGGCACCCACGACGCGAGCGTGCACTTCCGGCGGGGGGGCGAGCCGGCCAGCCTCGGCATCAAGCGCATGGCCGAATGAGGTTCGGTCACTCCCCTGGACACCGAAGTCATGGCCGCCATCTCCGCCGGTTCCGCCGGGGAGGTCATTCAGGCGCTTTGGATCCCCGAATCGCCCGGTACGACTTCGACGGAATTCACGGTCTCGACGGATCATCCCCTGGTGACCCTGGTCGCCATGATCGCCCCGACGCCGGACTGGTTCGTCGGGGTCGAGGGGCTGAACCTGCTGCAGGGACAGGCCTGGACCGATTCGGTAGTCGTCGACCTCTTTCCTTTCGACGCCGGCACCGACAGCGGAATCGGCTACACCTCGCCCGACCTGGCCACCGTTCCGCCCGATCCGGTGGCCGCCATCACCGGTGGCCCGTTCAGCCCGGGTGTTTCCCTGGGGACCTTCACCTTCGTGCGCCGAGACGATGTTTCGTCGGTCCCACCGCTCCCGACCGCGCAACCGGCCGTGGCACCGAACCCCTTCAATCCGCGCACGACCGTCAGCTTCCACCTGGATGCGGACCGGGCGCACCCCGCCCTCGGGGACCTATCTGGTGAACCTGCGCGGAGGCGGCCTGCACGAAACGCGGCCGATCTCCCTGGTCAGGTAGCGCCGCCGGAATCGACGGCGGCCCGCCGGGACCAGTACCAGACCGCGGCGGCGAACTGTTCGGCGGTGTAGGCGCAGGATGTGCCCCCCGGCTTTTCGAGCATGTTGCGCGCCATGGTCAACGGGTCCATGGGCTCGTCGGCGACCGGACCCGCCAGCAGGCAAACCACCTCCCAGTCGAAGTCACCGCTGCGCCGTCCGTCGTTTTCCAGGAGGGTGTCGGCGGCGTAGAGCACCACGGCGGCGTGTCGCACTTCCTCCCGCGGCCCGGTGGCCAGAACCCGGACATATCCTTCCTCATGCGGCTGTCGTCGGGTGAACTCCGCGCGCAGGGTCGATGTCTCGTCCACCATGACGGTGGCGGACATGAAGCGGTCCGGCGGCACGGGCACGATCACCACCTCATCCAGGCCACTGCGACCGGCCCCGGGTTCGCGTCGGGGCCACCCCTTGCGCACGAGACCCAGCAGCTCCTCTTCGGTGCCCTCGAACCAGGTATGACCGCCCCCGGACACGTGGCGGGCGCGGGCGAAATCGCTCCACCCCAGCTGCGGAAGTGCGGATTGATCATTTTTCAAGACAGCGTCCTTTCCGTGTACTATGTTGCCTGCCGATCGCCCTTTATCGCCCCTCAGCGAGGCAGGAAGCATGATGGATTATCCCGCCCACGACAAGCAACTGATCCGCGACTGCAAGATCGGGTCCGGCACGAAAATCTGGAATTTCGTCAACCTCTACGAGTGTGAAATCGGGTGCGACAGCATGGTCGGCACCTTCTGCGAGATCCAGGCCGGCGTGAAAATCGGTGACCGCACCCGGATCCAGAGCCACACCTTCATCTGCGAAATGGTGACCATCGGCAGCGATGTCTTCGTGGGCCACGGCGTCATGTTCATCAACGATACCATGCCCCCCCAGGCCGATCGTGACAAGTGGTTGCCGACGACCATCGAGGACGGTGCCAGCCTCGGCAGCAACGCCACCATCTTGCCGGTGCGTGTCGGCCGGAACGCGGTGGTCGGCGCCGGCGCGGTGGTCACCAAGGATGTGCCCGACGGAGCCGTGGTCGCGGGCTGCCCCGCCCGCATCATGCGCTACCGGGAGGGGTATGAACCCGCGTGACCGGCATGCCCTGCTGACCCTGGCCTGGGTTCTCCTGCCGGGGACCGTTTTCCCGGTCTTCGCCGCTTCTTCTGCCCTGCCCCATGCCGAGACCGATTCATCCACCCTGCATGTCGTCCTGCCTGACCTGGTGGTCAGCAGCGAAAGCGCCGCGCCCCCTCCGGCCGGACGGACCCTTCTGGACAGCGGGCGGCTAACCATGGAGGACGCCGGAACGGTGGCCGATCTGGGCGCCCTGTTCCCCTCCACCCGGGTCTCGGTGAATTCCCGCGGCGAGGAAGTCCTGATGATCCGGGGCGCCCCCGAGCGCAACGTCCAGACCTTCCTGGACGGGATCCCCCTCAACCTGCCCTGGGATGAGCGGGTCGACCTGGGCACGGTGCCGGTGACCGGCGGCATGCGGCTCGAAGTCCGCCGGGGCCTGGCCAGTCTGCTGGAGGGTCCCGGTGCCCTGGCAGGGAGCGTCCGGATTTTGCCGGCCGAATCCGGGATCGGGCGCACCGCCCACACCCTGGCCGTCCTGGGCCAAAACGGGTTGACCCGGTTGAATTCATCCGGCGGGGACGACCTCGGTTCGTGGCGCGTCCAGGGTGGGGTGAGCTGGAACAACCGCGACTATTGGACCCTGCCCGGCAGCGGATCCGAACGATTCAACAGCGATCGGGACCAGTACGCCTTCCTGGCCCGGGCGGGGCGCCCCCTGGCCGGAACCGGTCGCCTGAACCTGCTGCTGACACGCTGGCACGAGGTCAAGGGCGTGCCGCCGGAGTTGCACCTGGGTAACGACGCTCGTTTCTGGCGCTACCCCTTGCGCGAACGAACCCTCGGGGGGATGTCCCTGCAGTTGCCCTTGTCCGCCGACGGCGATTGGGATCTGAGCGCCATGCTGGCGGTCGACGATTTCCAGCAGAAAACCGACCCCCGCGGACCCGATGGCTGGGACAGACCTCCGGCAGACGGCGAAGACTTCGAGCACGACAAAGACTGGACCCGGCACGCCATGCTGGGGGTGACCCACTGGGCCGGCGACCGCCTGCGTCTGACCCTGCAGGGCAACCTCCGCGCCACCCGTCACCGGGAGACCCTGGTCGTGGGAGAGGATTGGCTCACCTACACCCAGCTGCTGTCCGCCGTGGTCTTCTCTTCGCAATGGCAGTTCGCGCCGGGCTGGACCGCCCGCACCGGAGCGGGCTGGGATCGCGCCGCCACCCCGCGAACCGGCGACAAGCCCGACCGCGACCCCGAGAGCGCCGAAGCGGTCAACCTGAGGCTGGAAAAGCAGTTGACCCCCGACACGGGTGTTTATGCCACCGCCTCGCGGCGCAGCCGGTTCCCCTCCCTGCGGGAGCTCTTTTCCGGGGCGCTGGGCAAGTTTTTGCCCAACCCCGACCTCCATCCCGAACGCCAGGACCTTCTGGAGACCGGGATCACCAAGCGCGGCCGGACCTGGGACCTGGCCTCGGCGGTATTTCTGCAGGACACCGAGGGCGGCATCGAGAAGGAAAAACTGACCGACGGCAGCGGCCGGTTCATGCGCGTCAACCGAACCGATATTCGGGTGCCCGGCTGGGAAATCACGGGATCGCTCCGGCCCCGACCGGGGCTCATCCTGGCCCTGCAGCACACCATGATGCGGGCGCGGGTGCGGGCCGAGGACGGATCATTCAGCGGTCGCGCCGAAGACCGCCCCGACCACCTTTCCCTCGCCTCGGTGCGCTGGAATCCCCCCGCGGGGTTCAACGCCCTGGTGGAGGCCCGGTTGACCGGCTCCCGCTGGAGCGCCGACGCCTCCGGTGAGTCCGCGGCCACCGACGACCTCAAACACCTGACCGCGGCCGCCGCCTGGAACCTGCGTCTGGGGTGGCGCTGGCAGCGGGAAGGACGCTCGGTGGAGGCCCACCTGCGCATCGAAAATCTGTTCGATGCCGGCATCCTTGCGCAAACCGGACTCCCGGAACCGGGACGCCTCGTCATGGGTGGGCTGAGTCTGGATATCTAGATATCGATACTGATCCACCTCTTTATTTGATGGCATTTTTTCAAATCTAAAGCTCAGCGGCCTTTAGCCGATAGACTCCCGGAAGGTCTGTCCCGGTCTGTTTGCGCCTCCGGGATGGTGGAATCAACTGTGCAATATGGGAGTCATCATGCGGGTTTTACGCCAAACCCTTGGTCGACGAGGAATCCTGTTAATCGCCCTGCTGCTCGCCCTGGATGCATCCGCGGCGACTCAGGAAAACAACCTCGGCCTCACTTCCCTCGGCATCGAGACCTGGACCTCGAACCAGGGCCTGCCCCAGAACTCCATCCAGGCCATTCTGCAGGATGGTTTCGGGTATATGTGGCTCGGCACCCAGGGCGGACTGGTGCGATTCGACGGGGTGACCTTCACCACCTTCAGCTCGGCCAACACTCCCCAGATGACCCACGACGACATCCAGGACCTCGCCCAGACGGGCGACGGAACCCTGTGGATCGCCACCTACGGGGGCGGCCTGGTGCGCTACAGGAACCACGAATTTTCCCGACTGGACGTCCCCGGTCTGCTCGGCGCGAAGACCGCCGTGCGGGCCCTGGACATCGGGGGGCATGGAGAACTTTTCATCGGCACGTTCGACCGCGGAGTCCTGGTATGGGACGGGGACAACCTGCGGTCCCTGGACCTGCCCGAAACCATGCGCAACGCCCAGGTCAAGGATCTCGTGGAAACCCCCGATGGAACGATCTGGGTTTCCACCAACCTGGGTCTGTTCCGCGAGACGGAGGGACTCTGGTCTTCGGTGCCTTTGCCCGGCAATCATGCCCACGAGACCGGAGCCGTGTTCCTGGATTTCGACAACTCCCTGTGGGTCGGCGCACCCGACGGCCTGATCCACGTCACCGACAAGGAAACCCGCAAGTACGCTCCCGACGAGGACCACAAGTGGGACGATGTCGAGGACATCATGCGGGACAGGAAAGGGCGGTTGTGGGTGGCCACCTTCGGCGCCGGCCTGGTCCTTCTGGACGGCGACAACTATCACACATTCGATTGGCGCGGGCAAATCACCGACACGTCCATCCGGCGTCTGTTCGAGGATCGGGACGGAACCCTGTGGGTGGGTACCGGGAGCAACGGGGTTTCCCGACTCCGGACCACGCCCTTCATGGCCATCAACCAGGCGTCCGGTCTGCCCAACGAGAACATCTGGTCCGTGGCCAAGGCGCCCCGGGGTGGGCTGTGGATGGGCATGGACGACGGCGGTGTCGCCCTGGTCGAGGGGACCCGGGTCACGAGGACCATCAGCGTTCAGGACGGGATGCCCGGCAGGGTGTCCCACAGTATCGCCACCGAGGACGACGGCACGCTATGGGTCGGGACCGATCGTGGTGTGGCCCGATTCCGCAACGGAGAAGCGACGGTCTGGAACGTGTCCAACGGCCTGGCCGACAACCAGGTGCGCAGCATCCTCGTCGACACCGACGGCTTGATCTGGGTCGGAACCCTCGGCGGAGGCATTTCCCTCATCAAGGGCGACGATCTGGTCCGCAACTTCACCACCGCCGACGGCTTGCCCAGTTCCGCCGTGCGTTGGATCGAAAAGGACACCCAGGGCAGGATCTGGGCCATTACCGAGGGGGGCCCCGTTACCCTGCAGGGTGACCGGTTCGTTTCGCCCGTCCAGAACCAGGACTTCGAGGGCCTGTTCGCGCTCAACTTCTACCAGGACGACAGCGGCGTCATCTGGATGGCCACCTACGGCAACGGTTTGATCCGCTTCGAGGACGGGCGCGTGTCGTCGTTCGGGGTGAAGGACGGACTGCTCGACGACAAACTCTACGCCGTCACCCAGGACGATTTCGGACGCCTATGGCTGACCTGCGCCCAGGGGATTTTCGGGATCGAGAAGCGGGACATCCTGCGCCACATGGCCAGCAAACTGGACCGCATTCCCTACACCCTGTTCGGGCCCCGCAACGGTTTTCCCGCGCGGGAGTGCAACGGCGGTTCCCAGGGCAGCGTCCTGAAGGATTCCGACGGCACGATCTGGCTCGCGACCGATGGCGGCGCGGTGCGCTTCGACCCCGCCATGGCCCGGCCCAACACCACGGCGCCGGACGTCGTGGTCCAGCAGATCACGCTGAACCGCGAGCCCCTGAAGCCTTCCCAATACCATGTTATCCCCCCCGGCACCCGGAATCTCGAAATCAACTACACCGGGCTCCAGTTCGACAATCCCCAGGGCATCACGTTCCGGTATCGGCTGGAGGGTTTCGACGACGGCTGGATCGAGGCCGGGACCCGGCGCACGGCCTACTACACCCACTTGCCCGCAGGCAGCTTCACCTTCCAGGTCATGGCCGCCAACGCCGACGGCGTGTGGAGCGAGATGTCCGCAGCCGTGCCCCTGCACTTCCAGCCCCATTTCCACGAGACCGGCCTGTTCAAGGGTCTGGTGGCCGTGGTTTTCCTGGCTCTCGTCGGCGGGGCCGTCTGGTGGCGCTATTCCCAGATGCAGTTGAAGCAGATCGAGCTCGAGAAACTGGTCGCCGAGCAGACATCCGAACTGGTCGCCGCCCGCGACGCCGCCGACGCAGCCAACCGCACCAAGGGCGAATTCCTGGCCAACATGAGCCACGAGATCCGCACCCCGATGAACGCCATCATCGCCATGACCGACCTGGTGCGGGATACGCCCCTCAAACCCGACCAGAAGGACTCCCTCGACATCGTCAGCAGTTCCGCGCAGGGTCTGCTGGAACTGATCAACGACATCCTGGACTTCTCCAAGATCGAGGCCGGCAAACTCGACCTCGCACCTCATCGCTTCAACCTGCAGGATCTGATCGACGACACCATCCGTACCCTGGCCCTGCGCGCCGAGCACAAGGGCCTGGACTTGACGGCCCGGATCGCTCCGGATATTCCGCGCCACCTTTTCGGGGACTCGCACCGCTTCAAGCAGGTTTTGATCAACCTGATCGGCAACGCCATCAAATTCACCGGCAAGGGCGAGGTCTGGATCGAGATCACCCCCGAGGCCATCGATGCCGAAAGCGTCAAGCTCAAGGTCTCGGTAAACGACACGGGTATCGGCGTGCCCGAGGAAGTCCAGAGGAAGATCTTCGAACCCTTCTCCCAGGCGGACGCTTCGGTCACCCGCAAGCACGGCGGGACGGGGCTCGGATTGACCATCTGCACCCGCCTGACGGAACTGTTCGGGGGCAGCCTCGATGTGTGCAACAACGAACAGGGTGGGGCGAGTTTCTTCTTCACCGCGAACATGGAGATCGATCGCACCGCGGACGCGCCCGAGACCGACCCCCTGGCCGGTTGCCGGATTCTCTTGGTGGATTCCCGCGCCCGTCACCGCAGCATCCTCACCGAGATGCTCGAATGGTCGGGGGCCGAGGTCCACGCGGCCGGTTCCTTCCAGGACACGGGTGAGAAGTATTTCCGGGACAACCCGGATTTGCCGCCTGTCCATGCGATCCTCTGCGACTACGCGGGCGACGGGGAAGTCGCCCGACAATTCCTGGCTCTGGCCGAGAAGGGTCTGTGTCCGGCACGGAAACTCTTCTTCATGGCCGAAATCGGGAAGATGCGCGAAGTGCGGCGGCTGATCGGCAAGAAGGTCGGCGGCTATCTCATCAAGCCCGTCAAGCAGAAGGAAATGTTGCGCTACATGCAGATGGTCGTCAACAAGGGCCCCGAGACGATCGAAGTCGAGGATACTCCAGCGGATGTGCATCCCGTTGCGACGGGTCAGCCGAGCCTGCGGGTTCTGGTGGCCGAGGACAACAGGGTCAACCAGGTCGTGGTGCGCCGCATTCTCGAGAAATTCGGTCACGAGGTGGCCATCGCCAACAACGGTCGCGAGGCCCTGGATATCCTGGAGTCCCGGCCTTTCGACATGGTGCTGATGGACGTGCAGATGCCCGTGCTGGACGGTCTGGAGGCGACCCGGCTCCTGCGTGAACGGGAAGACCAGAACAACCTCGACCGGATACCGGTGATCAGCCTGACCGCTCACGCCATGATCGGCGACCGGGAACGTTGCATGGACTCGGGGGCCGACGGTTACGTGACCAAGCCCATCAACGCCCAGGAACTCCTGGCGACCATGTACGACCTGGTGAGTGTATCCACCCCCGATTGCTGATCCGGCCTAGACCTGGATGTACCGGCTGGCGGGGGCGCCGCAGATGGGACAATTTTCCGGCGCCGCGCCGAATTCGATGTGGCCGCACACCGGACACAGGAAGAATTTTTCCTCCTGCAGGTCCTCGCCCTTTTGCGCCGCTTCCAGCGCCCGCTGGTACAGCTGGGCGTGGATCTCCTCCGCCCCCACCGCGAACTTGAACATCCGCTTGGCCTTGTGCCCTTCGGCTTCGGCCGCCGCCAGCATGGGCGGGTACATTTCGGTGTACTCGTAGGTCTCTCCGGCGATGGCGTCCTTCAGGTTGGCCGCGGTATCGCCAACGCCGTCCAGCGCACCGAAGTGCCCGGCCGCGTGGATCCGTTCGGCCTGGGCCGTGGTCCGGAACAGGCGGGCGATGTTGGGCAGCCCTTCCTTCTCGGCTTTTTCGGCGAAGGACGTGTACTTCTGGAAAGCCTGGCTCTCGCCGGCGAAGGCATCCTTCAGGTTGTCATTGGTCTGGGACATGGTTTTCTCCCTCGTCGGAAATACATTGGGACCGGATGGCAGACTACCCGCCTTTTTTCCGACATTCAAGCCCCTTATTCGGCCAGGCGGCAACCCATGGCGATGGACAGGAACTTGGATTCCTCGCTGTCGGCGCGGCTCGTGAGGATGCAGGGCGCCGCCGCCCCGACCACCACCGCCGCAACCCGAGCTCCGGCCAGCCGCGTGGCCGTCTTGTAGAAGACGTTCCCCGCCTCGATGTTGGGAAACACCAGCACGTCGGCGCGCCCCCCGACCGGTCCCCCATAGCCCTTGATGGCGCAGGCTTCGGCCGAAAGAGCCAGGTCCAGCGAAATGGGACCGGCCACATCCGCCGGCCCGATGCGATCGGCCAGCTCATCCGCTGCACACATCCGCGCGATCTCGTCGGCCTGCACCGTGGCGGGCATGCGCCCGGAGACCTTTTCGCTGGCGGTCAGCAGGGCGACCCGCGGCCGTTCGATGCCGAAGCTGCGGGCGGCGGCGGTGCAATAACCCGTGATCTGGATCATGGATTCGCGATCCGGATGGGGAATGATGGCAACATCGGCGAGGAACAGCAGCCGCCGGGGTTCGAGCTTCCCGACGGGAAACTCGGCCACCGTCACATGGGACAGCACGCGGCTGATCGGCAGCAGGCCCTGATCCTTGTCGAGGATCAGTCGCATGTAGTCGGCGGTGCCGATCAGACCCTTCATCAGGACGTCGGCCTGGCCGTCGCGCACCTGCGCCACCGCCAGGGCGCCCGCCCGCAAGGGATCGGGTTCGTCGACGATGGTGAACGAATCCGGATCCAGGGACATCTCGCTGCACAATTTCCCGATGCGCAGTCGGTCGCCCACCAGGGTGATCCGGGCGATTCCCTCGCCCACCGCGCGGGCGGCGGCTTCCAGGGAGTGGGGATCCTGCCCGGCCGCTATGACCACGCGGCGCGAAGGAGCCGTGCGCAGCTGCTCCACCAGTTGTTCCAGATTCGTGATGGGATCCATGCTCACTCCCCCGCCGGGTTGTAGTCCTTCGCCGGTTCCCTGCCCGTGAGCACGCGCAGGACGCCCTTCATCAGGGCGTACATCTCGTTTTCGCCGGGATAGGCCGTCACCCCGCATCCCAGACCCTGAACCCCCGCGGTGATGTCCCGCACCAGCATCTCGCTGCGCGCCAGCCCCCCGGTCAGCAGCACCTGGTCCACGGCCGCACCGTTGAAGGCCGGCAGCAGGGCGGTGATGTTCTTGCAGATCTGGTAGACCATGGCCTCGTAGACTTCGCAGGCCTGCGGATCCTCGGCCAGGACCCGCTGCTCCACCTCGCGAAAATCCGCCGTGCCCAGCAGATCGATCAATCCCCCCCGGCCCTTGTTCAACTTGAGCAGCTCTTCCAGGGTGAAGCGCCCGCTGAAACAGAGCCGGATGAGGTCGCCGGTCGGTTCGCCGCCGGAGCGCTGCGGGCTGAACGGCCCCTCTCCGTCCAGACCGTTGTTCACGTCGATGTAACGGCCCGCGGCGTGGGCGCCGATGGTGATGCCTCCGCCCATGTGGCACACAATGAGGTTCAGGTAACGATAGAAGGTCTCGTGCTCCTCGGCGTAGCGCCGCGCGGTGGAGATCTGATTCAGGGCGTGGCTGATGACCTTGCGGCGCAGGGCCTTCATTCCGGTGACCTTGGCCCGCGGCGGCACCTCGTCAACCACCACTGGGTCGACGATGTAGGCCGGGTGATCCGTACGGGCCACCAGCTCCCGCGCGATCAGGGCGCCCAGATTGGAGGCGTGATCGGCTCCTCCGGCCCCGAGCAGCTCATCGACCATTTCCTCACCCACCCGGTAGGTTCCGTGGGGAATGGGCTGCAGAAGACCGCCCCGGCCGGCCACGGCGTCCAGATCCTCGGGAGCCAGTCCGTGTTTGGCCAGTTCGTCCAGGATCACCTGCTTGCGCAGGGGGTACTGCTCCACGATGCGACGGCCCTCATAGGGCTCGAGCTGATCGGCCGAATGCTGGATCTCCGCCGTGAACCGCGGCAAGTCACCTTCGAACAGGGCGATCTTGGTGCTGGTCGAACCCGGGTTGATCGCCAGGATCCGGTAGCGTCGGTAGAAGGTGTCCTTGGGTGTGCGCACCCAGTGTCCAAACCGGTGCAGCCGCAAAATGCTGGCCTTGACCGCCAGAGCCGCGTCTTGGGCCGTGCTGTCCATGGGCAGGTCGACGCCCTGGAAGCGCAGGCCGAACATGGCGCTGAACTTGCGGGCTTCGGGATACCGGGTGCCGTACAGGTGAAACAACAGGTTTCCCGTGTCCAGGTTGGGCACGATCAGGACGTTGGTCCCCCCCACGAAGGCCTTTTCCTGGCCGCGCCGATACAGGTGCGCGGAACGGCGGGACAACGCCACGCTGATCTTGACCTCGCCCTCGATGTGGATGGTGCTGTAACGCTCCCCGCGGTTGACGCGCTCGGCCAGGATTTCCGGCACCAGGGCCGAGGCCTTGCGCACCAGCTCGGGGCTCGGCCCCTCGTCCGACCCCTTGTTGGAGTAGGAAACGATGGCGCCGTTGATCACCGGCAGCACGTCCTCGGGAAACAGGTCCCGCGCCACCGCGCAGGTGCCCACGGCGCAGTGCGCCAGGGCCTCGGGGGTCATGTTGGCGTTCACTCCCACATCGCCCACCACCAGGATGTTGTGGGGGAAGATATCGGACGGATGGCTGTCCGGCAGGATGATCACACCGGCCTCGCAGGCCACTTCCTGCTTGCTCAGCAGGCGCAGCATGGGCCGGAAGAAATCCCGGGGCTCATGGGTCGCTCCGCCGACGACCATGTCGGCGTGGCCCTGGCGCACCGCCATGACGCCGAATCGCGCCGGATCGCGCATCCTCTCCAGGGCGGTTTCCATATCCGGGGTGGGGTTCAAGGTGTGGGGAAGTTCGGTGCAGCTGCGGGCGAATTCCTCCAGCAGATCGGTTCGTTCCTCGATGCTGCAGAAGGCGCTATCGGCCAGGGTGAACTCCACACGGGTCGGATCGAGGTGCTGCAGCTCGCGGGAGACGATGTCCTTGACCTGGTTTTCGTCCGCCAGAAAGACCGGGCGGGCAAAGCGGGGCAGATAGCAGGCCGCTTCGATGATGCGCGGATCCACAGCTTCGGTGAAGATCACCGTGGGACGGTTCTGCATGCGGGCGAGGATCTGGTTGTCCAGGGATGCCTCGATATCGTACATTGACCATCCTCCTGGCCGCAGGGAGCGGCCGGCAATCGATAATTCTTTAACATTAAATTGGGCTCCGTACCGCCCTTTGGCAAGGAACCATCATGGCCAGCTCCGAAAGGGAAAACGGACCGGCTCACGGGGACTTACCTCTGGCCGAGGCCGTCGCGGCCCTGCAGAGCGTGTTGGGGAAAATTCCCCAGCGCTGGCTCCTGGTGGACGTCACCCGGCAGTGCCTGGTCCTCGTTCTCGATGGTGATCCGCAGCGCCGCTGGCCCGTTTCCACCGCCGCCGCCGGGATCAACGCCGGCGAGGATTCCGGGGGCACCCCGCCCGGGGTCCATCGCATCGAGCGGCGGATCGGCCGGGAAGCCGCCCTGGGGACCGAATTCGTCAGCCGCGAGCCCACGGGACGGATCTTCTCACCGGACAAGTTGCCCGGCGAACCGGATCGGGATCTGATCCTGACCCGCATCCTGACCCTCGACGGCTGCGAAGAGGGGGTCAATCGGGGCCCCGGCCTCGACAGCATGAAGCGGTACATCTACCTGCACGGCACCAACCGGGAAGACCAGCTGGGCAGGCCCGTCTCCCACGGGTGCATCCGCCTGGGCAACCGGGATATCGTCGCCGTCTGTGACCTCGTGTGTGAAGGGGATCCCGTTGTCATCATCTGAACCGATTCGGGCCGATGGATCCGCCTGGCTGCATTTCATGGGAGTCGGCGGCAGCGGCATGAGCGCCCTGGCCCAGTTCCATGCCGCGGCGGCCCAGCGCGGCGGCGGGCTGGCCACGGGCAGCGACCGGGCCTTCGACTGCGCAGAGCGCGACGCCATCCGGGGTTGCCTGGAAGCGGCCGGGGTGCGCATCGTGCCTCAGGACGGCGGATTCCCCTCCGCGTGTCCGGGCCGCTCCTGCGACGGGGTGGTCGCCAGCACCGCGGTGGAGAGCGACGTGCCCGACCACCGGACGGCCCTGGATTGCGGGATTCCGGTCTGGCACCGGTCCGAACTGCTGGCCGCGTACGTGCGGGAACACCGGACCGTGGCCGTCAGCGGCACCAGCGGCAAATCCACGGTGACGGCCATGGTCTGGAGCATCCTGGACGCCTGCGGCCTGCAGCCCGGATTGCTGACCGGCGGCCCCCTGGTGGCCCTGCAGGAAAAGGATATGCTGGGCAACGCCCATCCGGCCGGCCCGGCCCCGGACGGCATGGCCCCCTGGCTGGTGATCGAGGCCGACGAGAGCGACGGCAGCCTGGTCCGCTACGAGCCCCACGTCGGGGTGATCCTCAATCTGGGAATGGACCACAAGCCGCCGACCGAAGTCCTGGAGATGTTCACCATCTTCGCCGCCCGCACCCGCGGACGGGTCGTCGTGGCCGCCACCGACAACCTGCGCTCCCTGCGGGACGGCGCGATCACCTTCGGGATATCGGAATCCCCGGCCGAGGGACCGGATTTTGCGGCCGAGAACCTGGTCCACCTCGCCGGCAGTGTGGCCTTCACCCTCCAGGGTGTCCGGTTCTCGGTGCCCCAGCCCGGCCTGCACACCGTTCTGAACGCCGTGGCAGCCATCGCGGCCTGCGCCGGCGTCGGCGTGCCCCTGGGGGACATGGTCTCCCCCCTGGCGAACTTCCGGGGCGTGACGCGGCGCTTCCAGTCCCTGGGCTCGGCGCAGGGAGTTGAGGTCATCGACGACTTCGCCCACAACCCCGACAAGCTCGCCGCCGCCCTGGCCACAGCCCGTGGGCGTCTGGAAGGTGTCGGCAGCGGGCGCCTGCTGGCCGTGTTCCAGCCCCACGGCTTCGGCCCCACGCGGTTTCTCCGCGACCCCCTGACCGCGGCGCTCGCCGACGGACTGCGTCCCGACGATATTCTTTGGCTGCCGGAGATCTATTTCGCCGGCGGAACCGTGGTGCGCGACATCTCCGCGGCCGATCTGGCCTCCGACATCCGCACGCAGGGCGCCCGGGCCCATTTCGTTCCCCGGCGCCAAGACCTGCCGGCTTTGATCGCCGCCGAGGCCCGGCCCGGCGATCTGGTCCTCATCATGGGCGCACGCGACCCCTCCCTGACCGAACTGGGAAAAGCGGTGCTGCTGGCTATTGGGTCGAAATGAGGTCCGCAGCGGCGGGTGTCGCAGCGGTGGTTTTTTCGTCGCCCCGGCGATCCATGAACAGCACGCTGCCGGCGATGGCCTTGGCGGCGTGCTTGACCTCGGCACACACGGCCGCCACCTCGACGAAACGTGTGAAGGGGTAGTCCCGCAGGCGCACCCCGGCCAGGCTGATGCTCACCAGGGGGAACTTCCGGACATCACCCCGCCGGCTTTTCGTCGTGATGTACCCTCGCTGCCGATCTTCGGAGCTGTAGAAGTTCGGAGCCTCGGCATCGAAGATGCGGATGACTTTCTCACCGAACGCCTCCACGTCCGCGGCCGGCAAAAGGACCACGAAATCGTCCCCGCCCTCATGCCCCAGGAACCAGGGTCCGGTGCAGACCATGCGCAGGGCCGTTTGCAGGGTTTCGGCGTTGAACAGCAGGATGTCGTCGCCGGCGTTGAACCCGTAGGCGTCGTTGTAGGTCTTGAAATTGTCCAGATCGGAATAGACCAGGGCCATGTCCCGGTTCGCCGTCACCGCTTCCTGGATGGTGGAGGCGATCGTGTTGTTTCCGGGCAGGTGGGTCAGGGGATTGGCGTCGATGTCCAGTTCCCGCAGGCGCTCGACCTCGGTGACCAGTCCGCGGAGCTTGATGTGGGTCGCGATCCTGGCCAGGAACTCGTTCAGGTGACAGGGTTGGGTGATGGTATCCACGGCCCCGACGGCGAAGGCCCGGTCGATGGTGGCGGGATCCCGCGCCGGGATGGTGAAGATCACGGGAATGCTGCGGGTGGACGTGTCGTCCTTGAGCTTCCCGCCCATGGCGAAGGCGTCGCCCCTGCTCAGGGACGCATGGATCAGAATCAGGTCCGGGATCCGCACCTTGATGGCGGCGCGGGCCTCATCCCAGCCGGACGCCGTCCGGACGTCGTAACCGTGGCCCCGCAGGGCCCCGGCATGGATCCGCCGGTCTTGGCGGTCATCATCCAGGATCAGGATGCTGTGTCCGGACTCCATGGCCACATCCCTACGCGACTTCAACCCCCAGCAGATCGTTGACGGCCTTCAACAGATCAACACGACGCACGGGCTTGGCGAAGGTCCGGTCCACACCGATCCGATTCGCCCAGTCCAGGTAATCCTCCGGTTTGATCCGGCCGCCGCCGCTGATGGCGATGATGCGGACATCCGGATTCACGGCACGAATCTCACGAATGGTCTCCAGACCTTCCTTTTCCGGCATGACGATGTCGGTGATCACAAGGTCGATGGTATCGGGGTCGTAAAGCCTGACGGCCTGATTGCCGTCGGCCGCCTCGACCATCGTATGCCCCTCCTTGGCGATGACCTCCGAAAGCATCATGCGCACCTGATCATCGTCGTCGACCAAGAGAATGGTCGCCATGAAAACACCTCCGACCGAATGGTTTTGTTGTTTCTCAGATTCCCTATCGGCAGTTCTTCCAAAATCTTGACACTTTCCTGGTTCGCTCGATTTCTGGAATATCCCCCCACAAGGTTGACATCGATAATCATTCCTGTTAGATTAAGGCTCAATACGATGAAGCCTCCGATCACAGGAGAGGGATTGCAGAATGGCTACCAACAAATTGCGACGGCAAACCCCCCAGCGAGCCGTGATCATGGAAGAGCTTTGCGCGAGCAAGGCCCATCCGACTGCAGCAGAACTGTTCGCCCAGGTCCGGCGCAGGCTACCGCGAATCTCCCTGGGCACGGTCTATCGCAACCTCGAAGTTCTCCATGAGGACGGTCAGATTCGCAAACTGGAGTTGGCCGGATCCGAAACGCGCTTCGACGGCACGACCACTCCCCACTATCATGTCCGGTGCCGGGCGTGCGGTTGCGTGCGGGATCTCCCCACACCCTTGCACGACAAACTGGTGACCATGCCGATGGAAACGGGGGGTTTCCGCATCGATGGTCACCGACTCGAATTCCATGGCCTGTGCCCTTCCTGCCTCGGCGAAACCGAAGGCGTATCCGGAACGGCGCACAGCCAGCACTGAGCTCAGCAACCTGGTCACAGCAACCTTTTCAACCACGGCGCGGGAGTGCGCCATCGACCAACAACCGAACAAGGAGTTCAACCATGGACAGCCTCGATTTCGACTTCATCCCCGTGCCTCTTGTCTCCACCGAAGCTCCCGAATTCACCGCCACCGCGGTCATGCCGGACAACAGCTTCAAGAAGGACTTCTCCCTTTCGGACTACCGCGGCAAGTACGTCGTGATGTTCTTCTACCCGCTGGACTTCACCTTCGTGTGCCCCAGCGAGATCATCGCCTTCAACAAGGCGCTCGAGGAGTTCAAGAGCCGCAAATGCGAAGTCATCGGCGTGAGCACGGACAGCCACTTCAGCCACTGGGCCTGGAAGAACACCCCCGTCGAGAACGGCGGCATCGGTAACATCCAGTTCCCGCTGGTCGCCGATTTCCAGAAGACCATCAGCCAGGACTACGGCGTTCTGCTCGAGGGCGGCATGGCCCTGCGCGGCACCTTCCTCATCGACAAGGAAGGCAACATCCAGCATTCCACCGTCAACGCTCTGGGTCTGGGCCGGAACGTCGACGAAATGCTCCGCCTGGTCGATGCCCTGCAGCACCTGGAAGAATGCGGCGAAGTGTGCCCGGCCAACTGGAAGAAGGGCGACGACGCCATGACTCCCACCGCCGATGGTGTGGCCAAGTACCTGAGCGAGCACAAGTAGTCGTCCCGGATAGGGCGTCTGCACACAAAAAACCCGGTGTTGTCCTCGGCCTGACGGCCTGCGGAGGACACCGGGTTTTTTTGTGCAGACGCCCCCATCCAGGATGACCGGCTTGGGCCCGGAAGGTGGGGCGGTTACTGCGGGGTCAGTCGAAGGAGCAGAACCACAGCTTGTTGCCCTCGCTGCGGATCGCCTCGACCAGGAGTCGCGACTCGTCGTCGGGCGCCTCGTACCCAGCCATCCGCCTCGCCAGGTGGTCGTAGAACGACTCCAACCAGGACGATTCCGGCAAGGTGAACCGACCGGCCGGCTCATAGCCGTACTCTTCGATGATGGCCAGATGCGTCTCCACGTCGGCCATCTGCGGGTACCCGGCAGCCCAGTTCCGCCGCCAGACACAAGGTCTGCGCTCCGTTGCCACACCCGTGGTCCAGAACCCGGAAATTCCCGCCGACCCTTTCGAGCCCCGGACCGTAGAGCACCTCCAGCGCGCGTCGAGTGCCGCCGTCGTCGCCGGGGCCAACCTCTCGGCAATGAAGCGTCGAAGAGCTCTCTTGTCGAGAGCCATTTCCCGGGAAAGGACCGGGACGCGCGGCTGCCTAGAGAACAATAACCATTCACCGGGGATGATACGGTTAACCGATCCATGGATCAACGCGTGGGAGCGATAGCCACCCATGTTCGGCTCGAAGGAATGGAATTCTCCTGACCTGCCGTCAATGAAGACGCTCGGCGTAATCCGCAGGCCATAGGCCGAGGACATCGCCGAGCGTCTTCATTGACGGCAGGTCAGGAGAGTTCTACTCCTTCGTGACGGTCGCGTTCTCCACGATGACGCTGTACTTGTAACCGGCGCCGAAGTCCTTGTCCACCGCCACGGCACCAGAGATCACGACCAGGTCACCGGCCTGGACCTCGACGCTGGAGGTGACGGTCAGGTCGGCCGTCTCACCGTGGCCGCTGCCATCCTGGATGTGGATCCAATTGGTGCCCA
This sequence comes from bacterium CG_4_9_14_3_um_filter_65_15, assembly GCA_002790835.1. GTDB lineage: Bacteria > Krumholzibacteriota > Krumholzibacteriia > LZORAL124-64-63 > LZORAL124-64-63 > JAHJTW01. Next base: position 14,560 of record PFVX01000065.1, on the reverse strand, counting down.
TGACCCGGGGCGTGAACTTGATCACCCGGCCGCGCACCTTGACGGTCTTGCCGTCGAGGCCGGCCTTCTGGGCGTAGATCTCGGCGATGTCATACCCGCCGGAAACCTTCTCCACCCCGGAAACCTCCGCGTCGGGAACCGTGTTGTGCGCGGCGCCCCCGCCCCCCATGGCTCCGTCGTTGGGACTGGCCGAGCCGGTCATGCCGCCCATGCCTCCGCTGGGCTTTGCCATCTGCGCGATGGGCATCTGCCCTTCGGGGTAGAATCCGGATACGAAATAGATTTCCGGAAAGGTCCGGTTCAGGGTCGTGCTCTGGAAATCCTGCATCAGCATGCCCTGCGGAACCGACACGCGCTGACCGACGGCGACCTTGGTCTGCGTCGCAGCGGCCCAGATCTTCTCGGTGCCCGTGTCGAGCTGAATGTAGGTGTAACCACCCGAGTCCATGGTCTCGGTGATCTCGCCGGTCCACCCGGTGGGCACCGCAGCGGCCGCGGTCTCGGCGGAAGGCGATCCGGCCTGGTCGGCGGCCGTTGCCGGGGTCTCCCGCTTGTCGCCCCCGTTGCAGCCGGCCAGCAAGGCCATCAGGGCAACGGACATCAGAATCAGCATGATCTTCCTGGCCACGTCGGCCTCCTTTTTTTCGGCGGGGATTCGCCCCCGCGCCATCTGGGCTTCATCACCCGGAAAATATAACCTCCGGTTGCCCGATATCCCACCCCCACCTGCGAAACGTCCCGGTGCGAAACGGCCTACTCCGGTTTGCCCAGAAGGCGGAACATCTCGCGTTTGTACGTTTCGACCCCGGGTTGGTCGAAGGGGTTGACCTCCAGCATGAGGCCGCTGACCGCCACGGCCTTCTCGTACAGGTAACCCAAACCGTCGGCACCATCCGCGAGAGCGGGCACGGTGAGCGCCGATCCGCTGCTCTGCACGTGCAGGATTGTCTCCATCAGGTTGCGGCGGCCGTCCTGGATGTACTGACCCAGGCTGTGCAGATCCCCGTGAAAACCGCCGAGGATCTCGGTCGTGAACCCCTTGCGATACGGTCCGTTGCGGACGGCTGCGTACAGGGTGGCCGGATTGTCGGCGCTGTCGCCGGCCAGACACCGTTCCCGCATCCCGCGGGCGCCGGCGACCAGTTCGCGGACACGGAAGGCCACGGCCGGTTCCAGGGTCGTGCCCGACTTGGAGATCGCGCATACGTGAAAACCCGGTCGCCGATCCCATCCAGGACCCGCTGAAGCCCGGTCGCGCACAGGCCGGTGCCCGCGAACAGCACTTCGGGGCGACCGTCCGGCGCCCGCGCGCCGTCCCCGTGCTGGGCCGCAAGCACGGCGTGGGCTCCGAGATAGGAACCGCCGATGCCCACGGCCACCAGAACGTCGGCATGGCCCGCGATGCGCTTGGCTTCCTCCTCCACCGCCTCCAGTTCCGCGTCCGTCATCCGGGCGGGCAGATCCCGCCAACCCAGGCATTCCGCGCCCGCGCAGGCGCCGCGTTCCAAACCATCCGCCGCCTGCGCCCCCGCCCGCAGGAGTTCGTCCCGTTCCTGCGGGGGCAGGAATGCCTCGGTCCCGGAGATGTCCAACCAGACCCCCTGATACGCCTCCATGTCGTCGCCTTCCTTGCCAGTGGTCCGGTATTGATTGTATTGTTCCCGGTTCACGCTCAGGATAACGCCCTTTCCTCCGGCAATAAAACCGTAAAGACCAGGATCCCGGGAACATCATGAACCAGGCCTCGCCCGTCATCGTCGCGACCTATGCGGAAATCGCCCTCAAGGGGCGAAACCGCACGGTATTCATGCGCAAGCTCCTCAACAACATGCGCACGATGCTGAAGGGGGCTCCGGTGAGGGACATCCGGCACGTGGAAAGCCGACTGATCATCGAGTTGGAGGATCCCGCCGCCGCGCAGGAGGTTTCGGCGCAGCTGAAAAAGGTATTCGGCCTGCAGTGGATATCCCCGGCCGTGCCCATTTCCCGCGCGGAGGTCGAAGCCGCTCTGGCCGCCGACCTGGCCGCCGGCCGCGAACCGGGCCTGGATGCCGTCTGCCGCATCGCCGCCGAAATGGCTGCCGCCCACAGCGACGGTTGCGCCCACTTCAAGGTGGCGACCCGGCGCAGTGACCGCAGCTTTTCCCTGACCTCGCCGGATATCAACCGCATCGTGGGCGCGGCGGTCTACCAGGCCGTCGAACTGCCCGGCCGCATGCATCATCCCGACCTTGTGGTCAACGTGCTGGTGCTCAAGGAATCCCTGCTCGTCTTCTGCGCCAAGGAAAAGGCCTACGGCGGGCTGCCCGCCGGATCCAGCGGACGGGTGATGGTCCTGCTGTCCGGGGGCATCGATTCCCCGGTGGCCGGGTGGCTGATGATGCGCCGCGGCTGCCGCCCCGACTTCATCCATTTCTACTCCGGCCGCACGGCCGCCGAGGCCGACACCGACAAGATCGAAAAGCTGGTGGCCCTGCTCGCGGGGTACTTCCCCGCCCCTCTGCGCCTGCATCTGGTGCCGGTGGTGCCCTACGAGATGCGGGCCATGGGCAACGTGCCCGACAGCCACGACATGGTCATGTTCCGGCGCTTCATGTTCAAGACCGCCGCGTCCCTGGCCCGCAACAACAAGTGCCGCGCCCTGGTCAGCGGCGACAGTCTCGGCCAGGTGGCCAGCCAGACCATCTTCAATCTGGGCGCCATCACTCCGGACATCCGCCTGCCCATCCTGCGTCCCCTCATCGGCTTGGATAAGCAGGAGATCACCGCCTGGTCCCGCGAAACCGGCCTGTTCGAGACATCCATCCTGCCCTACCGGGACTGCTGTTCCATCCGCTCGCCCAAACCCGTGCTGACCGCCCGGCCCCAGAATCTGCTGCGCTTTTCGCAGGCCATGAACCTGGAAGAGGCCGTTCATGAGGCCCTGACCGCCACCGTGCGCGTCGATATCGGGTAAATCCGAACCAATTTTTCCTCAACCGTGGCGCAAGAAGACCGATTCCATCCATGGAGAGGATTGGGCGGGGATCGCCCTTACCCGCCGAGGGATTCCCGATTATTGGAGAAGAACATGAAGATCTTGATCGTCGACGATTCCCGGGCCATGCGGCGCATCGTTGCGCGCTCCATCCATCAGGCCGGTTATCAGGGCAGCGAAATCATCGAAGCGGAGAACGGTCGTGAAGGGCTTGAAGCGGTGCGCAGCCACCGGCCCGACATGGTCCTGTCGGATTGGCACATGCCCGAAATGACGGGGATTGAATTCCTCCAGGCCATGAACGCAGAGAACCTGGACATCCCTTTCGGTTTCATCACTTCGGATAGCACGGTGGAAATGGTGGAACAGGCCAGCGAAGCCGGCGCCATGTTCCTGATGACCAAGCCGTTCACCGCCGACGACATGGCGCAGGTCCTCGGGGCGTTCGTTTCCTGAGCCCCGGTTAGCGGTGTGAGGATGACCCGACCGGTTTGCGCTCTTCGGTCCGGGGCTGGAACAGGGTCTTCATCTCCTCGACCCCCGTGCCCGTCTTTTCCAGGATCAATTCCACCTGCGCCTGACTCAAGCCCAGCCGCACGGCCGCCGATTCGTCGGAACGATAGTTCACCCCGTCGATCCCCAGACCATAGCCCGCCTGCAGGCACATGATGTCGGCCACGTGGATCAGATCCACCAGCATGCGGTGATCGGGATCGCAGCGGTTGGGTTGGTGGTGCCACCGAGCCGCCGACACCACTTCACCCGGCAGGTTCCACGCGCCGAGCATCACCCCGGCGACTTCGGCGTGGTCGATTCCCAGCACCATCATCTCCGCCTCGTTGAAGGCCAGATGGTCCAGCGCCATGATTTCCTTGATGGGGTCGTCGTCGATTTCCACGAAGGTGCCCAGAACGATCTTGCCGATGTCATGCAACAGGCCGGCCGTGAAGCCCTCTTCGACTCCCCGCAGCCGCAACTCGTCGGCCAGGATCTCGGCGCAGATCGCCACGGCGATGGAATGCTCCCACAGGTCCGTCGAATCGAGGTCGTAGCCCTTGATGGGCTTGCGCACCATGGGCGCGACCGACATGCACAGGACCATCTGGAAGATCCGGTTGGTGCCCAGGCGGGTGATGGCGTCCTTGACGGATTTGATCGTCCGCGACCAGCCGAAGTAGGCGGAATTGGCGAGCTGGAGCACATTGGCGGTCAGACCCGGATCGTACTCGATGACCTTGGACAATTCGTCGAAATTGACTTCCGGGTCGTTGAGGTACTTGCGCAGCTTCAACACCACCGACGGCAGCGACGGGATCTTTTTGGCGTGCGCCAGGATTTCCTTCTTGTCGGTCACAACTCCACATCCTTCCCCATGTGTCCTCAAAACCCGCACGGCCTCAGCGGTCGTCGGAATATTCGTTTGATCTCACGGCCGGGATCAGCCCGGCGACAGACTCGAGTTCCCGTCTGTTCAACAGCCCGTCGGCGTCCAGGAGGGTCACGTCCCGGTCGGCCAACCGGCCGGTGCCCATGACGGACTCGTCCGCCGCGGCACCCGCCACGGCCTCGATCTGATCCTCCCGCAAGGCCAGGACCTCCTCGACCTCGTCCACCACGATCCCCAGGTTCACCACCGACTCGTCGTACTCGGCCTGGATCACCACGATGCAGGTCTTCTCGTTTTTTTCCACGGGCGGCAGACCGAATCGTTCACGCAGGTTGATCACCGGAACCATCCTGCCGCGCAGGTCGATGGCCCCCTGCAGGAAACCCGGGAGGTCCGGCGTGCGGGCCAAACCCGTCAGGCTGTGGATCTCCTGGACCTTGAGGATGCCCAGCCCGTATTCCTGCCCCGCCAGACCGAAGGTCAGGTACTTGCCCGCCTGAGCGTTCCTGGTGACCGAATCCACTGTCGCCATCATCAACCTCCCTGTGGGCGGCCGCGCCGCCTTCGATTCACCCGTGGGGAATCGCCTGCTTGAATCCTGTTCCGGACGCCACCGCCACCGCCCTTGCCGGCGGTACTTTTTCGGCCGGTCCGGCATGATGTTACCCGGTCCTGCGGATCCCGATCCTGCAGGGGGCCCCCCGAGGGGTGACCATTTTGCCGGCAGTCCCGGTGTGGAGTTTCGTATGTCCTTTGAATTCAGGACATTGAAAGCCAGGTCCGCACATTTGCGGTTGCTTTCCCAGCACCGGAAGATGCCCGCGAGGGAAAGCTCATTTCTTTCAGGGCAACATGCGTGCCAGGAATGGCGAAGAGAAGTTCAGCGGGCCGGTGCAAGGCGGCGGGCCACCTTGAACCGGTTCCGCCAGTAGGAGTCGTCGAGGGTGTCCATGCGGACGGGTTGGTAGCGGCGCGGGGCGTGGACGAACTGCCGACGGCCGACGAAGATCCCCACGTGGTTGATCCGGGAGCTGTCCACGGCAAAATACAGCAGGTCGCCCGGTTGCAGATCATCCGGGGAGATTTCCTCTCCCACGCGGGCCTGGTCGGCGGACACCCGGGGCAGGGCCACACCCAACCGGCCGTACACGAAATAGGCGAGGCCGCTGCAGTCGAAGCGATCCGGGCCGGCCGCGCCCCACTGGTAGGGTTTGCCCAGCTGTTGCCGCGCCAGAGCGGCGGCCGATTGCCCTTGCGATTCCCCGGAGGAACCGGGGGCAGGCGCCTGATTATTCTCGGCCCGTTGACTGGACGACGGGCCGGGGCCGGCTTGCCGGGATGGGCCAGGCGCCGTTTTGCGCACCCGCGCCCCACCGGACTCGGCGGGAGCCCGGCCCGGCGGGGGGGTAACCACCCGCTTGGGTGCACACCCGCCGAGGAACATCAGCACGACGGCGGTCAGGCTGAGGAGCGCCCGCATTCCGTGCCGTATCCCTGGTGATATCCCGCGAAAACCGGTCATGCCCCTCCCTGGGTCCGGCCGGACAATTGGCCTGTCGTGCATCCACGTGCTAGTTTAGCTCCACTATGACCGACCGCGACACCGAAATCCCCAATCCCACCCCGGATGACGACCTGCTGGAGCTGGTCGTCGAAAAGCTCGTCACCGGCGGCGAGGGCCTGGCCCGCAAGGACGGCCAAGCCGTTTTCGTGCCACGGGCCGCGGTGGGCGATACCGTCCGGGCGGAAATCCGGGAGCGTCGCAAGAATTTCATCCGCGCCGAGATCACCGAGGTGGTCGAACCCGGACCAGGCCGGCGTGAAGCCCCCTGCCCCCACTACGGCGACTGCGGCGGCTGCGATCTGCAACACCTCGAAGATGAACAGCAGCGCAAGGCGAAAACCGTCATCGTGTTGGACTGCTTTCGCCGCCTGGGCAAGCTGGAACTGGCGGATATCCTCACGGTTCCCGAGCCGGGTCCGGTCCTGGGTTACCGCAATCGCATTCGCCTGTCGGCCTCGCCTTCGGGACCTTACGGATTGCTGCGCCGCGGCTCCCACGACGTGGTTCCCCTGGACCAATGCCTCCTCATGCCCGAACGGTTCAACCGCGACATCCTGCCCTGGATGCGCATGCTGCCCCCGGTGGACCAGGCGGTCATCCGGCTCGACGGCCGCCCCGTCGACGAGTGCCGCTGGTTGATATCGCTCTACGGATCGACGAATCGCCTCAAGGTTCTCAAGAAGATCCTGGCCGCCCTCGGTCCGAACGAGGAACCCGCCCCCGGGTGCGTGGGTCTCCTGTTCAACAACCTGCCGCTTTGGGGCCACGATTTCCTCGTGTACCGCGTGGCCGGTCACTCCTTCCGCGCGCGGGCCCAGAGCTTTTTCCAGGGCAACCTGGCGGTCACCGAGCAGGCCGTGGCCACCATCCGCGGCTGGCTGGAGGAACTGCGGAACCGGGACGCGCTCGGCCCCCTGCTCGACGATCTGTTCTGCGGCGTCGGCCTGTTCAGCCTCACCCTTGGCGATCTCTTCGAGCGCATCATCGCCATCGACAGCGACGAGGGCGCCTGCCGCGACGCCCGCAACAACATCCAGCGCAGCGAAGCGGTCCGCGACAAGGCCCGCGTGCTCGCCGGCCCTCTGGGAAAGGCCCTCGACACTCCCGACCTGGCGACGCCGCAGGAATGGCAAGACAGCCTGTGCGTGGTGGATCCCCCGCGGCGGGGGCTGGAGAAAGACGGCCTGGCGGCCTTGCTCAAGGCCTCGCCCCGTCACATCCTGTACATGAGCTGCGATCCGGCGACCATGGCCCGGGATACCGCCCGTCTGACCGAACAGGGTTACCAACCCCGGAAGCTCCAGGTCCTGGACATGTTCCCCCAGACCGCTCACATCGAATCTCTGCTTCTGCTTGAAAAACCAACCCCTTAATTGTTATAATGTACTTTCAGTTGACGATTGAATGACCCATGACTCCGGGGATTGGCTCACCTTGAAAATTACGCCCAATTTTGGCCGCTTCGGCGGTGCGGCGCGGATTTTTGCGTGCATCCTCCTATTGATCACCCTGACGAGCGGTTCCGCCGTATTCGGCCAGGGGTTGGATCTTTCCAACTGGACCGTGGAACAGGCCGGTAGCGCCTCGGCGTTCACCATCCCCGGCGGCACGGTGATCCAACCGGGCGGCTATCTGGTGCTGGGCCGCTTCGCCGACCAGGCGTCGTTCGAATCGTTCTGGGGCGTGTCCCTGAGTGCGAACGTGGTCTAGACCAACGCCAGCGAGGCTCCCGCCGTCCCCATGATCAACGGCGACGAGACCTACACCCTGAAGAACGCCGGCGGGGCCGTGGTCGGCGGGCCCACCCCCGCGTTCAACACCGCCTTCCTGTCCCACCAGCGCAACGATCCCGAGGCCGCGCCCTGGACCCTGGATGCGGCCGCGGCAACGCCCGGCTCGGGAGTCGAAGCCCCCGACGGCGTGTATAGCGGCCTGGTGATCAGCGAGGCATCCGATGCCTCCGGCAGCGGCAACTACATCTACGAGTTCGTCGAACTGTACTACGATGCCGATGCGGGAACCGGCGGCAACTGGCGCATCGACGACAACTTCCCCGATCCGATTCCGGCGACCCCCACCAGCGAAACGTCCTGGAACAGCCAGCTCTCGAGCTGGGGCTACGAGCTGTACCTGCTGGGGCACACCGTACGCAGCAACACCGCCGCCTTCACCGCCGCCTCCCTGGGGGGGTGGAACTGGTGATCATTCCCGAGCCGCAGAACCCGTTCACCGCCGCCGAGATCGCGGCCCTCGGGCCGTACGTGTGCGACGGCGGCTCGCTGTGCTTCATCGCCGACCACAACAGCAGCGACCGCAACGGCAACGGTTGGGACAGCGCCAGCATTTTCGGCGGCTACAGCGTCCCGCACATCAGCGACCCCGTCGGCGGCGACACCGAGACCTTCTGCGGCGCGCTCTTCGGCCTGCACGTGCACGTCAAGGACGAGGGTTCCAACGGCATCAGCGGGACCTTCACCAACGTGCTGAACGATCCGGCCAATCCGGTCCTGCACGGCACCTACGGCGACGTGGCCAGCGTGGTCTATCACGTGGGCAACACCCTGAGCCTGTGGCCGGCGGCCAACGGCGATCTGAGCCAGGTCGGCGGGCTGGCGTCGGGAGTGGAAGACCTGCCGGTCCCCTTCGGCCCCGCCCTGCAGGTCTGACCCGACCCCTTCAACCCCAGCCTGACGGTGGCCTTCGAGCTGGAACAGCCGGCGACCCTCGAGTTCGGGATCTACGACGTCGCCGGCCACCGCGTGGCGACGCTGCACCGGGGTCCGCACGCCGCCGGGACGCAACGTTTCGTCTGGGACGGGCAGGATGCCACCGGACGCGCCGCGCCCAGCGGGGTTTACCTGGTGCGAATCGCCGATGGGGTTTCGGGGGGCATGAAGAAGGTCGTGCTGGCGAAATGAGGCCGGCTACGGGGTGATCCGGCTCAGGTGTTTTCCTCGAGCAGGTCGTCCAGACTCTCGGCTTCCAGCTCCTGCAACACCGCGCAGACGTGCGCCGGTGAGTGGGCGTGGTTGAGCTGCGAGAGCAGCCTGCCGCTGACCGAAAGCGCCCGCGCCACCGAGGCCAGGATCTCCGCCTCGGCATCGGCCATGGATTCCGGGATCGCCAGCAGCACCAGGCAGTGCAGGGGTTGACCGTCCGGGGTGGGAAAGGTCAACCCTCGCCGGCTGACACCCATCACCCCGGCCAGTTCGGTGGCGCCTTCGGCGATGAAATGGGGTATGGCCAGGCCGCGTCCCAGACAGGAGGAAGCCTCCCGTTCCCGCTTCATCACCCTCGCGGCAATCTCCTCATGATCCAGATCGCAGCGACCGATCCGGACCAGCAGGTCCGCCAGCTTCCCCACCACCTCCTCCTTCGAGTCGCCTTTCACTCCGGTGGTGATGCATTCCTCCCGCAGGAACTCCAGCACGTGGGGCGTGTCCAGGCCCGCCTCGCCCGAACGCTGCAGGGCCAGCTTCGTCAACAGCGGCCCGATGATTTCGTTGACCGTCACGGTGGTCAGCCCCACCGCCAGCAATAGCTGCTTCACGTCCGCCAGGAAGGGGGTTTGTTGCACGATGAGGATCAGACCCACCGCCACCCCCGCCTGCGGCACCAGCGCCGGACCGAGATAACGCCGGATATTGACCGGGGCCCGGGCAAGCGTCATGGCGCCCCAGGCGGACAGGATCTTGCCGGAGGCGCGAGCCACCACCACCATCAGCGCCAGCGCACCGGCCGGCTTCAGGTAGGTGAAATCCAGCTCCATCCCCGCCACGGTGAAGAAGATGGCGAAGATCGCCCCCTCGAAGTTCTCGAAGGCCAGGTGGCCGATCTCCTTCTGGTCGACGTCCAGGTTGGCCAGCACGATTCCCAGGACGACGCACGCCAGCAGGGGCGATACGCCCAGCGTGCTGGCCAGCCCCACCGTGCCCATGATCGCCACCAGCGAGCCGGTCGTCAGCCGCTGGGGATGCACCACGTTCCGGGTCAGCAGGATCAGGATCAACCCCACACCCGCACCCAGGCCCGCTGATATGCCAAGCTGGCGCAAGGGAACCGTCAGAACCTGCAGGGGGTGCCCCATGCTTTCGGGGGCCAGCTCGACCCGACAAATCGTCATGGCCAGTTCGAACAGGGCGATGCAGGCGATGTTGTTCAGGGCCACCGCCGCCACCAGGGTGCCCACGAACACCCCGCGCGACCGCGTCTCCTTGACCAAAGCCACGATGGTCGCCGGCGCCGTCGCGATGGCCATGGTCCCCAGCAGCAAGCCCAGGGTCCAGTGGGCTCCGCCGATCGCCGTGATCGCCACGAAGACCAACGCCGGTATCAACAGGCTCTCGGTCAGAACCATCAGGCCCAAGCGACCGGCGGCGATACGCAGCCGCGCCAAGTGCAGGTGATCCCCCACTGAAACGGCGATCAAACCCAGGGCGAAGCTGGTGATGGGCAGCATCCCTTGGACCGTAGCATGGTCGAAGAGGCCGAGGGCCGCCGGACCCACCAGGACTCCGGCTAGGATCTGTCCCGTCATCGATGGCAACTGCCAGCGACGGACCACCGCACTGGCTCCCATGCTGATCAACAGCAAGACGGCGATGGCCAGAAGGGGGTGATTGACCGGGGCCACGTTCATCCATTCCGTTCCACTGGGGTTCCCGACAGGTGGTGCAACGCCACCATAGCATCGGAAATCCTATGCTGCGACACGATTACACTGCCCCCCCGACTTTTGATGGAATCACATGTGAATTCCTGCTATTATGAAAACTATCAGGACAGGTTAATCCTGCTTCCAACACAGACTTGACCCATCATGGGATGAGTTGAGAAAATGGTTTTAGCCACCCCCAACGCCCTGTGGGTCGCGGAAAACGATACAGAAGGATATCATGGTCAAGGATGACCGTTTCGTCGCCATTCGAAACGATTACCAACAGGTCAAAGTCCACTACGACCGGCTCTATCGAGTCCTGTGGTACACCCTTGACCCCCAGCCGCGCCCTTGCTTCAACCTTGAGATGTTGACCGAGCTGAAGCGCTTTCAGGAAAACCTGGTGCGCGTCAACCGCAAGGCCATGGACCGGGGGCAGGAACCGCCGGTGCGCTACACCGTCCTGTCCAGCAGGACCCCCGGCGTCTTCAACCTGGGGGGCGACCTCGACCTCTTCCACCAGTTGATCCTGGCCCGGGACCGCGAAGGCCTCCAGAAATACGCCACCGCCTGCATCGACGTCCTCTACCCCAACGCCGTGCATTTCGACATGCCCGTGACCACCATTTCCCTGGTCCAGGGCGAGGCCCTCGGCGGCGGATGTGAAGCCGCCATCTCCAGCAACCTGATCGTTGCCGAGCGACGGGCGCGGTTCGGCCTGCCGGAAATCATGTTCAACCTCATACCCGGCATGGGCGCCTACAGTTTTCTGATCCGCCGCACCACGCCCGAGATCACCAAGCGGCTGATCACCACGGGCAAGGTGCTGACGGCGGTCCAGATGCAGAAGCTCGGCCTGGTCGATATCCTCGCCGAGAACGGGCAGGGTCACCGCGCGGTGCAGGAGTACCTGGCCCACTCCCACCGACGGGCCAACGCCCACCACGCCCTGAACCGGGTGCGGCAGTGCGTCAACCCCATCACCTACGAGGAACTGATCGAGATCACGCGGGTGTGGGTCGATACCGCCCTGCAGTTGGGCGAGCGGGATCTGAAGATGATTCAAAGGCTGCTGGCTGCGCAGAAAAGGCGGGCCACCCCGGAACCCGTCGCGCCGGCCGACAAGGCCATGGAGGGCCAGGGCTAGAAGGGATCAGGCCAGGACGGGATCCCGCTGATCGACCGCCTGCATGGCATTCTCGGTCACTGTGGTCAGGGAATTCAGCGTCAGGGGCTTGGCCAGGAACGCATCCATCCCCACTTCCCGGCATCGCGCCTGGACCTGCCTGGTGGCATCGGCGGTCACCGCGATGATGGGCAGGCGGCTGCTCCCGCCCTCTCGAGCGCGGAGCTTGATGGTCGCCTCGATCCCATCCATCACCGGCATGCGGATATCCATGTAGACCACGTCGAAGGTCTCGCGTTCCACCGCCTCCACCGCTTCCAATCCGTTTTCCGCCAGAACCGATTCGATTCCCATCATGCTCAACAAGCGGGAAATGACGACCTGGTTGAACTTGTTGTCCTCCACGACCAGTGCGCGCAGGTTCATGCTGGGCGCCTGCTCGGGCTTCGACTCGGTCCGGATGACCGGAGCCTTCGCGACGATCTCCAAAGGCAGGGTCACCGTGAAGGTGGAGCCGCGCCCCTCCTTGGATTTGACCGTGAGTTGCCCCTGCATCAGGCTGGTGAGCTGTTGGATGAGGCCCAGCCCCAACCCCATGCCCTCGTAACGCCTGGTGGTGCTGTTGTCCGCCTGCTCGAAGCACCGGAATATGGTTTCCAGCCGCTGGGCCGGAATGCCGATACCCGTGTCGGAGACCGAAACCGCAACCCGGTCCTTTTTCATCTTGCAGCTGATTTTCACTGAACCTTCTTCGGTGAACTTGATCCCGTTGCTCAGGAGATGGAATGCGACCTGCCTGATCCGGGCGGGGTCGCCGACGAAATTGTGGGGCGTCGCCGAATCGTACTCGAACTGCAGGTCGATGTTGCGCTCCTCGGCCGAAGTCCGCATGAGGCGCACCACGTCCTGCAGGATCTGGTGCAGATCGAACTCCTGGTTCTGCAGGGTCAGCTTTTCGGCCGTCATCCCGGCGTAGTCGAGGATGTCCCCGATGGTCCGCAACAACGATTCCACCGAACTGGTGATGACCTGCAACTGCTCCCGCTGGTCGGGGTCCAGATCGGTGCGGCTGAGGGAATCGGCCATGCCCAGCACTCCGTTCATGGGCGTGCGGATCTCGTGGCTCATGGAGGCCAGGAAGCGGTCCTTGGCCTTCTCGGCCAGCCGCGATTTGGCCAACTCCATCTTGAGGTCGTTCATCTTGCGCAAACGTCGCAAAGCCCCTTGGTAGAAAATGGGCAACACGAGCACGCCCAGCATCAGACCCAGGCCGACATCCAGGTGGGAACGCCAGTACGGGTTGAAGTACAGGACCGAGCCGAACCCCACACCGCCCAGGACGATGCCCCTCAGCAGGAAGACCTCGCCGTAGCGGATCCCGTTGCCGATGATCACCCACAGGAAGATGGGATAGTAGGTCGCGACCTCCCCACCCCCCAGGTGGAACCACGCGGTCATGATGGCAAGGTCGGCGATCAGGGATATGTTGCGGCGCCAGGGATGGCGCTTGGGCATCTGCTTGATGAACTCGAACCAGACCGTCGCGAACGCCAGGTAGGCCAGAATCGTGGCCAGACCCTTGTTCATCAGGTCGGATCCGTGCAGGCCCTTGGTTCGCGCCATGACCAGGAACCCTGCCAAGGAGATCCAACAGATCACCACCCGAGCCTTGCTCTGGGCCTTTTCCTCATTGATGATTTCGAACTCAGCCATTGGCCGCTTACCTTCTCGGTGGAGCGAGATTCAGACTATTCTAGGCCTGTATCGGCAGGAAACGGCGGAACTGAAGTGTTTTTTCCCAGGTTTCGCGGGTAATTGGGCCCCATCGCGGATGGCCCCCTTCCCTCAATAATTTTAGTTGTGCCTCGTAAATTGTGTCTACGAGTTCCGCCTCACCTTTT
>PFVX01000065.1:0-931 GCA_002790835.1 bacterium CG_4_9_14_3_um_filter_65_15 | reverse complement strand
CACCTTTTCGCCGCGTTTTCAGCTAGGCGCTATACACCGCCTGCCGCCGCGCCGGCCCTCCCAACGCCCGCGTCCGCACCCCACCCCGGTAGTACACACCCCACCGAGCAGGCAGCTCAAGCAAACTTCGAAACAACCGACCTCCCAACAAGTTCTGAACACTCAGCGGACTCGACGCCATGCCCCGCTCCACCGCCGGCGTCGGGCTGCCTCGGACCTTCTCCCGCCGACCCTTCATGTAGTTGCGCCAGACCAGCAGAATCGCCAACCGCTCCGAACTGCACTGCCGCCGCTTCGACCACGCGATCGTCTCCCGCTTGTGATTCGAACTGCTGTGGCGAATGAGCAGATCCAGCAGATTCACCTCCCAAAGCGGGTTGCGGCGATCCCGATGATCCGAGCCGGGAGTGACCAGGTGTTCGACATCCGGACGAACCCGACGGATCGCCCGCCGGTAAGCCGGGTGGTCGTCGCTGGAGACCCGGGCACGGGACCTCGACCCCAGAGCCGTCTCCAGGAGGTGCGCCATATCCTTCTCGGTCGCCTTCGGGTCCGGCCGACCGTAGCGCCCCTCGAGCTCGGCGCGTCTGCGCTTCTGGTAGGATGTCATCCTCCCCTTGCGCCGCAACTCACTGTCGGTGAAGTAGATGAAGAAGTCCGTCCCTTTCTCCACCGCTACGTGGTGATGAAACGGATAGTATTGACTGAGTTCGAAGCTCTCGAAACCATCGACGACGATGTCTCTGGCCGGTGGAGCCTTCTTCATCATCGCGGCATGATAGAGCATGCAGTGGCGGCCGAGTCGACTGATGTGGCGATCGATCGTCGTGGGGGCGACACCGAGATCGCGCGCGATCTGGCGATTGGCCATGCAGCCGAGGGTCTTCATGAAGATCTGCGCGTCGAGTTGCGGCAGTCGTTGCCAATAGGT
>PFVX01000026.1 GCA_002790835.1 bacterium CG_4_9_14_3_um_filter_65_15 | reverse complement strand
TCCGGAGCGAGCATCCGCGCCCGCGACGTCGCGATCATCCCCACCGGATCCAGGATCAGGTTCACGCCACCGGCCAAAGCCAGGTCCGTGTCGCCGTTACGCAGGTTCAAGATGGCCTGGTGGACCGCCACCAGCGACGAACTGCAGGCCGTATCGAGGGCGATGGCCGGCCCTTCGAGGCCCAGAAAGTAGGAGACCCGTCCGGCCGCGCTGTTGGGCGAGTTGCCGGTCACGAAGTAGGAATCGATTTCCCCGGAGTTGGCCCGGATGTAATTCGCGTATTCGGGCGATGTGATGCCGACGAAAACCCCGGTCCGCGAACCGGCCAGCGATTCGGGCACCATGCCCGCGTGCTCCAGCGCCAACCACGACTGCTCCAGCAGCAACCGGTGCTGGGGATCCATGCTCACCGCTTCGCGCGGGCTGATGCCGAAGAAGCGGGAATCGAACCGGTCGATGTCGCTCAGGAATCCACCCCGCCGGGCGTACATCATGCCCGGGGTGCCGGGGTCGGGGTCGTAGTAGGCGTCCACATCCCAGCGATCGTCGGGAATCTCGCAGGTGGCGTCGACGCCGGCTTCCAGCATCCGCCAGAACGCGGCGGAATCCGGCGCACCGGGGAAGCGGCAACTCAGGCCCACCACCGCCACGGGTTCGGCCACGCTCCCGGTGATGATCACCGATTTGTGCCGCGACTCGGCGAGTTCCAGGATTTCGGCCAGAACGTGCTCCGCCACAGCGTCGAGGGTCGGGTAATCCATGACCAGGGTCGCCGGCAGGCGGCAGCCCAGGACCTTCTCCAGGCGGTTGCGGAACTCCACGGCCAACAACGAATCCATGCCCAGATCGAAGAGGCCGGTCTGCGCACTGATTTCGTTTGCCGGTTGCTTCAGGACATCGGACAGGATCCCGATGGCCGCTTTCACCAGCAGGTCGTGACGCGCCGAGGGTTCCGCCTGGGCCAGGGAAGCCGCCAGGGCCGATTCCTCGGCAGGGACGGACCCGGCCAACGCGGATCCCTCGGCCACGCGGACATGCTCCAGCAAGGGGCGCGGCCCCCTGCTCTCCATGAGGGGGAGGAACACGGGCCAATTCACGCCCGCGATGACGCCCGAAAGGTCGGCCGCCGTCAGGGCTTCCAGACCGTCCAGGGCCAGCCGTGGCGGGACCAGGCGCAAGCCGCGCCGTTCGAGCCAAGCGCCGGCGTCCTCGCCGGCGACCATGCCGCCGCCCGCGATGGGAC
This sequence comes from bacterium CG_4_9_14_3_um_filter_65_15, assembly GCA_002790835.1. Taxonomy (GTDB): domain Bacteria; phylum Krumholzibacteriota; class Krumholzibacteriia; order LZORAL124-64-63; family LZORAL124-64-63; genus JAHJTW01. The sequence continues at coordinate 51,489 of PFVX01000026.1, read as the reverse complement.
CGAAGTTCACCGCGACGCCCGGCAGACCCTCCGCCCGGCGCGCCGCCATCAGGGAATCCAGGAACGCGTTGGCCGCCGCATAATGACCCTGACTGTGACCGCCCCACACCGCCGCGATGGACGAGAAGCACACGAACAGCGACAGCTCCAGGCCGCGCTCCCGCGTCATCCGGTCCAGCAGCCACGCGCCGTAGACCTTGCCGGTGAAAACCGCCTCCAGGTCCGATGCCTCGATCTCGTAAAGGGGCTTGGCGTCGGCCACGCCCGCTGCGTGCACCACACCCGTCAGCACCGGAACATCCAGCGCCGCAATCTCGTCCAGCAGCTTCGCCACGCCCGCTTCTCTGCCCACGTCGGCGCATTGCACCTCCACACGGCAGCCCAATTCGCGCAGCTCGGCGATGGCCGCTTCCGCCTCGGGGCTCGGCTCGCGGCGGCTCGTCAGCACCAGCGCCGGCACGCCGCGTTCGGCCAACCGGCGCGCCGCCTGCAGGCCCAGGGCGCCCAGACCCCCGGTCACCAGAACCGTGCCCGACTCGGTGACATCCAGCCGCGCCGGCAGTTCCCGCACATCCTGCGGTTCCAGCCGCGCCATCAGGCGCCTTCCGCCGCGCAGGGCAACCAGGTCTTCGCCGTCGCCGGCGGTCAGGACCGCGAGCAGATTCGCCGCATCGTCCGCCCCCGCTTGAGAGTCGAGGTCGACCAGTCCGCCCCACGACGCGGGATACTCGGATTCGACGACCTTCCCCAGCCCCCACAAGGGAGCCTGGTCCGCCGCCACCGGCTCGCCCGGCAGCACGCCCTGCGCGCCACGGGTCACCAGCCACAGCCGCGTCGCACCTCCCGCGGCGATCAGGCTTTGCACCACGGACAGGGCGCGACCCACACCGGTCTGCTGCGCCGCATGCAAGTCCGCCAGACCGTCAGCCGGCTCCTGACCCAGCCCGCCCAAAAACACCACGTGATCGATGCCCGCCAGCGCTTCTGCTCCGACTTCATCGACCTGCACGCACTGCGCCCCGGCCGCTTGCAACCGGTCGGCCAGCGCGGCGCCCAGGCCGGCGCCAGCGCCCACCAGCATCCAGCGGCCCGCAGGGCTCGCCGCAGCGGTCGGCAGCGGCGCTTCCTGCCAGGCGGTCCGGTAGAGATAGGGGTTGAGCAGGGTGCGCGGACTGCGCTGGTCCTCGGGGACCTCGAGCCAGAACCGCTTGCGGGCGAAGGGATAGTGCGGCACGTCCACCTTGCGGCGACGGCCGCGGGCGGGCCCTTCCATGACGGAAAAATCCGGTTCGATCCAGGCGGTGAACAGGGCGCCTGCGGCCTTGAAGACCTGACGGTCCGACCGCCGGTCGCGGCGCAGGGATCCCACCCACAGCGGCGAGGACGGAACCTCACCGGATTCGAGCTCATCCGGCCAGCACTGCTGACCCATGGTCGCCAGGACGGGATGGGGGCCGATCTCCAGCACCGCCGCGACACCCTGGGCCGCCAGGATCGCCACCCCGCCGGCGAAGCGCACCGGGTTGCGGATGTGGTCGGACCAGTAACCCGGCTCGATGATGTGGCCGGTGGGAAGAACCTCGCCCGTCAGGTTGCTGACCACGGGCATCTGCAGCGGCGCCGCCGGCAGCCCGGCCGCGACCGCGCCGAATTCGGTCAGGATGGGTTCCATCAGACGGCTGTGGAAAGCGTGGGAGGTCTTCAGGACCGTGCAGCGCACACCCGAATCCTTCAGGCGGGCGCACAGCTTTTCGATGTTCTGGGCCGCACCGCTGACCACGGTATCACGGCCGTTGTAGGCGGCGATATCCAGATCGGCCTCGGCGGCGATCTTTTCCACTTCCGCGGAGGGGGCCTGGACCGAAGCCATGGCTCCGCCCTCGGGCAAGCCGTCCATCAAACGCGCGCGCGCGGCGATCAGCCGCATGCCGTCCTCGGGGGTGTAGCCGCCCGCCACGCACACCGCGGCGATCTCGCCCACGCTGTGGCCCAGCAGGATCTCCGGCCGTATGCCCCAGGTGGTCCAGAGCGAGGCCAGGGCCAATTCGATCGCGAACAGGGCGGGTTGCGTGTAGACCGTCTGTTTCAGGATATCGGGATCGTCGCCGAACATCACGTCCAGCAGACCCGGGGCCTCGGGATCCTGCAAACGGTCGAAGACCGAGGCGCAGCGGTCCAGCATGTCGCGGAACACCGACTGGCTATCGTAGAGCTCCCGGCCCATGCCCGGGTACTGGGCGCCCTGCCCCGTGAACAGGAAGGCGGCCATGGGCTCCAGCCCGCCCCCGAACGAACCGGTGGCCACTCCATCGGCGGTCCGGTCGGCGGCCAAGGCGTCAAGGCCCGCGGCCAACTCCTCGGCGCAGGTGAAGGCCACCGCCGCCCGGTGCTCGAAGCGGCTGCGCGCGGTGTTGGCGGTGAACATGGCGTCGCGCAGGTCGGCCCCGGACAGGCCGGCCAGATGCGCCCCGTAGGATTTCGCCAACTGGGCCAAGTCCTGGGGCGTGCGGGCCGACAAGGCCAGCAGCCCGCCCGCGGACTCCTCGCCGACGGCCGGGACTTCCGCCGCAGGCGCGGCCTCGACGATGATGTGGGAATTGGTCCCCGCGAAGCCGAAGGAGCTGACCCCGGCGATGCGCGGCCGGTCCGCCGGCCAGTCCTGGGTCTCGTCCACGACCCGGATGGGCAGCTTGTCCCAGGGGATGTAGGGGTTGGGTTCCCGGAAGTGCAGCGTGGCCGGAATGCGGCCGTGGCTCACCGCCAGCAGGGCCTTGCACAGCCCCGCCACACCGGCCGCCGATTCCAGGTGGCCGATGTTGGTCTTGACCGAACCCAGCAGCAGCGGCCGTTCCTTGTCGTGTCCGGCGCCGAGGGCGGCCGCGGCCGATTGCACCTCGATGGGATCGCCCAGGGTCGTGCCCGTGCCGTGGGCCTCCAGGTAGGTGATCGACTCCGGACCGAGGCCCGCGTCCTGCAACGCATCGCCGATGACGGCTTCCTGGCTGGGGCCGTTGGGCACCGTCAGGCCCGAGCTGTCGCCGTCCTGGTTCACCGCGCTGCCGCGGATCACGCCCAGGATGCGGTCGCCGTCGCGCTGGGCGGCGTCCAGGAGCTTGAGCACGACGATGCCGCAACCCTCGCCGCGCACGTAGCCGTCGGCCGACGCGTCGAAGGTCTTGCAGCGGCCGTCCGGGGCCATCATGCGCGCCCGCGAGAAGCTGATGGTCACATCGGGGGTCAGGATGGCGTTCACGCCGCCGGCCACCGCCAGCGAACTCTCGCCGCGGCGCAGGCTCTGGACCGCCTCGTGGACCGCCACCAGGGACGAACTGCACGCCGTGTCCAGGGCCAGGCACGGTCCCTTGAAACCGAAGAAGTAGGACAGACGACCGGCGGCCGCGCTGGAAGCGGCGCCCGTGGCCTGGTAGGCGTCGATCTTCTCGCGCCCCCGCCACTTGACCATGTCGTAGTAGTCCTTGGTGCTGATCCCGACGAACACGCCGGTGCGCGAGCCGCGCACGGCCTCGGCGCTCAGACCGGCGTCTTCCAGGGCCAGCCAGGTCTGCTCCAACAACAGGCGCTGCTGCGGGTCGAGGCTCTCGGCCTCGCGCGGGCTGATGCCGAAGAACGCGGCGTCGAACTTGTCGATGTTCCGGATGAATCCGCCCCAGCGCGTGGATGTCTTGCCCGGCGCGTCGGGATCCGCGTCGTAGAACAGTTCGTTGTCCCAGCGGTCCGCGGGCGTCTCGGTGATGGCGTCGCGACCGTTGGTCAGCAGGTCCCAGTATTCCGCAGGCGTCTCGGCGCCGGGAAACCGGCAGCTCAGACCGACCACCGCGATGGGCGCGTGGGCGTGTTCGCCCCCGTCCACCGGGCCGGCCGTCGCCCGCAACTCGGTGTGGGTCATTTGCCCGGCCAGGTATCCCGCCAGTTCGGCGAGATTGGGCCGGTCGAACAACAGGGTGGCCGGCAGGTCGATCCCCTCGCCCAGCTCGGCCTGCAGACGGCGCGCCAGCTTGACCGCCATCATGGAGTCGATGCCCATGGCCGCAAAACCCTGGGTGGGGTCGGGCCTCTCGTGCAACCCGGCCACCTGAACCAGGATGTCCTGGAGGAACCCGATCAGCAGGCGCTGCCGCTCGCGCTCGTTGCGCTTATCCATGTGGGCCGCCAGGTCGGCAAAGGCCCCGGTGGCCTCGACCGCGGTGTCCTCGCCCGGAGCCTCGGCCTTCCACTCGCCCAGCAGCTGCAGCTCGCCGGCCAGGTACATGCGCTTGGCGATCTGGCGCGCGATCTTGCCGCTGGAAGTCTTGGGCACGGCGAACGGAGCCACCAGGGCGATGGTCTGCACCGACAGTTCGAAGTTGTCGGCGATCGCCTCGCGGATGGCCTGGAAGATCTCCTCGGCGTCGAAATCCTTGCGGTCGGTGCGGGTGATCTCGGGGAAGACCCCCAGGACCTCGCGGCCGTTCACGTCCAGGGCCACCGCGGCGCAGCTGTTGGCCTGCAGCGCGGGATGGCACTCGGTGACGACGTATTCCACGTCCTGCGGGTAGATGTTGCGCCCGCCGACGATGATCAGGTCCTTGAACCGGCCGGTGACGTACAGCTCCCCGTTCTGGAAGCACCCCAGGTCGCCGGTGCGCAGGTACGGTCCCTCGCCGGTTGTGGCGATGCGGCCACCGAAGTTCTCCTCGGTCTCCTCCGGCCGTTTCCAGTAACCCTTGGCCACGCTCTCGGCCCGGCACCAGATCTCCCCGATCACGTCCGGGGAGCATTCCTCCAGGGTGAGCGGATCGACGATGCGGATGTCGAAGCCGTAGCTGGGCACGCCCGAGCTGACCAGTTCGAAGGTGTCCTCGCCGGGGTCGTCCCGGCGCACGATGCGGTTCTTCTCCAGGGCCGCCTTGTCCACCAGGGTGGTGCGGAAAGGGTGCTTGTAGGAGGTGGCGGTGGCGCACAGGGTGGTCTCGGCCATGCCGAAGCACGGCGACAGGGTGCCCGGCCCCAGGCCGTAGGGCGCGAACTTCTCCTGGAAGGCGTTGAGGGTCTCGGCGCGCACCGGCTCGGCCCCGTTCCAGGCCATGCGCCACGAGCTCAGGTCCAGCCCCTCGCATTCCTTTTCCGAGACCATGGTGGCGCACAGCTCAAAGGCGAAGTTGGGCGCCGGCGAGGATTCCACCCTGAACTCGGAGATGGCCCGCAGCCAGCGGCTGGGCTTCTTCAGGAACGAGGCCGGCGACATGACGACCGCGTCGCAGCCCACGATGACCGGCAGCGCCACGCCCGAGACCAGGCCCATGTCGTGGAAGAAAGGGATCCAGAGCCCCAGGCGGGTATCCGGGGTCATCCCGCCGTGCCGGACGATGTCGCCCAGGTTGTGCAGCAGGTTCCCGTGGGAGACCATGACCCCCTTGGGGGCTTTGGTCGAGCCGGAGGTGTACTGCAGAAGGGCGATGCTGTCGTGGGTCAGGCCCGGATCGCGCCACAGGGCGGGGTCGGTTTTGATGGCCTCGGTATCCACCACCGGCCGCTGGTCGGTGTTCAACTGGGTGGCGGTCACGTCGAACGCGGTGCTGTTGGTGAACACCGCGGCGGCATTGCAGTCGGACACGATGGACTCGATGCGCGTGTCCACCCGGCGCGAGCGCGGGGGGAATGCGGGCACGGCGATGGCCCCGCCGTACATGCACCCGTAGAAGGCGCGGATGAAATCCAGCCCGGCCGGATGCATGAGCAGGATGGGCCGGCCCTGCATACCCTTTTCCTGGATCCAGGCGCCGATCCGGCGTGCGTCATGATCCAGGGTGGCAAAGGTCAGGCGGTCCGACTCCATCTCCCCCTCGGCGAGGTAGATGTGGCAGGTGCGGTTCCCGGAGGTCTCCGACCAGTAACGCAGGCATTCCAGAACGCTGGTGTAGCGCTGGAAGAAATCAGGATTGTCGTAATCGATCGGTAGGGGCCCCTGGTACTTGCCGTTCTTCAACCGAATGCCTCCCCCATGGGCGGCGCATCCGGCGCCGCTCCACATGCCATATCCCCCCGCGGCGCGGGATTTCCCGGTGCGTGGTGCTACTCCGAGACCAGCAGGTACTCCACCCGGTCCTGACCGGCCTTCTCGGCCTCGGCGCGGAATCCGGCCAGGCGGTCCTCGGAGAACAGTCCGGTCTTGAGCGCGCAGATGAAGCCCTGGTCCGCCGACCCGTGCAGGCGGTCCCAGGGAGAGGTCGCCGTATCCAGCCTCAGGTGGATCGCGCCCGGCGCCGCAGCGCCTCCCTCTCCGAACATGACGCGTTCGGCGACATCCGCCGGCAGCGAAGGCGTGGGCACATCATCGGGCAGGGTGCAGACGACCTGCTTGCCCTCAAGGGCCAGGGCTGCGCCCAACGTCACCGCGGCATCGGCACCCACCTCGGGCTCGCCGAAGCAGACGATGTCCAACGGAGCGGCGGGTGAAACGCCACGACCGGAAAGCCGGTGCACCAGATCGGGAATCCGTCCGGTCACGAAATCGTAGCGACCCAAAAAGCGCGGGGGGCGCCCACGGGCCTGGGCGGCCATGGCCGGATCCACCAGACCCATCGCCTTCTGGCCGACCACCCGGACCAGGTCCGGGAAGGTCTTGACCGACTCGGTGGTCGAATCCAGGGCGATGAGAGCGAAGATCGAGATGAACAGGCCGGCGATGAATCCCAGCACGGTGTAGACCAAGACCATCGGCGAGCTCGGATACTTGGGCGGAATCGCCGGGTCGATTTCCTGGACCTGGGAAAGGGCCGAATACGTGGACAGGTAGACGTCCAGCTTCCGCGCCACCAGCTCCTGCAGGTCGGACTCCGCATTCTCCCGCTTATTGGTGACCTGCACCAGGGGCTGTTCGCGAGCTGCCAGATCCTCCAGCTGCCGCGTGAAATCGGCGATGTTGTCCCGATGCAGGGCAATGCTCTTGCTCGCCACCTCGCGGTGCACACCCTCCAGGGCCAAGTCCTCGTCCATTCCCGACAAGACGTCCTGACTGGTGATGGACCCCGCCTGCCCCTTCAGGGCGGTGATCTTGGCCTCCATCTGGGCCAGGGCCACCTGGTCCGACATCAGGGCCGCCTGCTCGGCGTCGAGAGAGGTCTGCAGGAAGGATTTCTGCTGCTCCAGGGACAGAATGCCCAGCTTCTTGCCCAGGAGGATCTCCTCGTTCACCAGGCTGTCCACCACCGCCTCGCGCCGGGCGATTTCCTCGTTCAGGAATCCCTCCAACTTGGTGCCCGCCAGGGAGAACTGGTCCGCCACCGCCTCCTGATAGGACTGGGCGACGGCGTTGGCCGCCCGTGCGGCCAGCTTGGCATCGGGCAGAGTGACGGAAATCTCCATCACGAAAGAACCCTCGACCACCTCGATCTTCAGGCCTCGGCGCAGGAGGTTCAGGTTCGATTCGTAGGCGGTCAACGGCACATATGTGCCGTAGTTGAGCATGTTGTAGGTCCAGTAATAGGCCAACTTGAGGGATTTGACCCCCGAAATGATCGCGCCGCGCAACCCGGCCGGCTTGGCCTTCTCGGACATCTCCTTGGCCAGCTTCTGCAGGGTCCGCTCGGCCACGGGTCGGCTGATCAGGTATTCCACCTGGGTCTGGGCCATGAAAGCGGTGGGATTGTACTGGCTCGACCCGGTCCACCCCTTGGTGAAGGTCAATTCGGGGTCGGTGGGCAGCATGACGACGCTGGCCACGCCGGTGTACTTCGGCAGAAGGTACAGCAGCAGGAGACTCAGGACCGCGGTGGCGATGGTGGTGGTCAAGATGATCTTGATCACCATCCGGCGGTAATGGATCAGCAACTGGAGGTAATGCTGAATAATCAAAACGGTTCTCTTTTGTTTGGCGGTTGATTCTCCCCACCCAGGGTCGACCTCAATCCTGCTCGATTTCGCGATTTCAGGACCGATTGGCGGGAATGCGGACCCTGGACAATCCACATCGGCAGGATATAGTAGCAACATTAACTGGTATTGCAATGCAATATTGGTTTTTCGGGGTTCTAAGGGGCTTGAATTCAGGGGGATTGCCAAATTTCCCCGCAATGCCTAAGATCCCGGGGCAGGACCTCGATTTGTCCTCCCGATCACCCGCCACAGTGGAGATTGCCCATGCCGACGTCGCCTTCCCTCCCGAAACTGTTCGTCCCTGCGCTGGCGGGCTGCGCGCTCCTGCTGATGGCCGCCTCGGCCGGAGCCGTCCTGCCCGGCGCACGCACGGGTTACGGGCTGGCCGGCGGCATGATCAAGCTGCATGAGGGAGAATGGGACTACAGCACCGTCGACCGCTTGGCCGGTCTGTCCCTGGTCCGCGAACTGAACCCGAACTGGCGTCTGCAGTTGGCTTTGCGCAACGGACGGGTGAGCGCCGGGGTGGCCGAACCGGGCCAGGACGCGGGCTGGACCCGCGACAGCAAGCAGCCCTTCACCACCATCTTGACCCAGCCCATGGTGGGGGTGGACTACCGGTTTTCCCCCACGCGGGCGGTTTCGCCCTACGTGGGCGCCGGGCTGGGCCTGACCGCCTGGACGGTCGTCTCCAGCCCCGACGGTGAGCCCGGCTGGTTCGCAACCGGTGAGGCGATAACCGGTTACGACATCGACGGCCAGGCCGCGGCCCTTTCCGGCACCGAGCTGACCCTGGAAGTGAGTCTCGGCGTGGCCTGGCGCCTGAGTTCGCGCTTCGAGCTGGGCGCACGGGCGGCCTACCAGGTCATGCAGGGCAACGACCGCGACGATATAGGATTGAGCAGCATCTGGGGGTCCGATCACGTGGACGCCAACCGGGCCGCCGCCACCGCCCTAATGGGGCTGACCTGGTGGGTGGGCGATCGCGACGGCGACGGCGACGGGGTTCCCGACGACCAGGATCTCTGCCCCGATCAAGCCGAAGATCGGGACGGGTTCAACGACCTGGACGGTTGCCCCGATCCGGACAACGACGGTGACGGCATCCTGGACGCGGACGACGCCTGTCCCCGGCTACCCGAGGATTTCGATGGTTACCAGGATGAGGACGGCTGCCCCGACCTGGACAACGACGGCGACGGCATCCGCGACGGCAACGACCGCTGCCCCGACGAGGCCGAGGATCTGGACGGTTTCGAGGATCAGGACGGATGTCCCGATCCGGACAACGACCAGGACGGCGTGCCCGATGTCCGGGACAAGTGCCCGTTCACCCAGCGGGGAACGCCGGTGGACGCCGACGGCTGTCCGCTCAGCGGCGCCGGGCGCTGACCCGGTCGGCCGGCGTTAATCGCCGACACCGGACCGGCCCAGCGCCTCGCGCAGGCTCTGCTCCGACTGCACCCCCACCATGTGCGCCCGGATCATGCCGTTGCGGTCGATGACGAAGCCCGCGGGGATGTTGGACGCATTGAAGAGGCTGACGGCATCGTTCTGGGAAATCCGCACCACCTGGAACGTGTAGCCGGCCTTCTTGATGAAGGGCTTGATGGTCTCGGCGGGCTCGCTGCTGGCGGCCAGAAAGACCACATCGCCGCCGGGGGACAGCTCCTTGTGCAGGGCCTCGATGTGCGGCATCTCCATCTTGCAGGGACCGCACCACGTGGCCCAGATATCCAGGAACACCACCTTGCCTCGAAAATCTGCCAGCCGGACCGGGTTGCCGTCCAGGTCGGTGAAGGTGACGTCGGGAGCCGGGTCGCCGGTCAGGGACTCGGGGTTGACCACCTTTTCCAGCCGGTTGACCACGGTCACACCCTCGGGCGGGGTGTAGGCGAACAGCTTCTCGTCCACCGGGGCGTTGACCGAAATGGAGACGGTCTCGTAGACCATGGTCTGCTGCATGGGCATCCCGCCGCGATCCCCGTAAACGCAAAGGGCCGCCTTGAGGACCAGGCCCGACTGCGGATCGTACCAGTACTCGCGCGGCCCCAGGCCGGCCTCCACGTCCTCCGCGGTGCGAAAGACCTGACAGGGAACATCCCGGCCGTCCAGATGGAAGATCTCGTGGCCGGTCTCAGCCGCCACGGGCAGGAAGTCCGGCAGGATCGCCTGGCCCAGGCCCGAGTAGAAGTTGAAGACCTTCTCCGGCACCAGGGCCATGCCCGGTTCGGTGTCCAGGTCGCGCGACAGAGGATAGGGATCCCCCACGAAGCAGGCGTTCTGCCGGCTGAGATAGAACCAGGAATGCTCCGCCCCCACGCCCAGATTCACGTTGTAGATCCCGCCCTCCTGCCGGCTCGCCAGACGGTCGGGATAGCGCGCGGCCGCGAAGACCTCGATGGAAATCCCCGTGCCGCCGTCCTGGCCCCGGGCTTCGGTTTTCAGGAGCATGGTTCCGTGCAGTTCGTAGGACTGCAGGTCCGCGGTGAGGACGGCGGTGCGCTCCATCGCGGCCTCGTAGTCGGGGTTGGCCGCGGCCACCGTGGCGATGCAGATCAACAGCAGAAGAGAAAGGGTCAGGGTCTTGCGGGTCATGTGGAACCGTCCTCGGGTGGGATGGGGGGCGGGTGATCAGCCCGCCCCGGTGATGATGAGGTGATGATGTCGTTTCTTGCCCACCTGCAGGGCGATGCGCCCGTCGCTGATGTCGTCGGCGGTCAGGCTGCGCATCTCGTCGACGATGACCTCGCCGTTGATCCGCACCGCCTTCTGGCGGATCATGCGTCGCGCTTCGCCTTTGCTCCCGAGCAGGCCGCTGTCGACCAGGGTGTCGATCAGGGTCACGCCGTCGCCGTCGAAATCGGCCAGAGGCCGTTCGCTGCCGGGGATCCCCTCGGCGTCGCCCCCGCCACCGCCGCCGAACAGGGCCTGGGCAGCCTCGGCGGCTTCGGTCGCGGCCGCATCCCCGTGCAGCATGGCGGTGACCTCGTGGGCCAGCACGCGCTTGGCCTCGCGGATGTCCGCGCCGGTCAGGCTCTCCAGTTTCTCGATGCTCTCGGGCGGCAACAAGGTGTACAGGCGCAGGAAGCGGGCGACGTCGCGGTCGTCCACGTTGATCCAGTACTGGTAGAAGTCGTGCACGCTGGTGCGCTCGGCGGCCAGCCACACCGCCCCGCCGGCGGACTTGCCCATCTTGGTGCCCGCGGCGGTCATCATCAGGGGGAAGGTCAGGCCGAAGACCTCCTGCCGGTTCACCCGGCGCGCGAGATCGATGCCCGAGCAGATGTTCCCCCACTGGTCGCTGCCGCCCATCTGCAGCTTGCAGCCGTGGTCGCGGTTGAGCACCATGAAATCGAAGGCCTGCAGCAGCATGTAGTTGAACTCGATGAACGACAGGCCGTGTTCCATGCGCGACTTGACCGAATCGCGCGCCAGCATCTGGTTCACGCTGAAGTGGTGGCCGAACTCGCGCAAGAACTCGAGGTAGCCGAAATCCTTGAGCCAGTCGGCGTTGTTGAGCATCAGGCCGTCCTGCAGGCCGTCCCCGAAGCGCAGGTAGTGGCCCAACTGGCCCTTGATGCCCAGCAGGTTCTCTTCGATTTTTTCCAGGGTGAGCATCCGGCGCAGCTCGGTGCGGCCGGTGGGGTCGCCCACCATGGCCGTGGCCCCACCCACGATGGCGATGGGCCGGTGGCCGTGGCGCTGCAGGTGGACCAGCCCCATGATGGGCAGCAGGCTGCCGACGTGCAGGCTGTCGGCCGTGGGGTCGAAACCGATGTACCCAGTCACCGTCTCGGCGGACAGCAGGTCGTACAGGGCGTCCTCGTCGCTGCACTGCTCGAAGAACCCGCGCCACTTCATCTCGTCCAGGAACGTCGTGAATCCGGTCTCGCTTCTCATGCCGTTTTGGTTCATGCCTTCTTCCATCCCTCGAGCTCTTTGCTGCGCCGCAGCATGACATCCAGGTTGTCGCCGCCCAGAAAACTGGTCAACGCATCGGCCAGACACCAGGCCACGGCCGCTTCGGCGATGATCCCTGCGGCCGGCACCACGCAGGTGTCGGACCGCACGTAGGCCGCCTTGGCGGCCTTGCCCGTGCGCACGTCGACGCTGTTGAGCCGGCGTCTTTGGCTGCTGATGGGCTTGACGAAGCCGCGCACGGTCAGCGGTTCGCCGTTGGTCACGCCGCCCTCGAGGCCGCCGGCGCGGTTGGTCTCGCGGCGATAGCCCTTGCGTCCCGCGGGCAGGATCTCGTCGTGAGCGGTGCGGCCGGTCTCACCGGCCACCGTGATCCCGTCGCCGATCTCTATCGCCTTGAGCGCAGGAATGCCCATGATCTCGGCCGCCAGGCGGGCGTCCAGGCGCCGGTCCGGGTGGGCGTAGGTGCCCAGCCCCGCCGGAACCCCGAACGCCACCACTTCGAACACGCCGCCCAGGGTCACGCCCTCGCCCATGGCCTGGTCCACGGCCGCGACCATGGCCTTTTCCGTCTGCACATCCAGGCAGCGCAACGGCCGGGTCTTACCCACCTGCCCCTTGCGCACCCGCCTCAGCTGCGCCGGCGAGGGCTCCACCGGATAGGCCTGCACCCCGCCGACCGCCGTCACGTGGGACAGCACGGTGATCCCGAAGCGGGCCAGCAGGGCCTTGGCGCAGGCGCCCGCAGCGGTGTAGGCGGCGGTGGAGCGGGCGCTGGCGCGTTCGGCCACCGGGGCGCAGTCGTCGTACCCGTAGCGGATCAGCCCGGGCAGGTCGGCGTGACCCGGCCGCGGCACCCGCCAGCGCTGGGCCGGCTTGCCCTTGCGCAGTTCAAAGTCCCGGTTGGCGATGGTGAAGGCGATGGGCGACCCCAGGGTCTTGCCCTTCCAGAACCCCGCCAGGAACTCCACCTGGTCCAGTTCGATGCCGGTGACGCGCAGGCCGCGGCCATAGCCCTGCCGGCGCAGATCCAGCTCGGCGTTGACGAACTTCTCGGCGATGGCCAGCCCGGCGGGAAATCCCTCCAGGATGCCCACCAGGGCGGGGCCGTGGCTTTCGCCGGCCAGCAGGTAGCGCACCACGATCTCGTTTCGTTCAGTCAGTCCCCGGCCAGCAGGCCGTCCAGGGCGGTGAAAAAGTCCGGATAAGATACATCGACACAGCCGGGGGCGTCCAGCGCGCAGCGGCCCTCGGCCCCCAGCGCGGCGATGGCCAAGGCCATGGCCAGGCGGTGATCGCCGCCGGTTTCCAACACCAGGGGGGCGGATTTGGTGCCGCCTTTCAACCGCACCGGGCCGGAAATGACCAGCCCTTCGGCCTGCTCCTCGACCTGGGCGCCCAGACGCTGCAGGTTGGCCGCCACCAGCGCCAGGCGGTCCGATTCCTTGAGGCGCAGCTCGGCCGCGCCGGTGATGACGCTCTGCCCCGGCAGGGAAGTCGCCAGCACCGCCAGCACGGGGATCTCGTCCACCAGGGTGGGCATTTCCACCGCGTCGATGGTGAAGGGCTGGGGCGTGCCGTAGGCAACGGTCACATCGCCCAGCATTTCGCCTTCGCGCGGCCCCCGGGCGCGGTCGATGGTCACCTGGACGCCCGCCCGGCGCAGCACCCGCAACGCGCCCACGCGGCCCTCGTTGAGGCCGCAGCCGGTGACGGTCACGCTCGAGCCGGGCAGCATGGCGGCGGCGGTCCAGAAGAACGCCGCCGAGGAAGGATCGCCCGGCACGGCAATATCGAAACCGCCCACGTTTTGGCCCCCGGTGACGGCCACTCCGCCCTGCGGCAGGTCTTCCAGCTCCACCCCCATGGTCCGCAGCAGGCGCTCGGTGTGGTCGCGCGAGGAGCCGCCACCGTGCACCTCGGTGCGGCCCGAGGCCTGCAACCCCGCCAGCAGCAGGGCCGATTTCGCCTGGGCCGAGGGCACCTTCATCCGGTGCACAATCCCCTGGAGGTCGGCCCCGCGCAGCAGCACCGGCAAGCGGCCCTCGGTGGCCATGTGCTGGATGTCGGCGCCCATGGCGCGCAAGGGATCGATAACCCGCCCCATGGGCCGGCCGCGCAGGGACACGTCGCCGGTCAGGAGCACGCCCGGCCCGCCCTGGGGCAGCCGGGCGGCCAGCAAACCCAGCAGCAGACGCGCCGTGGTGCCGCTGTTGCCGCAATCGAGGGTCCGGGGTTTGCCGCCGCCGGCCAGGGCCTTGGGCCAGGGTCCGGGGGCAACCTGGAGCGTCGAATCGCCGAATTCGGCCGCGCATCCCAGGTCCCGAACGGCGGCCAGACTGCAGCGCGTGTCGGCGGCGTCGAGCCAGTTCGTGGCCCGACAGGGGGCGCCGGCGATCAGCCCGAAAAGCGCCGCCCGATGGGAAATCGATTTGTCGCCGGGAACGCGAAGGGTACCCTGCAACGGGCCCGTGGAGGTTGGCAAGAGGCTCGACACGCGGGATCTCCTGTCCGGTTTGCAGTCAGGAAGCGATATTGTTCCGATCGGATTTCCACCTCCAAAGATAGGGATGATGACCCTGAACACCAGCAAACGCCACTGGAATCCCCTGCCGGGAAAGCTGACGGTGCATCACGGGCGCGAGATCATGGCCCTGGCCACGCCCACCATCCTGGCCATGCTTTCGCAGACGCTGATGTGGACGGTGGACACCGCCATGCTCGGTCGGGTCAACAGCGTGTCGCTGGCCGCCGCCGGCCTGGGCGGCATGTTGACCTGGGCGTCGTACTCCCTGTTCAACAACCTCAGCCGCATCACCGGCACCTTCGTCAGCCAGTCTCACGGCAGGGGCGACGACGAGGGCGTTGCGCATTACGCCTGGCAGGGGCTGTACATCGCGGTGGCCTCGGGGTTGGTGCTGCAGGTGTTCGGTTACTACAGCTATGTGGTGATGCCGTGGACGCACAACCCGCCCGACGTGCAGGCTTTGACCTACACCTACATCAAGTGGCGCAGCATGAGCGCGGTGTTCACCCAGGCCGGGTTCGCCCTCATGGGTTTCTACCAGGGCCGCCGCGACGTCATGGTGCCCATGTACGCCGGGGTGATCGGCAACCTGGTGAACTTCGTGCTGGATGTGTGGCTGATCTTCGGCTGGGCCGGGGTCACGGTGGGCGGGCACACCTGGTTTGCGATGGCGCCGATGGGGATCAAGGGCGCCGCCATCGCCACCAGCATCGGCGTCTTCGTCAACACGGTGGCCCTGGCGTGGTGGGCCCTGGCCCCCGGTCTGCGGCAGCGCTACAGCCTGCACCGGGTGCGGCCGCCGCAGCTGACCGCCATCCGGCGCATGATCCGCGTGGGCCTGCCGTCGGCGTGGGAAGGGTTCATCGACGTGGAAGGCTTTCTGATGTTCACGATCTTCGTGGGCACCACCGGGGCCGTGCCCCTGGCCGCCAGCCAGATCACCATCCAGCTGATCTCGTTCAGCTTCATGCCCATGTGGGGGCTGACGACCGCGGCCGGCGTGCTGACGGGCAACTGGATCGGCAGGGGCGAGCCGCTGACCGCCGCCCGCTACAGCCGCCAGACCTACAAGCTGGGGTTGTATTACTCGGTGTTGCTGGCGCTGGTCATCATCCTGCTGCGGCACCACATTTTCGGCATCTTCACCCACGACCCGGCGGTGCTGGCTCTGGGCGCGGGCCTGGCGGTGACCGCGGCGATATTCCAGATCTTCGACGGCCTGCGCATGCTCAGCAGCGGCGTTCTGACCGGCGCCGGCGACACCCGCTACACCATGCTGGTGACCCTGGCACTGATGTGGGGCATGTTCATCCCGCTGACATGGTTCCTCATCGTCCAGCGCGGCGGCGACGTGCAGGCCGCCTGGGTGGGCGCCACCGTGTGTTACCTGCTGCAGGGACTGGCGCTGTACCGGCGGTTTGCGTCGGGGCGGTGGCATAAGATCGATATTTTTCGGTAGGGGCGACCACCAGGGAACTGCCGGCGACCGGGGAGAGGGGATCATCAGGTCGCCGACCGATCCCTGAGGCTCGGTGCCCAGGATCTGCACCCGCATGCGGGCCTCGATGCCCCCGACCCCGGCTATCCGTACGTGTTGGCGACGGCCCAGGCGAACCACTACTGCAAGGTGGAAATCGACGGCACCTCGCTGACCCTCACCGCCCTGACGCCCACCGGCGAGGTCATCGACTCGTTCACGCGGTCGGCGCCGTCGGGGGTGACCTCACCCGGTGAGGGCGCACCGGCACCCGGAATCATCCTGCACCCGGCCTATCCGAACCCGCTCAACGGAACGACGACGATCGAGTTCACGGCCCCCTCACCGACCACCGGAACCCTGAGCGTCTACAACGTCGCCGGGATCAAAGTGCGCACCCTGGCCGAGGGGCAATTCGCGGCCCGAACCCACAAGGTCGCCTGGGATGGAACGGATGATCAGGGACGCGCGGTGGAGTCCGGGGTGTATTTCACCCGCCTGACGGCCGGAAAGACCGTCCGGACGGGACGGGTAAAGCTGGTGAAGTCGGGAGGTCCTCAGAACCCCCTGCCCACCTCCAGCACCGCCAGCGGTCCGGACATGGGAACCCCCGGGACCTCCTGGTAGGTGCGGTCCAGCAGGTTCGAACCCGTCAGATGGGCGAACCACCGGCCGCGCTGCCAACTGAGCCTCCCGTCCAGCACGAAGGCCGTCTTGAATTCCTCGGGACCGCCGGTGCGCTCGATGTACCGCGCGGTCGCACCCGCGGTCAGCCCCGCCGGCAGCACCAGCACGCCACCGGCGGCCAGCACCTGGCGCGGCGCCAGCAGGGTGTACTTGCCCGCGTAGCCGGGATCCAGAGCGCTCGTCTGCTCCAGCCACGACCACGACACGCCCAGGGTGTGCCCGCGGGCCGTGGTCCAGTCCAGGCGCGTCTCGGTGCCGCGCGTCTTGCCGGTGGCCACGTTCAGAACCTGCCAGGGGTCGGTGGCCAGAGCGTCGGCGGGCCGCGCCCACTCGATGCGATCGTGCTCGTAGCGTTCGAAATACGTCGCCCGCACGGCCACCGCACCGAGGCGTCGGCCCAGACCCGCGTCCCAGGTCCAGCCGTGCTCGGGCACCAGGTCGGGGTTGCCCAGGTTGGCCGGGCTCACGTAGTACAGGTCGGTGAACGTAGGCACGCGGTATACGCCGCCTAGGCTGCCGCGCACGGTCCAGGCGTCGTCCAGGTCGAAGGCCACCGCCGCGGTGCCGGTGGTGCGGGGCGCGTACCGGTTGCGGGCATCCAGGCGGCCGCCCACCTGCCAGCGCAAACGTCCCAGATCGCGATCCACCTCCACGGCCAAGGAGGCGCGACGACGCACGTGGAAGCCCAGGGCCTCGCCCCACACGCCCGACCTCAGCCCCCGGCTGTCGATGTCCTCGTACAGGCCCTCCAGCCCCCAGGCCAGGGCGTGGTCGCGACCCAGGTCCACGATGCCGCACAGTTCGCCTCCGGCGCGCCGGCTCACGTGGTCGTTGGTGAAAACGTCGGGGGCGTCCTTGAACAGGACGAATTCGTCGCGATGCCGGCGAAAATGCAGGCGCGGCTCCAGGGTCAGGCGGCCGCCGGTGGATATGGTGCGCATCACCGCGCCGAAGAAGGATTTCGTGCGCTCCCGCGAGGGATAAGGGGCGTAGAAGTCCAGCGCGCCGAAATCGCGCGAGGCGAAGCCGGCGAACGCGTCCCAGTCGCCGCTGCCGGTCTCGCGCACCACCCGCGCGGTGGCCGTGTAGACCTCGGCGTCGTTGCCCAGCCACTTCTCACCGCCGCCGGTGGCGGGCGCGGCGTAGCCGTCGGTGCCCAGGGCCGAACCCGAAAGCCGCACGCCCGTCAAACCATCCAGCCGCATGTTCGCCACGCCCCGCGCCCCGCGCGTGCCCTGGCCCCCGCCGCTGACGGCCAGCTCGCCGCCCGATTCATCGGCGGGACGCTTGGCCACCACGTTCAGGGTGCCGCCGAAGGCGCCCGAGCCGTACAGGGCCGCCCCGTGGCCGGGCAGGACCTCCAGGCGCGAGATGTCCTGCAATGCCAGCGGCAGATCCAGCAGGTGATGGCCCGTCTGCGGGTCGCTCAGGTCGTAGCCGTCCAGCAGCACCTGCACCTGGTCAAAGCCCGAGCCGCGGATGCTCAGATCCGACTGCACGCCGAAGGCGCGGCGCTGCCCTGTGACCACGCCGGGTTCGACGGCCAGGGCGGCCGCCACCCCATCGGCGGCGCCGTGGTCCAGGTCATCCGAGGTGACGACCCCCACCGAGCGCAGGGTGCCCGGCAAGGCCGCCGGCACGCGCGAGCCCACGACCTCCAGGGGCGCGGCCAGCCACAAGGTGTCGCCGGCGGCGACGATGAACGAGGCCGACGAATCGGGCAGGACCGTTTCCTGCGCCAGGACCGGCGCACGGACGAACGACAAAAGCATGAGCGCACAGCCCACGCGAAACATGCGTAGCATGATGATTAACCTCGGCAGGCTTCGGGTCAGGCGGACCCGGTTTTCGGTTTGGGCTTGGCGTTCCACAGCCGGAAGGCCAGCACCAGGCCGATGATTGCCATCGGGATCATGGCCAGCGGCCACGCCCGCCAGTTGGCGGGATCGGCGGCCGCCCCGGTGATGCGTCCGGCGGCGTCCAGCTCCTCGTCGGGCAGGATCAGGGCGTAGGTGCCCGACATGACCGCGGTGCCAAGATAGACGAAACCGTCGATGATTCCCACCGCGATTCCCGCGTTGCGCGCGCCCCCGAAATCCATGCTCGCGGTGCCCGACAGCATGCCGTGCACACCAATCACCGCCATGGACATCAGGACCACCAGCCAGCCCACCCACGGCATCTGGTAGGTGAACACCAGCAGCACCGCGCCGGCGAGCATCACGCCGTACAGCAGGCCCGCCACCGGCCCGCGCCGCGACTGGAAGGCGTGGTCGCTGATGGAACCGGCGATCACGCCGCCGGTGATCCCGGCGATGCACAGCAGCAGCCCCCAGTTGTCGTACACGAAGCTCGACTTGAGCCCCAGCGCAACGTCGGTCTGCTTGGCGAAGGTGCGGAACCACTGCATGATGGACTGCCGCAGGAAACCGCTGCAGAACTCGATGGCCGCGATGGTCATGATGATCGGGTTGCGCGCCATCATCATGAAGACCTTCAGCGCGGGCATGCGCGGACCCTCCTGGCCGGAAGTCGCGTCGCCGGTGTTGAAGTCCTCCTGGCCGGCCAGGGACGGCCGATTGCGCACGATGAAGAAATCCAGGAGCCAGAAGATGCCCAGCAGGATCGCGGGCATGAAGAAGACCCACACCAGGCCCATGCCCGTGAGGATCATGTCGCCCAGATCGAAGGCGAAGTAGATGCCCAGCGAGATGAGGATGCCGAAGATCGCCCCGAACACCCCGCGCTCGCGCACGTGGAACCACGGGGCGTTGACCTTGACGATGGCCACGGCGCCGAAGCTCTGGAAGTACATGTTCACGGAGTAGAGCAGCGAGAAGATCACCACGAAGTGGGCCGACAGCGAATCGAACATGGGCCCGTGGTGGAGCAACGACCACGAGGCCAGTCCCATGAGCGCGTTCAGGACCATCGCGCCGCCCGCGCCCATCAGGATGGAGAAGCGTCCGCCCAGCCGGTCGGTCAGCGGGCCGTTGATCAGGAAGGAGACCCCATAGACGATGGTCCCCCACATGAAGATCACGCCGAAGTCCGCGTTGCCCATCAGCGGGCTGTCGTCCAGGGCCTTCATCTCCTCGAAGGCGAACTTGCTGATCTTCAGGTTGTAGCGCCCCATGTACAGGAAGGCGTAAGTCAGACCCAGGGGCAGCCAGTTCATCAGCCGCCGCCGCTTGAATCCCTTGTCGTGGCCCACTTCCACCGTCGGCAGGCGATAGAAAATCAGTCCGACGATGACCAGCAGGATCACCACGGGGGAGAATTCCTGCAGCCACTGCGGCAACGAGTCGTGGAAAGCGTGGAACCAGTCGAACATGAGAGTTCACTCCTGATTTCGGGGGATGGAAAGCGGTTACGGGATGATACCCCCGCGCGACCGCATGATCCACAATTTCCCTCGCCATGATTCGACGGCGAGATTAGGGGATCGCGATTCCTGGCCGGGGCGTCTTGCAGGCCCGGGAGCCACGGACGGCGCGAGGCCCGGAAAGTCGAGCCCGATCATGACAGGAAGTCATGATCGGGCGTCCCCGAAAAGGAATCGCGATCCCCTAATCTCGCCGTCGAATCACGACGAGGGTGATATCATCGGACTGCGGCACCTCGGCCGTATGCGCCCCGACCGCCGCCAGGATCGCCTCCTGGATCCCCGCCGCGGGTAGGTGACGGTTCTCCAGAATCACCTTTTCCAGGGCGTCCTCACCGAACATGGCTTCGGGATCGTCCTCCTCCACGCCCGGCCCCACCGCCTCGGTGATGCCGTCGGTGTACATCACGATCACGTCGCCGGGGCCGAGGTCCACCTCGTCCTGCTGGTAGACCTGGTCCTCGAGCATGCCCAGCAGCAGGCCGCCGCGGCTGAGATGTTCAATGGCGCCGTCGCTGCGCACGACCAGCGGGGGATTGTGACCCGCGTTGGTGCAGGTGAAATGGCCGGTGCCCGTATCGAGCAGGCCATAGAAGAAGGTGGCGAACATGTGCGGATCGGTGGAGCGCACCAGCAGATCGTTCACGCTGGTCACCACCGAGGACACCGATCCCGGGTGCAGGACCTGGCCGTGCAGGCTCGCCTGCAGGTTGGACATCAGCAGGGCCGCGGGCATTCCCTTGCCCGAGACGTCCCCGATGGCGATGCCGATGAGATCCTCGCCCTGGGCCATGAAGTCGTAGTAGTCCCCGCCGATCTCCCGGCTGGGGATGCTGGTGCCGACCACCTCGAAGCCCTCGATGGTCGGATACACTCCCGGCAGCAGGCGCTCCTGAATGGACCGCGCCATGGACAGTTCCTGCTTGAGCCGGTCGTTGGCCAGGGCGATCTCCCGGCCCTTGAGCAGGGACATGGTCATGTCGTTGAACCCGGCGGCCAGGTCGCCGAACTCGTCTTCGTTGGGCAGGGTGACGCGGGTGTTCAGTTCCCCGCCCGCCACCGCGGTCATCCCCCGGTGCAGGGAGTGGACGGCGGTCACGATGCCCTCGGTGATGCGCACCCCGAAGAACACGGCGAACAGTTCCAGCACCAGGAACAACACGATCAGCAGACCCAGCACCACCATCACCGCGATGTTGAGGTTGGATTCGCCCTTGAAGAAGTCGGCGGTGATCTCGGGCCAGCCGACCTTCAGGTTGATGAAGACCATGTTGTGGTTCAGGCCGTCCGCATGGTGGGTCAACACAGGGAACAGGGTCCCGCCGAAATACAGGAACCGGTTCCAGAAAGGCGAATCGGAATCGATGTCCCGATAGCTGGCCCTGATGCCGGGAAAAGCCATGGCGTCGAGAACGTCCCTGTCATCCGGGCTGTCGGTCGTGCCGATCACGATGCCGCTATCGGAACGGTGGGCGCTGATGCTGGAAAACTCGATGGCGGCGCCCAGGATCCGGGACAGGGCCTTCAGAGGACGTTGTCCCAGCTTCCAGGCCTCGGCCCGGGGGCTCTCCGTATCCAGCCCGCGCCAGCGCATGAGCCAGACCGAACCCTCGAAAACGAACCAGCACGTGGTGTCGGCCCGGGCCGGCGCCCCGACGGAATCGGCTTCCGCAATCAGGAACCCTCTGAGGTTCCTGGCCAGAGCTTGCATGGCTTCCGGCGCGGGGATGCGCACGGCGCCTGCGGTTCCGTCATCCGGCCACGTGAAGGTCGTATCGAAGAGAGCGCCGGAAAAATCCGCCCCGGCGTCGGTCAGGGTGCGCCACGAATCCAGGGTATCGCGCGCGCGCACGGCGCGGCTGCCGCCCAACCCGGTGTACAGGATGGTCAAGCCCAGCGCCGAGATCAGGACCAGGGGAATGAATCCGATGAGGATGGCGTTGACCGCCAATTTGGGGCGCAACCGCAGGAAGTGCAGCCGCATGCGCAGGACCAGGTGCAGCTGGGACCAGAACCAGAAGAGGATCAGACTGCCGAGAGCCCAGCCACCCAGGGCCTGCATGCGCAACAGGAAGCCGGACGCCTCGCCGTTCCAGAATCTCCGGCCCAGGATCAAGGCCGCGAACATGACGAACCCCAGGCCGAAACCGATGGCCCGGTTCCGCGGCGATACCAGCCGCCAGGGGCGATACCAGCGGAACGTCAAGAAGAACCCCGACATCACCAGGCCCAGGACCATGCCCACCTTGCCCGTGACCAGGATCAGGACCAGGGAGAAGCCGTGGGCCAGGATCCACAGGCGGGTTCCCCAGCAATCGAGCAGCAGAAAGCCCAGGACCAGGATCCACGCGCTCGCCAGCAGGAATCCGGCCAGGGTGATCGCCACAATCGACGGCAGGATGTGCAGGTCGCGATCGAGGCTGACAACGGCGGTTGTCGCCAACACCAGGAGACAACTGAAGAGAATCTGTCGCCAGGCGAATACGGATTTGCTTTCCCGGGAGGGCGCGAGCAGCTTCAACGGATACCATTTTCCTGTTTGAAGGTGGCCCAGTTTTCCTTCAAGGCGCAGAACGCCGCGAATCCCGTACCGTTGAGGAAGGGGTTGTGGTCCCGCTCGTGACCCAGGGTTGACACTTTCATCTCCCCCGGTCCCCCGTAGTAGTCATGGCCGGGGTAAACCCGGGTTTCCGGCGAGAACAAGAGGATCCGCTGCAGGGAATCCCACTCCTCCTGGGAGCTGGAGCCGGGAAAAAAGGACCCGGTCCCCCCGACCTTGCCACAGAACAGCAGATCCCCCGTCACCAGGAAGTCCTCGTAAAGGAAGCAGAAATGGTCGGGAGCGTGTCCGGGGGTGGCCAAGGCCCGCACGACCAGACCGCCCACCCGCACGAGTTGATCATCGACCAGGGGCTGGGCCCCGGCGACCACCTCGGGATTCCCGGCGAATATTTCCGCTCCGGTGAGCTCCGCCAGGGCGGCCGCCTCGCCGGTGTGATCGCAATGGCCGTGGGTGATCAGGATGGTCTTGATGGACAATCCCTGGTCCTGGGCGATGGCGGCGAAGGTCCCCGCGCCGAACCCCGGATCCACCGCGGCCGCATCCCCCGTGCGCGCATCGCCGATCAGGTACTGGAAATTGCGGTCCCCCCCCAGGTGCAACTGGAGGAACCTCACATGGTCCCGGCTGTGGTCGTTGACAATCATGGGCAATCCCTCCCGGGGCGGATCATAGCCCAGACACCGGATCGTGCCAAGGACCGTCAACACGCTTGCGGGCCGGTTGCAGCTTCATACAATTAAATTACGGTATGGGGACAGGGCAGCGGCCCGGCCGCGGCCGGCCTGAAGAGAGAAGAGAATCGCAATGCCGAGACTATTATTGCGCCTGCTCCTGGTCGCCTGCTTGGCGGCCAACGCTGCAATCGCCTTCGCAGGGCCCGGGGATCCCGGCACCCCGGCTGCGGATTTCGCCCTGCAGGAATTTCCCGCCGGGCCCATTCATACCCTGAGCCAACACCATGGTGAAGTGGTGTTGCTTTTCATGGTTGGATATGGCTGAAGCTCCTGCATCGGCTTCGGCTCCGGTACGGAGGCCATCAACCAGACCTACGGCGACCAACCCTTCCAAGCCCTGGCCATCGATCTGTGGGACGGCAATCAGGCCCAGGTCCAGGTCTTCGCCAGCGCCTCCGGAGTGACCTACCCCATCCTCATGAAAGGCTCCGCCGCCGGGATTCCGGCCGCTTACGCCTGCACCTACGACTACCTGTTCGTCATCGGGGGCGATGGGATCGTCATCTGGCGCGGCAACTACAACGACGCGGCCATCCGTGATGCCATCGACCAGGGACTCGAAAGTCTTGTCTCACCGACTCCGGTGATTCCCTTCGGCGAAAATCTGCTTCTGCCGAATTATCCCAACCCCTTCAATCCACTGACCCGCATTCCCTTCGAGCTGGCCTTGGGAGACGGCGACATCCCCGTGACCCTGCAGATCCTGGATCTCAGGGGACGCATCGTGTCCACGTTGATTGACGACCGCTTCCATCAGCCCGGGCGGCGGTACGAAGTCACCTGGGACGGGACCGACAACGCCGGGCGACGTCAACCCAGCGGGATATATTTTGTGCAGCTGCACGCCGGCGCCACCGACCGGATCCGCACCCTGACCTTGGTGAAGTGACCGCCCCCGCGGGGTGAGCCGACGGGTCAGTCCTGGACCACGGGCCGCCGCATAGCCGGCGGCAGAACCTCGATTTCCAGGGACATGCTGTCGTTGAAACCAACGTCGTCGCCCAGATCGTGCTGCACCACCAGGGTGTAGGTCCCCGGCGCCAGGTCGGCCGGGGTGCGAATGTGCGGCGCGCTGGTGATGGACTGGCCCACGGCCAATCCCGAGGACAACACCCGCGGCGTGGTCACCTCTGTCCCCGAGCCGGATTCGAACATGCGCAGGGTCACCGGCCCGGTCACGGCGCTGGTGCCGCGATTGCCCAGGGCGACCTTGGCGTGAACGGTGTCACCGGGGTGGATGCTGGCCTGGGCGCGGAAAGACCGGAAACCGAGATCCGAGAACGCGGCCAGGGGCGCCGCCATGCCGATGGGCTCGATGTTCCCGTCGCGGTCGCCGCCGGCGGCCAGACCCCAGGGGCTGTTCTGAGGCGCGCCCTGGTCGATCAGGGCCTGCCGGATGGCGTACACCCCCGCCGCGTCGGCGGCCCGGCCGTGTTGGGCGATATACAGGGCTGCCAGGCCCGCCGCGTGGGGCGAGGCCATGCTGGTACCCGACAGCGCCGCGTAGCCGCCTCCGGGCACCGAGGAGATGATGTCCACGCCCGGCAGCATCAGGTCGATGGCCGCCCCCGGCGAGTTCACCGGGTTGCCCGCCACGACGTTGTGGGATGTGTTGGAGAACGAGGCAAAGGAATCATCGGCCCCGGAGGAAGTCGCCGCGCCCAGACCGCCGGGCAGACCGTCGCCGTCGGCCAACGCGCTGACGGTCATGGCCTCGGGGATGGCCGCCGGCACCTGATCATCCCAGTTGCCGATGGTCCGGTCGAAGCCGTACACGTCCATGCCGTAGTTGCCGGCCGCCACGGCCACCACAACGCCCTGGCCCACGCAGCCCTGGATGGCACTGCGCAGGGCATCGGACCAGCCGAACCCGCCCAGGCTCATGTTGATGACCTCGATCTCATCGGCGCGGGCGGCAACCCAGTCGACCCCCGCGATGATGTCGGACATGCTGCCGCTGCCGCTGTCGTTGAGGACCTTGACGGCCCACAGCCGGGCGCCGGGCGCCACGCCCACCACGCCCTGGCCGTCGTTGCGCGCTGCGGCGATGCCGGCGCAGTGGGTGCCGTGGCCGAAGCCGTCGCGGAAGTCGGGATCACTGGTGCCGCCCAACAGTTTCACGCCGCCGACCACGTTCAGATCGGGGTGATCCGGATCGATGCCCGTATCGATGATGGCGATGTCCACGTCAACCGCCGCCGAAACCCCGTCGATGCCGGAATACGGGTTCCGCTCCACGTCCTCCCGATCCACACCCGTGGGCAGAAACTCGGCGAACGCCTGCATGGGCCGGTCCGGTTCCACGCCCAAGACCCCGTTTTCGGCGGCCAACGCGGCGGCTTGTTCGGCGGTCATCCCGGCGGAAAATCCGCGCAGCGCGGAACTGTACAGGTGTTGGACGGCAAAGCCGTTGCGCTTGGCCAGATCCGTCGCCAGGGCCGCGACCGGTCTCTTGCCCGGTTCCAGCCGCACGATGTAACGCCCGGGCAACACCTCACCGGCCCCGGGGGGCAGGCCCTTGTCCGCCGCCCGCGAAACGGCATCAATCCCGGGGGCCGTCAGCGGATTGGTGGGGCTATCGCTGGAACACCCGGCCAAGGCCAAGGTGAAGAGACTGCTCAGAATCAGGAAAATTCCTCGGTTTCGGGACGACATGCGCGATTCCTCCGGTGCAGGCGATGAAGTGGCGACCAAAGCAGGATGATACCACAAAAGGATAGCGGAAGAATCACGATTAAAGAGGGAACGGACCGCTATTCAGCGAGGAGATCTACGGCACGCAGGCAGTCCTGCTGGGAGGTGACCTTCCAGTTGCCCGGTTCACCCGGCACCAGAACCGGCGGGTGGCCCCGGACCGCCAGGAGGCCCCCGTCGTCGGTGAAATCCCTGCCGTTTTCCGCGGCCCAGCGGTGGGCGGCATGCAGGAGGTCCCAGCGGAACACCTGGGGCGTCTGGACCGCGCGCAGGGCGTCGCGCTCCAGGTACTCAACCTGCGGATCACCGGTCCACACGATGGTGTCGGTCACCGGCAACCCCGGCACTGCCCCTCCGGAAGCGGCGGCCTGGACGACCAGTGCGGCCAGGAGATCCGCCGACGCGAAAGGACGCGCCGCGTCGTGAACGGCGACCAGATCATCGGGCGCAGGTTCCAGCTCCGCCAGCTTCGTCAAGGCCTGCCAGGTCGAAGCGGTGCGCGTGGGCCCGGGCTCGGCCACCCGCAACGGGCCATCCGGCCGCAGGCGGGCCAGTTCGGTCTCCACGCCCCCCCGGCCGGCAACCGGTGCGGTCACCACCACGGCGCCCAGGCGATAGCCGTGCCCCCCCTCCCCGGCCAGGAAGGTCTGCAGGCTGACCGAAAACAACGGCCCGCGCGCCGTCATGAGGAACTGTTTGGGCTGGTTGCCGCCGGCGCGCAATCCCCGTCCCCCGGCCAGGTGGACCAGGTGAACCAGGGGTATCGGGCGACTCAGTTCCGGGCGCCTCGGTGCCGTCATCTCAACACCCTCCCAGGGCCCGATTTGCCGCCGGTTCCAGAGCCAGGGCCACGCCCTCTTCCACGCTGGTGCAGGTGGCGATCTCCAGCCCCTGGGTGCGTTTCTTGCTCTTTCCCGCCGCCGGAGCCATCACGACCCGGGCGAATCCGTGGCGGCCGGCTTCCAGCAGGCGGGCGTCCAGGTCCGTGACCCGGCGCACCTCCCCCGTCAAACCGGCCTCGCCCAGGACCAGGGTGCTCGCGGGCACCGGCCGCTCCCGCAGGGATGAAGCCAGGGCGGCCATGATGGCCAGATCGGCCGCGGGATCGTCGATACGCCCGCCTCCGGCCACCTTGACGAAGATGTCGCAACCGGCCAGGTCCATCCCCGCGCGCTTTTCCAGGATGGCCGCCAGCAAGGCCACCCGCTTGCTGTCAACCCCCTGCACCACCCGCTGGGGGGTACCGTAACGCGAGGGTGACACCAGGGCCTGGATCTCCACCAAGAAGGTGCGCGAACCGTTGCGTATGGCACACACGGCGGCTCCCGGTTCGTTGCCGCGGCGTCCGCTGAGAAACAAGACCCCGGCCTGATCCACCGGCACCAGCCCGTCGCCACGCATTTCCAGCACCGCCAGTTCGCCCGTGTTCCCGAAGCGGTTCTTCACCGCGCGCACCATGCGGATGGGGCCGCCGTCGCTGCCTTCGAAGTACAGCACGGTGTCCACCATGTGCTCGAGCAGCTTGGGACCGGCCAGGTCGCCACTCTTGGTCACGTGCCCCACCAGAAAGACGGGAAAGCCCGTGCGGCGGGCGAAATCGGCCATCACGCCGCCGCAGTACTTGATCTGGGTGGGGCTGCCCGGGAAGGCGTCGATGTGCTCGCTGTGCAGGGTCTGGATGGAATCGACGATGACGATGCACTTCCCGGCTCCCGGAGCGTCCCCTTCGGTTGACGTCTCCAAGGATTGACACTCCCGGTCCAAGGCGGACAACAGGGTTTCCAGGTGCACTTCCGGCAGGATGGAGAAACCGGGGCTGCGGTCGGCGGCGAATCCGAGACGTTCGGCCCGCATCCGGATCTGGGTGGGGGATTCCTCTCCCGCCACGTAGAGCACCCGGACCCCCTGGGCTGCCCACCACAGGGCCAGCCCGGTCAATAGGGTGGATTTTCCCACGCCCGGTTCGCCGCCCAGCAGCACCACCGACCCGGCCACCAGGCCCCCGCCCAGCACCCGGGCAACTTCGGTCGGCGCGACGGGCAGACGCTCGTGCTCGGCGGAGCCGATTTCCGCCAGCGGAACCGCCTCCAGCACTCCGCCGGGACCACGGCGGTTCCCGGCGAATCCCGGAGCGCCGGCCTCACGCTCCTTGCCGGAACGCGACCCGAAGCCCCGCGAGCCCTTCTTGCCCCCTTCCGGGGCGAGCTTCATTTCCTTGAAGGTGTTCCACTGTCCGCAGCCGGGACACCTGCCCAGCCAGCGCAGTTCCTCGTGGCCGCAGTCGGTGCAGAAAAACCTGGTGGTGGATTTGGCCATGGAGGTCCCATCCCCTTGCGGATCGTGATTGGGCGGGAGGGTCAGCGCACCAGGAGCATCTTGCGTTCCCGGATCTCGAATGGCGTCTCGAGCAGGTACAGATAGACGCCGCTGCCCACCTCGCGGCCGGAACCGTCCCGGCCGTCCCAGACCACGCTGTGCGGGCCGGCGTCCAGGACTTCACCCAGCAACCTGCGCACAACCATACCACGCAGATCGAAAATGGAAAGCTGCGTCCGGCAGGCAACCGCAAGGTCGAAGGCAATCCTCGTCTTGGGGTTGAAGGGATTGGGGCTGTTGGGGTGCAGCACGGCCATGGCGGCGGGAGCGCGACCGCCGGCGGACACGAAATCCTTGAGCACGAAATTCAGACCCCAGCTGTCGATCACCCCGTTACTGCCCGGCAGGGCGTCGATGGCGGTCAGGGTCCAGGGTCCGATGCTGGTCTCGTCGTGGAACCAGGACAGGCTGCCCGGCCCGTCCACGGTCAAGCTCTGGGGATAGTTGCCCACCAGGTCGACCGTGCCTGCGTCGGTCCGCAGATGCAGGGTCACCTCGGTTCCCGAGGGGCTGGTCAGCAGCAGGGTCAGTTCGCCGATGTCCGGATGGGTGATGTGCACGTCCACCGAGACATCCACGACGATTCCGGACTGGGCGCCCGACAGGGTGATCACGCTGGAAACGCCCGCGGGATCATCCATGGGGATGACCAGGTCCGGTACGACGGAGACCGGCAGGTTCACGATGGTGGTGACCTGGAACCGCCGGGGAAGATCCGTGCCGTAGGCCGGCCAGGTGGTGGTGAAACCGTTGGTGCCGGTGGCGGTGACGGAGTACTCGATGGTCGACCCCAGGCCCTGACCCGGAATGGCGGCGCCGAACTCATCACTGTTACCGGTCGGGGACATGGCCAGGGCGTTCCAGCTCCCCTCGTTGACACGATAATTCAGCACGACGCTGGCCGGGTCGACCCCGACCCGGTCGGTGACCACAGCCGTCACCGGATAGGGTCCAAAAGTGTCGTCGGTGTCACCCAGGGGAGACGTCTGGAACATCGGGCCGAAATAGGTCACCGCCGCCAGGGCATCCACCACGCCCCAGCCGTAGTTGTTATCCGGCGCACCCGCCTGCGAGGCGGTCTCGCGCAACGCCTCGAGCACCTGCAGGGGTGTCAACCCCGGCACACGCGACAACATCAGAGCCGCCACCCCGGCGGTCAGCGGGCAACTGAATGAGGTCCCGTTGACGAAGCCGTAGCCGTGATCATCGGTGGGGTTGGCCACGGGGTTGCCGAGCCCCAAGGCCATGACGTCGGGTTTGATGCGGCCGTCGGCCGTCGGCCCCGGCGAGGAAAAGGAGGTGTAGGTGCCGGACAGATCCACCGCGCCCACGGTGATCACGCTGTCGGCGTCGGCCGGGGCGATGAGCGAGTTGGTGGAGACCCGGTTGTTGCCGGCGCTGTTGACCACCACGAGTCCTCGGCCCGCGGCCAGGTCGGCGGCGATGGTGGTCACGGCCGTGTTCCCGTCCAGGTCGGCGAAGGTGTACCAATCGATGTAGCCCAGCGAGGACGAGATGATGTCCGCGCCCCGGGCCTCGGCCCACTCCAGGCCGGCCACCCAGTTGTCCTCCTCGGCGGGAACCTCCTGGGAGACATCTTCGGTGCGCGCAAGCAGCACCGATACGCCGTAGGCCGGCGAGATGAGTCTCCCGGGCATGTAACCGGCCAGGGTCGAAAGGGTCATGGTGCCGTGGTTGATCGCCGAGGTGGCGTCACCCGCCTGGTAGCCCACGATGGAGTCGTTGCCCACGAAATCGTAGGCGTCCAGCACCGTCACTCCGGCCAGGGCCTCATGGGTGGTGCGGAATCCCGTGTCCAGCATGCCCACCACGATACCGCGACCGGTCACGCCCATCTCGTGCACAGCGGGCACCTGGACCTGCTGCAACGGGGAAAGATTCAGGCCGTAATCCAGGGTCCACTGGGCCGCCTTGTCGACGCCGTCACTGGCCAACCGGGAGGCAGGTTGCATCTTTGGAGTCAGGGGATTCCGGAACCGCCGCACCAGATCCACCCGCTCCACCATGGGCAAGGTCGAGACGCGCGCGACGTCCGTGGCCCGCAGCCTGAAGCTGGCCGCGTTGAGCCAACGACTGGTGTGCCGCAGCCGGCCGCCCACCTCCTCCACCGCGCCCAGGTAAGCCGAGGCCACCGGGAGGTCCCGGCCGTCGACCACCGGTCGATCCGGGGCCATGGCCCGGCGACGGCGGGCGAGGGTGCGTGGGCTCAACTTCTCCTCGGCCCGGCGCACGGCGGCGTCCAGGCCGCTCTTGGCCACGCCCTTGTCGCGAAAATACACCCACACGGTCAACGGCTCGTCGGCCGCCAAACCCAGATCCAGGGGATGGTCCATCGCCGCCTGCAACAGGGGCGACACGAGGCCATCAGGGGTATCCCCGGATCCGCTGGCGGGAAGGGTGCCGATCAGGGCCACGGCCAGAGCGGCCAGGCCGATCGTCACTCCACGGACATGGGCAACGGACAAGCGCACGGGTGTCGTCTCCGGCATGAGGGGAAACCGATACACAGGCGGTCGGGAGCGGATATGCCCCGACCGCTGCATGATTATACCACAAAATGCCGTTCACGGGGAGACCCCGGGAGGTTATTCAATCTCTCCGGGGGCGTCGGCATCGGTGACCAGGCCCATTGCGCGCAAAACATCCAGCAACCACCAGTGGGCGGTGGGATGGACGGACCAGGCTTCTCCCAGCACCTGGAGGCAGTATCGCGCCTCTTCCTTGGTGCCGGTCAGGGCCTCGGCGGGAGTGACGAGCTCGGCATCCTCATCCTCACCCATGCCGATGAGCAGGGGCGCGACGTAGGCGTTCACGTCCAGGGCATGATCCACGGCTTCGCGGGCGCCCTCTTCGTCACCCACCAGCAGGAACACGAGCACCCAGGCCCAGTTGTAGACCGCGCCCTCCTCGTCGTCGATTTCCTCGAGGAGATCCCAGGTCCGCTGCACCTCGCCCATGGCCAGGTAGTTGCCCAGCAGCAGGGCTCCGTTGCCCATGTGGTCCTCGGGATCCAGGTCCATGAGGTTTTCGTAGTGGGCCACGGCATCCAGGCGGCGCCCCACGTTCCACAGCACTTCGGCCAGTTGCTTGATGCAGCGCATGTAGGGCCGGGCCTCGACCATGGGCCAGAAGTCGCCCATGAATTCGGCGAAGAAATCCTCGCCCAGATCCTCTTCCCCGCAGGTGGCGGCGTGCTGGAGCAGGGGAATCAATTCGCCCATGTCCTCGGCGGTCAGGAAGGCCCGGATGACCAGCGCGTCCACGCAGCGCGGATCGCCCTCGAGGGCCTGCTCGGCGAAAGCGAGAGCCTCTTCGCCCGACAGCGCGTCGTAGGCCTGGAAGGCCAATTCCTGGGCCATCTCGCCGGGCCGCTTGCGGACCAGGGCGGAATAGTTCTTGGCCAGTTCAGCGTGCTCGACTTCCTGGAGCACGACCCGGAACTCGTCTTCGGATGCGAAGGTTTCCGCCTCGTCCATGCCCAGTCGCCAAAGCCGCAGCATGCGCTCGATCATAAACGGGGATTGGGGATCCAGATTCACCGTTGAGGGGTCCATGCGCCCGTCCTTTCCGTTGCCGATCTTCGACCATTGGACCGGTCCAACGCTACTGCCCCGGTGGCGCCGGGTCAAAGACTCATTGGACCTCCGCCGGGGCTCTGCTATCTTGCCCATCTACACATCATGGAGGGTGTCATGTTCCGAAAACCCAAGATCGGGATCGCCCTGGGTAGCGGCGGCGCACGCGGCCTGGCCCATGCCGGCGTGCTGCAGGTACTCGAAGAGGCCGGTATTCGCGCCGACATCGTCGCCGGCACAAGCATGGGCTCCATCGTCGGGGCGCTCTACGCCCAGAATCCCGATCCGGATTGGATCTGGGAAAAGCTGAAGACCTACGTCACCAACAGGGATTTCGCGGACTACTGGGCGCCGTTCGTGCCCAAGGACGGGCTGGATCCCCAGTCGTCCCAATCCCGGATCTCGGGCGTCTTCGACTTCATGCAGCGCAAGATGATCGCGGTCAAGACCGTCACCCGACCGTGGATCCAGGAGCGGGAAAAGCTGCTCAACCCCCTGGGCAGCGCGTTCGGCCCCTTGAGCTTCGAGGATCTGCCCATACCCATGGCCGCCGTGGCCCTGGACCTGGTCTCCGGCGAGCAGATCGTGACCACCAGCGGCCCCCTCGTCGAGGGTCTGTACAGCAGTTGCGCCATCCCCGCCATCTTCCCGCCCGTGCGCCGCGACGGAAAAATCATCGTCGACGGAGGCGGGCCGTTCCGGGTGCCGGTGGAGGCCTGTCGCGAGATGGGTGCGGATTTCGTCATCGCCGTGGATATTCCCGCCTTCGAGGAATCCACCTTCAACACCGGCCTGGACATGATCCTGCGCAGCAACACCATCGCCCGCCAGCGGCTGAACCGGTTCGTGTGCGATACCGCCGACTACGTGATCCGGCCCCAGGTCACCGAGTTCCACTGGGCCGATTTCGGCGCCGGGGAAGCCTGCCGCGCACGCGGGGCGGAAGAGGCGCGCAAGGAGATCAAGCACCTGCTGGGGTTGATGCGCTGGCGCCGCAATCCCCGTTACCACTTGAAGATGGCGACGAAGCGGATGCTGCGGATGCACCTGGACTGAGGCCGACTACAACCCCACCAGCAGGGATTCCGAACAGAAGCCCGGACCCAGCGAAGAGATCAGACCGTGGCCGCCCCGGCCCGTCCCGAATTCCTTCAGGTACCTTTCCAGGACGAACAAGACCGTGGCCGAAGACATGTTGCCGTAGTCTCGCAGGACACTCTGGGGAATGGACAGCTGTTCGGGCGTCAGGTCCAGGGCCTGGCCGTACGCCTCCAGCACCTTGCTCCCGCCGGGATGCAGCAGGTACGCCTCGATGTCCGTGATCCGCAGGGCGTGTCCGGCCAGGAACGAACCGAAATCCTCGGCCGCGGTCTCGATCACGATGTCGGGAATGCGCGTGGCGAAAACCACCTGCAACCCTTCCTGGAGCACGGTCCAGCCCATGACCTCCAGGGAGTCGGGGTAGAAGCGGCTACGGGTGTCGAGCAGTTCCAGGCCCGGCCCCTCGGTTTCGTCCCCGCCGACGATGACCGCGCCGGCCCCGTCGGCAAAAAGCGCGGTGGCCACCAAGTTGGATTTGGACACGTCGTCCGGCAGAAAAGTCAGGCCGCACAGTTCCACCGCGACCACTAGGACGCGATCCTTGGGGTGACCCAGGACGTAGTGATGGGCGTGGGAGAGACCCGCCGCGCCCCCGGCGCAGCCCAGACCCCATATCGGCGTGCGCCGCACATCCGTCCGCAGCCCAAGCACGTTGATCAGGCGGGCGTCGATGGAGGGCGTGGCCAGGCCGGTGGTGTTCACGTAGATGACGTAGTCGATGTCGGTGGGCGCGAGCCCGGCCTGGGCCAGGGCCTTTTCCGACGCCTCGGCGGCCAGCCGCGTGGCCTCGCGGACGTACAGGGCGCTTTTCTCGGCCAGGTCGTGCGGCGAGGAGAACCACTCCCTCGATGCGGCGAAATAGCGCGTGCGGATGCCGGAGTTGCCGAACAGGGGCATCAGCCGCTCCAGGTCGGGGATGCGCCCCCCGAACTGGATCCGGGCGAAGGCCATGGCCTCTTCCTGCTCGATGGGGTTGGCCGGCACGGCCGTGGCGACAGTCAGGATCTTGCTCATGGGGCCTCCTCGGGGGATTCGTTTATCCCGACAAGGTCGCCCCATGAGCCCGCACGCGCCACCGCGAAGCGATCAATAGAAGCCTTCCAGGAACTCGCGCATCGCATCGTTGAAGATGTCCGGCTGCTCGAGATTCGGCAGATGCCCCGCTCCCGGCACGATCACCAGCTCGGAGCCGGGGATCCCGTCCCGCATCACCTCGGCTTCGGAGACGGGGATCAACTGGTCGTCCTGCCCGTGAAGGATCAGGGTGGGGACCTCCAGGGCCGGCAGGTCGGGCGTGGAGTCGGGCCGGTCGCGCATGGCGGACAAGGCGCCCACGATTCCGTCGGTGGAGGTTTCGAGCATCATTTCCCGCACGAACTCGACGAGATCGGGCTCGGCCTCGTAGGCCGCGGGCGCCAGAAGTTTGGGCAGCATGTCGGCGGTGATGGCGGCCGCTCCGCCGGCGATGGCCACGCCGGCCGCCTTGTCCCGGCCTTCCTTCCCGGCTGCGGAATCGGTTCCCGCCCGGGTGGAAACCAGGATGAGCCCGCCCACCCGCTCGGGGAAGCGGCGACAGAACTCGAAGGCGACGTAGCCGCCCATGGACAAGCCGGCGACGACCACCGGGCCATCCATGCCCAGATGATCGAGCAACCGGGCGCAGTCGTCGGCGTAATCCCCGACACTCAGGGGCGGCGGCGTGGATTCGGACAGTCCGTGGCCCCGCAGATCCGGCGCGATCAGCCGGGCGATGTCCGCCAGGTCGTCGACCTGGAAATCCCACAGGGAACTGCTGAGGGGAAATCCGTGGATCAGGAGCACGGGCACCCGATCGCAGCTGTCCTCGAAGGCCATCAGGTATTCTCCGGATTGGCTTTTCGCTTGGGGATCGGTGATCATGGCGTGCTCCTTGACGGGGAAGTGGGCATCCGGCCGTTTGCTTCAATGTAGCTCCGTCCGCCCCCGGCGAGAAGGGCAATCGACACGGCGTTACTTCTGGCCTATCATGTCCCGATACCCCCGCGCCCTGATTTGCAGCCTCTACCCACCCCGGAGGCCACCGCACTTACCTGGAGGCTGTCATGCGTCCCGTGATCCTATCTCTGCTGCTTGTCGCCGTCGCGACCGCCGCAGTCGCCGCACCCTTCGACGTCGAAACCGTCACCCTGCCCAACGGCCTGACGGTGATCCTGCACCCGGACCACACCCAGCCCATGGTGACCATCAACACCTGGTTCCACGTCGGCTCCAAGGACGAGGCCCCGGGCCGCTCCGGGTTCGCCCACCTGTTCGAGCACCTCATGTTTATGGGTACCGACCGCGTGCCCGGAAACCAGTTCGACGTGATGATGGAAAGCGGCGGCGGGGCCCAACAACGCCTCGACCAGCACCGACCGCACCAACTACTACAGCTGGGGGCCAAGCTCCCTGTTGCCGACCTTAATGTGGCTGGACGCCGACCGCCTCGAAGGGCTGGGCAAAGCCATGACCACCGAGAAGCTCGACCTCCAGCGTAAGGTCGTGCGCAACAAGCGCAGGCAGGGCGTGGACAACCAGCCCTACGGCAAGGCCGAAATCATTATCCCCGACGCGCTCTATCCCGCCGGGCACCCCTACCACCACTCGGTCATCGGCAGCCACGAGGATCTCGAGGCTGCCACCCTGGAAGACGTCGTGGGCTTCTTCGACACCTACTACGTGCCCGGCAACGCCACCCTGGTGGTGGCCGGCGATTTCGACCGCGGCGAGGCCCTGGATCTGGTGAACAAGACCTTCGGCGCCGTGCCGGCCCGCCCCCTGCCCCAGCACCGCACCGCCGAGCCGGTGGTCTTGGAGCGCGAGGTTTTCCGCATGGCCACCGACCGGGTGCGGTATCCCCGGCTCTTCCTGGTCTGGCCTTCTCCGCCGCATTTCCGCAACGGTGACGCCGACATGGACGTCATCGCCTCCCTGCTGGCCGACCGCTCCACCGGACGCCTGGTCGAGCGCCTGATCCGTCAGGACAAGCTGGCCCAGGACGTCACCGTCTATCAGGGCAGCCAGGAACTCGGCTCCGAGTTCCACATCGAGGTCACCGCGGCCGAGGGCCAGGACCTCGAACAGATCAAGCAGGTCGTCCTCGAGGAAATCGCCCGGCTGCAGGCCGACGGCCCCGGCGCCGACGAGTTGGACCGGGTCAAGGCCGCCACCGAGGCCAATTTCCTGCGTCAAAAGGAGAGCCTGCGCCGACGCGCCGACATGTTGAACTCCTACCGGAAAGCCTTCGGCGAGGCCGACAGTTTCGACCGCGATCTCGCCCGCCGTCTGGCCCCCACCGCCGCTTCGGTCATGGCCTGGAGCAAGGACGTTCTGGGCGACGGTCGCCTCGACCTGCGCATCCTGCCCGGGGGCGCCGCAGTCGCCGACGCCGACCTCGACCAGCGACCCGACAACCTGTCCGAGCGGCCCTCTTCCCCCGCCGTGCCCACCGTCATGAAGCTGAAGAACGGCCAGCCCCTCTACGTGGTCAGCATGCCGGGAACCGGGCTGTTCAGCGGCCGGGCGATCATCAGCGGCGGTGAAACCCTCTTGCCGGGCGACCAGGCGGGCTTGGCCTCGCTGTGCGCCACCCTGGCGACCAAGGGAGCGGGCGACCTCGATGC
Source organism: bacterium CG_4_9_14_3_um_filter_65_15 (assembly GCA_002790835.1). Lineage (GTDB taxonomy): Bacteria > Krumholzibacteriota > Krumholzibacteriia > LZORAL124-64-63 > LZORAL124-64-63 > JAHJTW01. The sequence goes on along the minus strand of PFVX01000026.1, from coordinate 14,912 downwards.
CACCGCTTTCGCCAACGCCGTCTCCGCCCTGGGCGGCCAGGTCCGGGCGTTTTCCAGCACCGGTTCCATGACCATGGACGTTTCCGGCCTGACCTCGCGCCTCAAGCCCACCCTGTCCCTCTGGGCGGACGCCTTGAGCAGTCCCAACCTGACCCAGGAGGACTTCGATCGGGAGAAGGACCTGGCCCTGGGCAAGATCAGTTCCCGCAGCGAGGATGCCCGGCAACTGGCCCAGGTCGTCACCTCGCTCGCGCTGTTCGGCCCGGCCGATCCTCGCGGACGCCCCGGGGATGGTTTCCAGGCCACGGTGGACCCTCTGACGCGGGACGACGTGACCACCTGGGCGCCCCGCCTGTTCGACCCCGCCCACGCCTCGTTCGTGTTTGCCGGGGACTTCACCCCCGAGCAGATCAAGTCCGCCCTGGATGACTTGTTACGCGGCTGGAAGGGCAAGAAATCGGATGTCGTGCCCTCGCTGAAGCCGATCGTGGAACCGCGGCCCGGCCTGCTGCTGGTCGACCGCCCCGGCGCCCCCCAGACGGTGATCAGCATCGCCCGGCCGGTCAGCGCCCCCGACGAGACCGACCGCGCCCTGCGCAGCTGCGTGAACACCCTGTTCGGCGGCACCTTCACCAGCCGACTGATGCAGAACATCCGCGAAAAGAACGGTTACTCCTACGGGGCGCGATCCTCTTTCATCGAGGACGGCCCCCAATGGGTGCTCGGCGCCGGATCCGCCGTGCAGACCCAGGTCACCGGTCCGGCCCTGGCTGAATTCCGCAACGAATTCAACGGCCTGGCCGGCGGGAACGTGGTTCCCGGGGAACTGGAGAAGGCCATGCGGACCACCCGCTTCGACCTCGAAACCGCCCAGGCTACCACGGGTCAAACGGCTCAGGTGATCGGAGGATTCGTCCGCAACGGTCGGTCCACCGATGCCCTGCGGCAGGACCTGGCCGCGCTCCCGAGCGTGGACCTGGCCGGAATCAACGGCCTGGCCCAATCGGGTATCTACGACTGGGACAAGCTGCTGATCGTGCTGGTCGGCGACAAGGAAACGGTCGTTCCCCAGCTGAAGGAGGCCGGCTTCCCCGCACCCACGCTCGTGGATGAGGAAAACCGGCCGGTGAAGTAGCCCCTCGCAGGGAGATTGCGGAAGGGAGACCCCCACACGGGGGTCTCCCTTTTTTCGTCAGGGTTTCCGGGCCCGGATAAACGCACTGACCACGGCGCCGTCCAGTTCGTCGAGATGGTCGAGCACGGCGGAAGGTCCTCCTTCGGACGCGGGCATGCCGCCGGCCACTTCGATGACGGCCTCCCGAGCGTACGTTCGCGTCACTTCGAACGACACCTCGGTGAATCCGGCTGCTTCCAGGCGGGCGCGATAGTCGTCCCTGACCAGGGCGCCGGCCACGCAACCGGTCCACAAAGCCACCGACCGCTGCACATCCGCCGGCAGTTCCCGTTGCAGCACGATGTCCGAAACCGCAAAGCGCCCACCCGGCTTCAGCACGCGGAATGCCTCCTGCAACACCCGGTCCTTGTCCCCGCTCAGGTTGATGACGCAGTTGGAAATGATCACGTCGACGGCCTCGTCCGGTAGCGGAATGTCCTCGATGGAACCCTTGAGGAACTCCACGTTGGTCGCTCCGGCCCGGGCCTGGTTCTGACGCGCCACCAACAGCATCTCGTCGGTCATGTCCAGGCCGATGGCCTTGCCCGTGGGTCCCACCCGCTTGGCGGACAGCAGCACGTCAATGCCGCCGCCCGAACCCAGGTCCAGAACGGTCTCGCCGGATTTCAGATCGGCCAGCGCGGTGGGATTGCCGCAACCGAGGGAGGCCAGGAATGCCTTTTGGGGCAACCCCTCCAGCTGGTCGCCCGCGTAGAGGTCGCGGGTGATGGGTTCGACCGAGCCCAGCGGGCCACAGGATGACCCCCCGCAGCACGAGGCCCGACTCCCGGTCAGCACCTGCTCGGCGGCTTTGCCGTAGCGCTCGCGGACGATGTCCTTGATGTCGTGTTCGTTCATGGTTCTCTCCTTATCCTTTCGGATCCCGGCAGCAGTCTCCCAGGACGAGGCCCGCGAGATTGCGGACGCCCTGGACGGCGCCGGGATCGATGGCGTAATACACCCAGGTTCCCCGCCGTTCGGTGCACACGACCTTGGCCTTGCGCAGCACGGCGAGGTGATGGGAGATGGTGGGTTGGGAAAGGTCGAAGTAGGTCTCCAGCTCACACACACAGAGCGGACGGCCCGCCCCAACCAGCACGGCGGCCATGAGCAGGCGCGTGGAATCGCCCAGGGCCTTGCAGATGGGCGCCAGCTCGCCAACCGACTCCCTGACCGCCTCCGTCAAGGGAACCGGCGTCTGGCAGCAGGCGCGGGAAACGGGGTGATTGGTGTTCTTGAGGTCCATAGGGTTAGAATAGCACTATATTGATATTTGTCAATATAAAAATCCAGCCCCCATTCTCGCGGTTCCCGATTGAACGAATCTCAAATTCGATACATTGAGTCTTCTTTAACGAGTAGGGAGATCAGATGGCCAAAATGATTCGGGCCATGATCGCAGGAAACCGGACCTCGCCCGTGGGGTTTGTCGCCGTCCTGATCTGGGGCTGGTGGCTGCCCCTGATCACCGGGCAAGGGCGCTGGGCGGATTTCCTCGTGGATTACCCCATGATGACCCTGACCATGGTGGTCGGGTCCTTTATCGCCGGCGCCACCAGCGAGGGTGGCGGAGCCGTGGCGTTCCCGGTCCTGACCCTGGTGTTCGGGGTGGCTCCCGCCGTCGCCCGTGATTTCGCCCTCCTGATTCAGGCCGTCGGCATGACCGCGGCGTCCGTGGCGATGATCCAGCCACAGGCCTGGTCGTTCTGGTACGTGTGCGTGCCCGTCGTAGTCGTCGGGGCTCCCCTGGGGGCGTGGTTCATCCGGGACCGTTCGAGCGCCGTCATCCGGCGCCTGCTGTATGCGTGCATCGGGACCCAGTTCCTCGGTGCCGTCATCATCCTGCCCTTCAGCCTGAAGATGTTCACGCTGGGGTGCGCGACGTTCGCCACCGGTTCGACCCTGTTCATCTGGTTGGGCTGGAAAGGCTCGACTCGCAGGGGCCGGTTGGCCGACACGAACCCGGGTTCCACCCTGACGGCGCGTCGTACCTCCGCCTCCTCTCCCCCCTGAGCCTGACCGGCCGTGACACCCAAAACCCCCGCCGCTCCAGGAGCGACGGGGGTTCCAGTCAACTGAGGGGTTGGCTGGGCGCGCTTACCAGCGTCCGCCGCCGCCGCCGCCACCACCACCGCCGCCGCCACTGCGGGGACGATCCTGGGCTTCGTTCACACGCAGGGCCCGACCGCCCACTTCCTTGCCGTCCAAGGCCGAGATCATGCCGGGCAGGGCGTCGTCGTCCACCTCGATGAAGCCGAAGCCCCGAGGGCGACCCGTCTCCCGATCATTGATCAGAGCGACGGAGTGGACCGTGCCGTGCTGGCCGAACATCTCTTTGATTTCGTCCTCGGTCGCGGTGAAAGGCAGGTTGCCCACGTAGATTTTCTTCAAGATCTTTTCTCCATGTGCCGGCTTACCGGCTAAACCAAGCCCCTCGCATCGCCGGCTATTTCCGGCATGATATTCGGAGCTTCTCCGGGTTCGGTAGCCACGGTGGCCCCGAACCGAATTCCCCGACAATCGGGGAAACTCAACGACCGGCAAGAAGGCGCACCCTCCCGCGGTCAAAATTCCGTGTCAGCCGGTCCGGGCCCGGCTTCCGATGGCGCCGAAGCTGACCATCTGTCTCGTCTCCTCATCCCACAGGTTCATGGCCACCGACTTCAGACTCCGGCGCAGGGTCAGCGGGCGGACCTTCTGCAGGGCCGGGACCGCGTCCTGGCACCGCTGCAGGTGGTAGTTGGGGATGCGGGGCCTCAGGTGATGGATATGGTGCAGGCCGATGTTGCCGCTGACCCACTGCAGCACCCGCGGCAGCTTGTAGTAGGAACTGCCCTGCAACGCCGCCTTCAGGGGGTCGCAGCGGTCCTCCGCCTCCCAGTAGGCGTCCTCGTGCTGGTGCTGGACATAGAAGAGCCAGACTCCCGCGGACCAGGCCAGAAGAACCACCGGCACCTGCACCAGCACATAGGTCTGCCAGCCCACCGTCAACGCGGCGACGCCGAAGATCACAGCCAGCCCCAGGTTGGTGATCCACACGCTGGCCGCGGCATTCGGCCCCCCATTCCGCTGGGGAATGCGGTAGGCGATCATCGACAGCCAGAACGGCACCACCAGCAGCAGGAAGAACGGGTTGCGCACCAGTCGGTAGCCCAGCCGCTTCAGGCGCGACGAGGCCAGATATTCGCTCACCGTCATGGTCCAGACGTCACCCGTGCCGCGGCTGTCGAGGTTGCCGGCGGTCGCATGGTGGGTATTGTGGGCGTTGCGCCAGGAGTCGTACGGGGTGAAGGTCAAAATCCCCGTGATGTACCCCATGATGCGGTTGGCCCGCCGGGAGGTGAAAAACGAATCGTGGCAGCAGTCGTGGAACAGGATGAAGAGCCGGATGGCCAGTCCCGCCGCCGGCACCGCCAGGGCGAGGGTCACCGGGTACGGCCACCCGCGCAGGACGCTGAAGACCATCAGTCCCATGGCCGCCAGATAGGGCACCACGGTGTTGATCAGCTGCCAGACGGCCTTGCGGGTATCGGACCGGTTGAATTCGGCGACCGACCGGATCCAATCCGGCCGGCCGATACCTTTTGTGGACACCAGATTCGACATGAAGCCCCTTACCGCCGTTGCCGGGAATCGGAACGTCCACTGCGCGGCGGACGACCGCGGAAGGGACGGCGCGACCGGGCGGGCGCAACCTCGGTATCGGCAAAGAAGCCATCGACCTGGCGCCGCCGGATCGACTCGCCGATCATTCGCTCGGTGGCCCGCAACCAGGCGTGGTCCGAACCGGTCACGAAGGTGCACGCGGCGCCTGCGGTCTCGGCGCGGCCCGTGCGCCCGATGCGGTGAGTGTAGGCTTCCGGCGTGTTCGGCACGTCGAAATTGATCACGTACGAAACGTTGCTGACGTCAATACCCCGCGCGGCGATGTCCGTGGCGACCAAGATGTCGAACCGGTTGGTGCGGAATCCCTGCATGGCCAGATCACGCTTGGCCTGGGACATGTTGCCCTGCAGACCCACGGCCCGGTGGCCGCTCTTGCTGAGCTGCTCAGCCAGACGACGCGCCCGGTGCTTGGTGCGGGTAAAAACGATGGCCGTGCGGCAATCATCGCCGGCCAGCAGGCGCTCCAGCAGGTCCTTCTTGTCCCCCTCGGAGACCAGGACCAGATCGTGGTCGATGGTCGCCGCCGGAGCGGAATCAGCCAGCTCGACGACCTGGGGATCGATCAGCATCTTGTCGGCCAGATGACGGATCTCCCGCGGCATGGTGGCCGAGAAGAGCAGGTTCTGCCTGACCTTGGGCAACGCCGCGATGATCTCCCGGATGTCCGGCAAGAATCCCATGTCGAACATGTGGTCGGCCTCGTCCAGCACGAGGGTCTCGATGCGGTCCAGCTTCAGGATATTCTGTTGGAGCAGGTCGAGCACGCGACCGGGGCAACCGACGACGATCTCGGGACGACCCCGCAGGGCGCTGGCCTGGCCGTACGCCGAAACCCCGCCGTAGATGGTGACACCCTTGATGCGGGTGAACTTGGACAGCGCGCGGATCTCGGCCGCGATCTGGTTGGCGAGCTCCCGCGTGGGCGCCAGCACGAGTGCCCGCGGCCCGCTGCCGGGTTGTTCCAGGATGCGTTGCAGCAGGGGCAGCGCGAACGCCGCGGTCTTGCCCGTGCCCGTCTGGGCCAGGCCCAGCACGTCGCGGCCCGCCAGTCCGGCGGGAATGGTCTCATCCTGGATGGAGCGGGGGTTCGTGAAGCCTAAAGCCTCGATCCCGCGCATCAAGGACGGATGAAGGCGAAACCGATCGAAGCCGGTAGAAATCTCGGATTTTGTTCTTGTCATGTTTAATTGGTCTCCGCCGTTTCCGTATAGCCCGGGCTGGTACGGAACGGCCGCACTTTCTGACCCAAACAACAGCGAAGGGAAAGAGGGGGGAATCGAAATTGCGGCGTAGCCCGTCTTGGGGACTCGGCTCTGTTGTTCGCCGCCGCCGGAAATTGCTCCCGGCTTGGTGGCAAGGTAGCCGCAAAACAGGATTGCGCAAGGTTTATTTCAAAAAGGGCGGCGTCGGGGTAACGCCGTCACATCGGGGTAGCCGGTTGCGGCTTGGGGTGGCCGAACAAATCTGCGTCACTTCGTTTCGCCGTCCAGCGGGAGTCGGGCGAAGCTTCCATGGATGACAAGGGGTTTCGGCGGCCAATTGAGGGGTTTCCCCGTGTCGGCATCCTCGCAACGGGCGAGCTCGATGTCGAAGCTGCCGCTGAGTTCACCGGATTCGGGCGGCGCAGTGGTGATGAACGTGCCGACGACCGGGTCGCCGGGCCGGCAGCGCACCCTCCGGAGGCGCTCCTGGAGTTTGAGTTCGAAGGTCACCTGGGTCTCGCGAATCACCCGCCCGTCGGCGTCGACAACGAGGACCAGATCCCAGCCGTCAGCGCCGAGTTCGATGCCCCCGGGCCCGACGAGGACCCCGGAACGATGGTGGCGACCGGACGGTCCGGCTGGTAGACGACGAAGGCGAAGTAGACGAGGGTGGCGAGGCCGGACAGCAGCCCCAGCGGGAGAAGGAACCACGACGGTTTGCGATCATGTGTCACGAGTCGTCCTTCGATCTCATCCGCACGACGTTTGTCGCACCTGGCTCATGAACTTCTCGAGTTTCTCCTCGTCCAAGGCGTCCGCCGTCCGCACCCCACTGCAAACGTCTACCCCGAACGGCCGGACCATTCGGATGGCTTCCTTGACATTGTCGGAATTCAGCCCACCCGCCAGGAAAACCGGAACCCTCGACTCGGCAACGATTCTCGCACTCAAAGCCCAATCATGTGTGCGACCTGTTCCGCCAAGCTCCTTAACGGGAAGCGATTGGTTGCCCGAATCCAAGAGAAGTGCGTCGACTCGAGAACCGACATCAAGCGCCTCCGATACGGAATCTTCCCCGGAAACATGGACCACCTGCACAAGCGCGACCCCCGGAAGTGCCTTGCGCAGTTCAGCATACGCACCAGGATCGACTCGATCGCAGATTTGCAGCGTATTGACCCGGCATCGCTTCTGCTGCGCGATCATGTCCTCGGGCAACGCCAAGCTCGTCAGAAGAACGGTCGCCACCGGCGGCGGAACAGAAGCCGCAATCTCATGGATGCGTGATTCAGGTATGACCCCTGGCCCGCTTGGCATTGCGGAGACGAGCCCGATCGCAGACGCGCCATGGCGCACGGCAACCCGGGCTTCAGCAACAGTGGCAATGCAGCAGATCTTCGTGCGGGTCATGACGGTCTTTCTGCTGTCCAATCCTTGAATTTGGCGGCATTGGGGGGATGCCTGGTTTTGTGGCAGCCGACATGCCGCCAATCTCCGTGACCTTTCAGGCCTTCGGTTCCCAGAGCTCGATCTTGTTTTCGTCCGGGTCCATGATCCAGGCAAACTTTCCGTTTTCATGCGCTTCGGGTCCCTGGATGACATCCACACCTCCCGCGCGCAATTGCTCCAGCATCTCGTCGAGGTTGTCGACCCGGTAGTTGATCATGAAGGAAGATTGGCTGGGGCTGAACCATTGGCTGTCTTTCTCCGCGACATGCCAAACCGTGAGGCCTCGGTCATCCGCCTTGTCATCCGGCCATTTGAGGATGGCGCCGCCGAAGTCTTCCAGCACCAGGCCCAGGTGCTTCTCATACCACGCCGCCAGGGCCGCATTGTCGCCCTTGCTCTTAAAGAAGACGCCGCCGATTCCCGTAATCTTCGCCATCGTTGCCCTCCCATTTATCAGCCGCCAAACCTGGTGATCCACCCACAACTTGGCCTATCGCCTGCGGTTGCGCCTTTGGGCGGCGATGTACAGGTTCTCCACTTTTGTCCTCGCCCACGGAGTCTTGCGCAGGAATTTCAAGCTCGACTGCACCGACGGATCGCTATCAAAACACCGGATTTTGATGCGTCGGCCCAGCTCGTCCCAACCGAAATGGTCCACGAGACTATTCAGGATCATCTCGAGGGTCATCCCGTGCAGCGGATCATTGTCATGCTGTTCATCCATGTGCTCGGCGTCGCCTTTCCTCGGGATTTATCTTCGCTGGCCAAACGCCGGCTCTCGCTGAAAGCGCGTTCAACCGGTAGAAAGATGGCGGCTGACTTCGGCAGCGGAAGATCGGCGTTCGATCTCCTCGGCCACGGCCCGCGGCACGCACTTCTTCTTCACCGGGTTGAAGAATGTTCCCAGTGACTTGGCCAGCACAATCGCCACGGGAATCCCGGCAATGGTGACAAACAGGCCCGCGATTTGAAATATGCAGATAACGGCGAGAACGAGTCCCAAGGGGATGTAGATCACGGTTACGACCATCGAATAGGCCTTCCAGACCTCGTTCTGCTTCTCATTCAACGCACTGCGGCTAACCATGGCGTTTGAAAACGGAGCAAAAAGGAACTTGCCGTATTCCATCAGGCCTCGCCCGATCGGTGCGGCAATCACCGTGATGGTGAGAATCAGCCCCAGGAGCCAGGTCAACCCGGCCTGGACGAAACCAAAGAACGGAAAGTGCCACAATATATTGCCCAGAGTCCTCATGTTCCCCTCCAACTCAGGCCCAGGAAGCCTTGTGCTTGAATCCGACGCTATCGGCCAGAATAACGGAACACCTGCCCATTTGGCAGCAATGATTTCGCAGGCTTCAGGTGCAAGCGTATGTTCAGGGTATCGCCCGACACCCCGACCTAGCGAACCAAGGTGACCGAACGATTTTCACTCAATCCCGCGGATTCCACGCGGACCAGGTAGACGCCCGACGACATGGCGCGACCGCTCGCGTCTTTCCCGTTCCAGGCGACCGCCCCCGGGCCGGCTTCACGGTACCCGTCCACCAGGCGGTCGACTCGGCGGCCGGCCAGGTCGAAGACATCGGTCTGCAGATGGCCCGCTTGGGGCAGGTTCCAGGAGATCACCACGCGCGGATTCGCCGGGTTGGGCGCCAGGGTCAGATCCAAGCTTCGCACTGCCGGGGTCGATACTCCGCTGAGCCCGCTCACGTCCATGCCGAACAGATTGACCCCCCGTAATAGCCGGTCACCGGATGCCACCGGTCAGCCCAGGTCGTCGCCTCGACAGTGGCGAACCGCGGCCCGCGTCGCCGGCCAGATCCAGTATCCGCTCCATGGTATGCCCCGCATCTTCCACGGGCGCCGCCGGGTCGGACAAATCGAAGCGGCGCAAATGCATGTCCGATCCCACCTGGAGTTCTCCGGCGCCGGATTGCAGCTCGCCGGAAACACCGTACAGGGTGTCGACCGCAACCGGCGCGGTGGGAATGGAGTAGTCGAATACGAACAGATCAAACGACGAATAACCCAGGCTGCGGTACAGATAGGAGCCGAAACCGGTCTCAGAGCAAAAAAATCTGGGGATGGGCGAGCGAGATAGCAGCGCAGGCACCGCAGGATCAGCGAGCGAGAAGACGGCGGTATCGGAGCCCATCGCCCAGAGCAGATCGCCGCTGACGGTGACATCGGTCCAACGTGGGCTGCCGGTCAGATACTGGTTCGTGCGGTGGACGTTGGAGGGGTCGACTACGGACCAGGTCTGCAGAGCGTCCGACTGGGACACGTAGTAGAAGTATCACGTCGCCTGTCACTTCCAGTTCTTGCCATTCGCCGGTGGTCGGGACATGGCCGCCCATCACGGGTGCGGCCGGATCGGAAATATCCACGGCGTGCAGACCATCCCATGCGACTCCGATGTACAGGGAATTGCCACTGATCACCACTTGGTCGACCCGCGAGTCGAAATCCAGGTGGGATAACGGCACAAATCCGGAAGCCGTGGAATCGAACAGGTCCACGCCTTCGCCGTTGGCCACAGCCACCAGCGTTCCGGATTGGTCGATGTCTGTGATATATCCCGTACCATGGGAAATGAGTGGCAAAAATTCCGCTGCTCCGGCCAAGGAGGCAGCACCCAGCATGAAAAGGACGAGAAGGGAAATGAAGCGCGACATGGGGAAACATCCCCCAAACAACCACCAATTCTGACCAAATCAATTTCCAAAAACGTACCCCACCAATTGAGTATAGCAAAAGTCGGCAAGATTCCCCACCGATTTACTCCTTTGAGGATTTGGATGGGGATGGCTGTCCGGCACCATGACCTTGTCAAAAATCGCCGGCCGGGTGAGGCGGCGGGATATTTGCAGGTCCCGCCACTCCCCACCCAGGCCAACGATGATGATCCCAACTTGCCGACTGTTTTGATGGCCTCCTACCGTGTCAAAACCAGGCGTCGGGTCGCCTCACGGCTGTTGCCGCGCGCTCGAATGAAGTAGACACCCGAGGCCGCCGGCCCGTTCTGCGTCCTGCCGCCCCAGGCGAACTCGTGGCGGCCGGCCTGCATCACGCCGTCGGCCAGGACCGCCACTTCCTGCCCGCGGATATTGTACACCGAAACCCTCACCATCTCCGTCTGCGGCAGGGACAACTGCACGCTCGATGACGCCGTGGTCGGGTTCGGGGCCGGGGCCGCCAATCCGAAGATGATCGTCCCACTCGCTGCTTCGGCCGACACCAGGCCGAGAATCACGGTCTGCCCTCCGGACGTGGTTGCCTTCAGATGGTACCAATGGGTGCGGCCCGATTCCGCTTCGGTGTCGATGGCAATCAGATTCTCCCCCTCAACCCGGACCGGAACGTCCAGGACGACCCACGGCCCGGCAGAGCTTTCGCCCCTCTCTACCGTTGAGGCCACGATCCCGTCCGGATCGTTCCAGGTCCAGGTCAAGTGGATCCCGTCGACATCGGCCGCAGCGTCGAAACGCTGGAGCACGTTGGCGACCACATCGTCGATGGTGAACTCGGCATCGCTGATGTCCGTCGCCGTGTTGCCGCCGCCGTCGTCGGCGTCGACCCGCAGGATGGCATGAACCGTCCCCGGCCCGGTCGTCGTCCAGAAGTAGCTACCAGTGTTCGGGACGCAGGTGGCGATGGTCTCGAAGGTGCCGGCGGCACCGTCACGCGACAACAGCAGGTCGACGCAGGCGACCGTGCCGCCGCTCACCTGCCAGGTCAACTCGTAGGGGTCGTCCACGGTGAGGGATTCACCGCCGTTGGGCGACAGCACTGTGCATGTCAGAACGGATTCGGGAGCGAAGACCGCCTCGATGGTGCGGTCCGCCACCACATCGAGGAAATCGTACTCGCCGACGGGGCCTACCGTAGTGCCATCGACAAGTACGTCCGCAATGGTGTAGCCGGCGTCCGGCGTGATCCTGAAGTTGTGCAGTCCACAACCGAACGGCACGTCGACGATGCCGGCCGGCGAGATCGACCCGCCCGCGCCCGCGGACGCGGTGATCGCGACGTGGTCGGTGAATTGGGCCTGATAGCACTGGATCGGCAGGACTTGCAGGCCATTGCCAAGGTCGGCCATGTAGACGACGCCCTGGCCTACCGCCACGTCACGCACCGACCGGACACCTGTCGTGCCATAGAGGGGCCCGGACGGATTGATGCCGCCGAGGGGAAGGGGATTGTACGGATCGGTCACGTCGACCACATACAGCCCGCCATCGCCTTGCGTCACGTAGAGGATGCCGTCGGACAGGGTCATGAAGGGATAGGCCTCGGTCTCCTGCACCGCAAACTCGGCGATCTGGACCGGCGCCAGGAGATTCGAGAAGTCTGCGACAATGACATGGCCATTGCCCATTGCGCAAAAGACGAAGTCACCACTGGCGCACAGGGAAGTGGCCCACCAGCCGGACAGGACGAGAGTCCCGTACGATGAAGCGGTTGGGGAACTCGCAACGTTGAGACGGTTGCTATCCGAGCCGAAGTACCAGCGCCCGCAATCGACCAGCAGATCGCGGGACCGGCCGCCGATGCCGAAGTAGGAGAAGCCGAACGCGCCCGGATCCTGCGGGTCGAAGGTGTAGAACCGGCCGTTGCCCTGGTTGCCAGGGACCCAGACCTCGATGGTCGACGAGCCGGCCGGGTGGTAGGCCTCGATCTGGGCATTCCAACTCCCGCCGGCCACGTCGGCCAGAAGCACGGGCGCCGCGGGGTCGGCCAGGTCCCAGACCTTGATCGTCGAGGTGTTCGACACGAAGGCGTACTGGTCAACCAGCGCCGCATCGCCGTGGCCCGAGATGGTCGACAGTTCGACGGGCGTCATCGGGTCGCTGATGTCGAACACCTGGCCGCTGCCGGAGACAAGCAGGTTCCCCTTCACTTTGACACTGCCGGTGGAGTTCGGGACGTTGCCGTAGACCGGCGGCGACTCGGGCACGGAAATGTCCACGACCTGTAGACCCTTTGCACCGCCGATGCCGAAGGCGTGGTCGCCGTCGATGTCGATGCCGAAGTAGTTGCCGTAGCCACTCGCCTCGGCCCGACCGATCACGTGCACGTCCAGGGGATTGGAGACGTCGGCCACCGTCACCCCGTCCGGCGTGTTCGTGTAGAGCAGATTACCCCGGATGACCATCTCGCCGGCCGTCGTTTCGAATCCCGCTTCCTGGAAGTAGGAACTCAGTTCGGCCGGCGCGAAGGGGTCGCTGATGTCGAGGACTTTCAGGTGCCAGTCCATGCCCGCAGTACTGTTGAACCAGCGGTTGACGTACAGGAGGCCGGCGTTGGGATCGACCAGCAGGCTGCTGGGCACTAACATCTCCAGTCTACCAAGGTACGTGGGCGTTGCGGGATTAGTGATGTCGATCGTGACCAGGGCTCCCTGGTCGGTGGCGTAGGCGACATTGCCGTAGACCTTCATATCATGAATGCTGGTGGGGGCCAGCCCCACGGCGGCATCGGCGATATTGATTCCGGCTGCCGGGTTGGTGACGTCGAAGACCCACATGCGGCCCGGGTAATATCCATAATTGATTCTGCGGTAAAAACCAGGTACTCAGGGACACTGCCCAACCAGATTGGCGGTCGGCGTCGGCACGCGGTCCGGGCGCCGATCTCCCCGTTCATCGACCAAAAACGCGATCACGCGGCCTGACAAACGCACAACTCGCCTCATAACGGCGCGGGGCCCGCCTTCAGGCCCTGACGCGGTCGGTCCCGCTGCTTTCCTCGTCAGGATCGCCCGCGTCAACCGCTTCAGATTGCAGGCTGCGGCCTTCAGGCACACAGACAGCACCACTCGCCGTCGGCCACGTACTCGCAGTTTGCCCAACCCGTGTCTTCGTTTCAGCTCCGAGTTCGTCCCCTCGATCCCCGCGCGGATCGCGTACCGCTTTCGGAACTCACCCGACGCCTCCTGGCGCCGACGCACTTCCAGGTTGTGCGCGGCCAAGTCGACCACCAGGACGTAGCCGCCGGCTTCCTCGTCGAGTCGGGCGGGACAGCGTTCGTAGTGGGGGCAGCCCTCGCAACGCTCCGCCGCGAACACCAGCCCGACGCGCTCCCGCTTCCCGTCCACCTCGAACCGCTCCACCGCCGCATGTCCCGCTGGACACATCGCTTCCTCCTGCGCAACCACCGGTACCGTGAAGTCCGCCGGCGAGGGCGGGCCCGGTTCATCCGTGGCCTCAACTTCCGCGGCGGCCTGCACCCCAGCCTTGCCGCCACCGACCGGGCTGATCAGCTCCGTCCCCAGCGTCGCGGCCGCCACCGCGTTCTCCGCCGACCCATACGTCGTGTCAGCGACCAACTCGGCCGGCTGCAGGTCCCGATCCCACAGCGACTCCAAGGTCGGCAGCGTCGCGTCGGCGTCGCTCCCGCAGGAGTCCGTCACCGCCACGTGCGTGATCAACTCCACCGCGTTGTCGTCGTGACACGTCTCCGCGACCTGCACCTCGTAGCCCTTGCCCTTGTGGCCGCTGTACGTCACGTCCGCGTCGTGGGGCGTCTGCAGCGAGCTGCTCGCGACTTCCTTCGGCTCCTTCAGCGCCACCGGACAGCCGCCGTCATCGATGTCGTCATCGTCGTCCTGCGGCGGCTGCTCCGTCACCGTGATCTCGCACTGCTCCATCAACAGACGCGCCAGCAGGCTGTACTCAGCCAGTTGGCCGGCCACCGTCCCGGCGAACAGCTGATGCAGCCGGTACACGTCCCGGGCACACACCGCCAGCCGACGCCGAGCCCGGTCCCGCCGCACGTCACCGTAGCTGCTCGCCGTCCCGTCATCCTTCAGGTACCGCCGCCGCAACCCCTCGGGCACCCGCCCGTTCAACCGCGGATGCTGCCGCCGAAGCTGCGACAGGAACACCCGCACCGTCTCGCAGAACAAGCCCAGCCGCGTCAACACCGCGATGTTGCTGACGATGTGCGTCGAGTCCAGACGCTGACGATCCACATGCACGCCCAGGGCCTGGATCATCCGATCGGTCGTCTCCTCGAAAACCAGGCGCTGCGTGTCCTGCGTCAAAAGCCGGGTCCGGAAATTGTGCAGCGTCTTCTGGCAAAGGTGCGACTCGTCCGCAGATACGGCCAGCGCGTGCTGCCACAGCAGGTTGAACTCCAACTGCTCCAACGCTTCGGCGTCCGTCAGGTTGAAGATCTCCTTCAGCAGCAGCACTCCCAGGACCACCTGTACGGGCGCGTTCGGGCGGCCGTTGTTCGGGCAGTACAGATGAGCGAAGCTCTCCTCACGGATCAAGGGCAGAGCGTGCTGTTGGAAGGCCTCCGCCCAACTACTGCGAAGCAGCTTGGCTTTGGCCGGAGGGACGAGGTACTGGGACTCCAGGAGGCTGCGCTGGGGGGAGCGGGCGCGGAACATCTGGCCTTCCTTGGCTCGGTGT
>PFVX01000012.1 GCA_002790835.1 bacterium CG_4_9_14_3_um_filter_65_15 | reverse complement strand
GGTTTTTTCAACTACAAAAATGGTGTTCCTTTCGCTTGATTTGGGACTAGAAGACATCGTCTTGCCAAATCTGCTTGATTTCAAAGTACCCGGGTCCTCAGAACTTTTTAAGGCATTAAAATCCTCCAATTCATAATCCCCCATGCATCCTGCTTGATACCACACGAGGAACAAGACTCAGAGCGGATCCAGAGGTCGTTTACGGAGGAAATCATGGTCCGCAGGATTCCGAGAGAACCGGCAATAGCCGAACCCTGGCAAATACGGCCTCCAAACCGAAAAGCAGGCCCCCTCGGACCTGCCAAAATCCAACAGCTTTTTCCTACCTGAAAAACTTGGCTCCCCGGGTGGGACTCGAAACCGCCATTTCCCCGCCCTTCCCCTTCTGGTACTCTCCCCCTTGGCCCGTTCCCTCTTCCAAGGTGGTTGTCATGCGGTTCCGGTTCGCCCTGTTCGTGTTCGCCTTGCTCATATCGTCCGGTTGCCGCTCAAACAACGCCGACGGACCCGTGACCGCCTCCATCATCTTCTTGGGCGGCCGCATTCTGACCCTGACCGAGCGGGACGCCGATTCTCCCGCGACCGCCGTGGTCGTCACGGGCAGTGGCATCGCCTACGTCGGCGATGACGCCGGGGCAAAACAGCTCCAGGGCCCCGACACCCAGGTCATCGACCTCGCGGGCGCCACCCTGCTGCCCGGATTCGTCGACAGCCACTGCCACCTCTACGGTCTGGGAGCCTCCCTGGCCCAGATCGACGCCGTGGGCACCCCTTCGGCCGCAGCGGTGGCCAGGCTGGTGGAGGAGGCGGCGAAGACCGCAGGCGACGACGGCAGCTGGCTGGAGGGCCGCGGCTGGGATCAGAACGACTGGGTAAAGCAGGTCTACCCCGACCGCGCCCTGCTCGACGCCGTCAGCGGCGACCATCCGGTTCTGCTGCGCCGCATCGACGGCCACGCCGCCTGGGCCAACAGCAAGGCCCTCGAGGCCGCCGGCATCACCGCCGAAACGGCCGATCCGGTCGGTGGCCAGATCGTGCGCGACGCCACCGGCCGCCCCACCGGCATCCTCATCGACAACGCCGTCGACCTGTTGCGCGGCGCCATTCCCGAACCCGACCGCGCCGAACAGATGCGGCGCATCGAACTGGCCCTGGACCACTGCGCGCGCTTCGGTGTGACCGGCGTCCACGAGGCCGGTCTGGACTGGGAGCGGCTGGGCATCTACAGCGAACTGGATGCCGCCGGCAAGCTGACCCTGCGCGTTTACGGCATGTTCGACGACATGCCCGAGGTGCTGGCCCGGGCCCGCAGCGAGGGCCCCTTCACCTCACCCGACGGCATGATCACCGCCCGGGCGGTCAAGCTCTACGCCGACGGCGCCCTGGGCAGCCGCGGCGCCCTGCTGCTGGCCGACTATGCGGACCAGCCGGGGTCGCGCGGCTTGGCCGTCACCCCACCCGAACATTTGCTGGAAGTGGCCCGGGAACTGGGCGAGGCCGGATTCCAGATCTGCACCCACGCCATCGGCGACGGGGCCAACCGCATGGTGCTGGACATCTACGCCGAGGCGCTGCCCGAGCTGGGCGGCGCGGACCGCCGCTGGCGCATCGAGCACGCCCAGATCGTGGACTCCGCCGACATCCCCCGCTTCGCCGAACTGGGCGTCATCGCCGCCATGCAGCCCACCCACTGCACCAGCGACATGGACTGGGTGCCCCAGCGGCTGGGCCCGGCCCGGCAGGCCGGAGCCTACGCCTGGAAGTCGCTGCTCGACAGCGGGGCGCACCTCTGCTTCGGCACCGATTTTCCCATCGAGCGCGTGGACCCTCGGCTGGGCCTCTACGCAGCCCGCACCCGCCAGCACACGGACGGCACCCCGGCCGGCGGCTGGCAACCCGACGGGCGCCTGGACGGTCGCACGGCGGTGGAGCTGTACACCGCCGAATCCGCCTACGCGGCCTTCCTGGAAAACGCATCGGGACGCATCAAATTGGGATTTCGGGCCGATTTCACGGTGATGGACGGGGACCCGTCCACCTGTAACGACAAGGACCTCTTGGACTTGCAGGTCCTGTACACCGTGGTTGATGGTCGGGTGGTCTTTGACCACCAAAATTGACAATTTCGGGTTTCCCTGGAACCGTATTGCGGGTATCCCGTATATTCCTACTTGTTTAAGAGGACGACCGGGGATTCTCCCCGGTCGCGCCGTTCCCTGTGCCGAGGAGTTCGTTCATGGCAAAGTCCCGCCCGACCCTGGCCCTTTGCGCCCTCGTCCTGCTCGTTGCAGGCGGCGCCCAGGCCCAGGTCACCCCTGCAGAGTCCCTCGACGCCGCCCTGACTGCGGCTCAGGCCAACAACCAGCTGGTGATCGTCGACTTCTACGCCGATTGGTGACCCAGCTGCCGTCAGTTCGCCCGTGCGGCGGACACCAACCCTGCCATCGCGGCCGCTCTCGAGGGCTCAGTCTTTGCCAAGGTCAACACCGACAACAACAGGGAACTGGCCGAGAAGTACGGCATCCGGGCTCTGCCCACCTTCGTGGCCGTCAACGGAAAAGGTGAGATCACCGACCGCTGGCTGGGCTTCGACGGCGTCGAGGCCTGGGTGGCTTCCGTGGAAAAGGCCCGCTCCGACACACGCACCATCGCGGCCAAGAAGGAGGCCTTCGCCAAGGAGCCCAACGGGGCTTTGGCCGAGTGCCTGGCCAACGACGCCGCCTGCGTCATGGACTACAAGACGGCGGTGAAGTACTTCCGCACCGCTCGCGACCTGGACCCCTCCCGCGCGGCCTACTGCTCGGACCAGATCCTGAGCAACATGTTCTACGGGTCCCGCGACTCGGTCTTCACCTTCGACGAGGTAGCATCCGAGGCCGACCTGGCCCTGGCCGCCCCCGGCGCCACCGTCGACCAGATCGAGTCCCTGGCTGCCATGATGTCCAGCCTGGCCCAGTCCATGGAGATTCCCGAGCGGGCCGCGCCCTACCTCAAGGCCGCCCTTGACCAGGACATCGGAGATGCCGAACCCAGCCCCACACGGCAGGGGCTCATGGTGGAACACGCCCTGCTGGTGGACCACGATGCGGGCAAGGCCGTCAAGCTGCGCAAGGGCATGCTGCCTGAGGACTGGCAGCAGGATGCCGGCCAGTTGAACAGCTTCGCCTGGTGGTGTTTCCAGAACGAGATCAACCTGGACGAGGCGCAAAAGCTCGCCATGCAGGGCGTCGATCTCGCCCGGGATGATGAAGCGCGCGCGAGCATCCTCGACACCGCGGCCGAGATCAGCGCCGCCCGGGGGCAGCTGGCCGACGCGGTCGGTTTCGCCCAGCGCGCGGCCGATCTCGCACCGGACAAGGACTACTACAAGGAGCAGTTGCAGAAGTTCACGGCGGCCGCCGAAACGCAATAGGCGCCGCAAAACGCCAAGGCGGCATCCGGCCAACTCGCCGGGTGCCGCCTTTTTCGTTGCAGGGTCCAAAAATCAGTTGATGTAGCCCAGGGACCGGAGCTGCTTGCGGATCTGCTCGTCGATCTCGGGGTTGCGTTCGCCCGCCGGGCCCGACGCCGGAGCCAGCCCCTGATAGGACTCCACACGGTGCTCGTCGAGGCGCGACAGGCGCTTGGCGCCGTCCGAGGTGGCCGGTTCGCTCAGGATCATGCCGGGCATGTCCTTGGCCGGCGGCAACCCCAGCAAGGCCAGCATGGTCGGGCAGATGTCCAGCAGCTCCAGGTGTCCGAAGCGGACCCCCGCCCGGTACAGGGGGCTGCGCACCGCGAAGATCCCCCACTCGCTGTGCTCCTTGACCCCCTTGTTGCCGCTCTGGCGCGGGCCGTAGAACCCGTGGTCCGATAGCACCACGGTCGGACGGTCGGGAGGGAACCAGCCAAGGACCTCTCCCACGGCCTCATCCACCCAGGCGTAATAGTTCCGGACGACGTCCTTGAACGCGGCGACCTCGGCCGGATCCGCATGTACGAAATCCTTATCGACGGCCATGTACTGGTAGAAGTGGTGGCTGATGCGGTCGGGCCCGCGCAGGTAGAAGAAGAACAGGTCGGGTTCGGCGCCGTGGTGGGCGAGGTAGTCGGCGACGGCCAGATAGGTGAGGTCGGAGGCGAAGACGTCCCGCAACTCCTGGACCTGACGGGGGTAGGCGGCCTCGGCTTCGTCCAGCAGGTCGGCGGGGATGAACCGGGCCAGGTCCTGCCGCGTGACCGCCTCGGGCGTAACCCGCAGGGCGGTGATCGCGTCGGTCAACGAATCCGGCGTCACGAGTTTCGGCAGGGGTCCCTTGTCCGCGTAGGGCAGGTAATCGCTGACCATCACCCCGGCGATGTCGCGAGCGGGATAAGTCGTCCACATGCCCATGACGTCGGTGGTGCGTCCGGCGGCGTCCAGGATGTCCCACAGGGCGGGCGCGCGCCAGGAGCTGCTCGAAACCAGCTCCTCCTCCTGACCCTTGACGAACTGCAGAATCCCGTGAACCTCCGGTTCGACTCCCGTGCAGATGCTGGCCCACAGCAGGGGCGACTTCTCCAGGGGCACGAAGGTCTTCATGCGGCCGGTGGCGGCCTGATCCAGGAATCCGGCCAGGTTGGGCATGCGCCCATCCTCGATCATGGGGTCGAGCAGCCGCCAGTCCGCCGAATCGATGCCGATGACCAGCAGCTTCTGGGCCTGCGGATCCACGGGCTGATCGCCGCCGCAGCCGCTCCACAGGGCGGCCAAGCCGATCAAGCCGGCCAGAATCACCATCGTCCCGATGAGCCCCCGCCTTGCCTTCATGCCCACTCCGCCTTCCATGGGTTCGCATCCTACCTTGGGTTCACATCTCCACGCCCAGGGCGTCCTTGCAGGCCAGCCCCGCGGCCACAGAAAGGATCATGAACGCCACCAGCCAGTTCAACCCGATGCCCAGATAAGCCACGTGGCGGTCGGGGTAGGTCGCCTCCCACGATGACACGGGGCTGTCCGCGGGGAGCGTCCGCCACCCCGGATACAGCAACTTCTCCCACCACGTCGCTCCCAGCTTGCGGCTCGTCAGCGGCAGGCCCTCTCCCGCGTGCAGGACGATGTCGGCTGCGGTCTTTCCGGCGACCGTCACCCGCGCCGGCAACTCTCCAACGCCGTTGACCCGCAGGCGCCAGGCCATGGCGCCACCTTGCCGATCGAACACCGGCCCCGCCTCCACCATCACGCCGGGCGGCAGCTCCAGGCGGACTTTGTCCGGATCGGGCGCGGCGGCAAAACCCACCGTCAGCACCGTCGCCTCCCCGGAGTGCAGGGGACGCTTGGCGAAGCGTCCCTCCAGTTGCGCCAAGGTCAGCACCATGGGCACGATCAGCACCACCAGGGCGGGCAGCGACAGCGCCAGGTAGCGCAGGTTGGCCAGCGCCAGATCCTTCTGGATCTTGGCCAGCACGCGCAGGTGATCCTGGTACATGCCCATCTCGAAGATGTGGCCGAACAGGAGGTCGCGACTGCGGGCCAGGCGTTTCTGGGGCGTGGCGAGCTTGAACAGAGCCAGGGCCCACACCCCGGTCAACCCGGCCAGGACCACCATGGCCCAGGCGGGGTGTCCGCCCAGGGGCCGGCACACCACGTCGAACAGTCCGGAAACGATGCCGTTCAGAGTAGCCATCTAGGAAATGTAACCCAGTCCCTGCATCCGCTTGCGGATCTCCTCTTCCGAGGCGCCGCCTTCCTCGAACTTCGACAGCTCCTTCTCCAGGACGTGGTGCACGAACTCCTCGGCCGTGGAATAGCCGGCCAGCTCGCTGTACTTGCGCACCTTGGCCATGAGTTCCTTGTCCAGCTTGATCTTGTCACCGCCGCCGAACATGCGGCACCTCCTCTTATTTCTCGAACACGCTCCCGCCCACCATATCGGGCAAAGGATCGATTCCGAACAGCTTCAGGATGGTGGGGGCCATGTCCACCAATGCCGGCTGCTCGCGCAGCAGGGGCCGGTTGGCCATGATGATCCCCGGAACTTCGGACGCGGCGATGCAGTGGTCGCCGCTCCACTTCAGCATGTTGTCCGTGAAGACCTGGGGCGGAATCTCGCCCATGGCCGATTCGTTGCTGCCGCGCCAACCGCGATAGTAACCTACCACGATGTCGGGACCGATGTCCCGCCTGTCGCCGTGGTAGACCTGGTCGGACCGGTCGGCGGTCTTGATCGCACGCCGGCCGTCCAGCGGGTCGGTCACCTGCTCCAGCCGGGATTTCAGCTCCGCCAGCAGGGCCTCCTGCTCGGCGCCCGGCTGCACGATCCCTCCCCGCTCGCGTCCCGCCAGGTTCAGGTAGAGCCCGTTGATGCCGATGGCGTAGGCCCGTGTGCGGGACCAGTCCACGCCCAGAAGCATCTGCACGTTGGCGGGATCGGCGCCCGGCTGCAGAGCCAGGTAGCCATTCTCGAAAAGCCAGGTGTTGACGTTGAAGGCGCGGTTCCAGGGCCCGAAGCCGTGGTCGCTCATGACCATGACCACGGTGTCGTCCGGCACACGCGCCAGGGCCATACCCAGGGCGGCGTCCAGTTCGGCGTAGACCTGGCGGATGCGTCCCGTCTGGTCCAGGTCGGATTCGGCGTGGGTCGGGCTGGACGGATCCATGTTACGCCAGGTCATGTGGCAGGTCTGGTCGGGGGAATTGAAGTAGAAGAAGAGGAAGCCCCGGTCCAGAGCGGCGAAACGGTCCAGCTCGGCCTCGAGCTGTCGCACGCGTTCCTGCAACACCATTTCACTCTGGCCGACGTAGTCCGCGTCGCTGAAGAAACCGTTCTCCAAAGCGCTGGTGTCGTCGGGCAGCCCCTGGGTGTAGTAGAGCCCGGTCTGCTCCGCGATTTTCCGGCTGTAGTCGGGCGGCGTGCTGATGGGCATTTCCGGGTTCTCGGGGTCGATCTGGATGGGCGTGACGTACAGCCGCAACGGATCGGTCTCCATGAGGTAGAAGCGGCAGATCGCCGGCACCGACTTGATCAGGGGCACCAAGGGAAAAGACACCGGCACCCATTCGCTCCACTGCCCCTCGTCCAGAACCACGGGCCGTCCGCCCACATCCAGCCAGATGGCCTTGCGCGCGCGATCCACACGGCCCTCGACCGTCACCAGCGCGGCCGGATCGCCCTCGCGGTAGGCGTTGGGCGGGCCTTCCAGGTCGGCGGTGAACCGGCCCCGGTCCAGGTAGACCGAGACCACGCGCCCGCCGCCCAGGTCCCTGTTCACCGGGGGGTCGTCGGTGATCAGGGTGGAGATACCGTAGTTGCCCGTGATGTCGGGCGTGCCCATGCCCGAAAGACTCCGGGCCTCGCAGTCCACCGGCGGGAAGTTCGAGGGGACCTTGAAGATCGTCGCGTCGATGCCGCGGTCGGCCAGCAGCTCCCAGAACGCGGTGCCGTGGCGCAGGTTGTTCACCTCGCTGCCGCCGCGCGGGATCTTCCAGGAGCCGAAACGCCAGAACCGGGCGGCGCCCTTGGCCTCGCTGGCCGAGAAGAACGGCAGCATGGTCTTGGCGTCGCGGTGGATGAAATCGAAGATGCCGTGGCCGCCGGGATCCATGCCGGTGATGAAGTTCGACCAGGCCACCGGTGACTGGGGAGGGGTGCTGGTGGCGAAAGGTTCGAGCTGCCCCCCCGCGGCCAGGAACTTCTCGAAGTTGGGCATGGCGCCCTCGCTGCGGAACTGCTCCAGCAGGACGGGGTCCATGCCGTCGAAGCCCAGGACCAACACCCGCGGCCCGGCGCCGAGGGCGGACCCGGCCACAAACACGATCACCAGCGCCAGCAGCAGTGAAGCCCTTCTCATGGTGCCTGCTCCGGTTCGGGGGCGAAGATGCTGCGACCGGTCATGTGCCGCGGCACCGGCAAGCCCAGCAGGTCCAGCACGCTGGGGGCGATGTCGCGCAGGTCCGGCCGGGTCGCCGCGAACGACCGGTTGCTGAACAGGACTCCCGGAACCTGGCGCGGATCCATGCAGTGGTCTCCGCTCCAGCTGCGGGTGTTGTCGCTGACGATCAAATCGGTGACGGCGCCGACGGCCGCATCCCAATCGGTGCGGTAGCCCGGTTTGTAGCCCACGATGACGTCGGGCCCGTTCTCCCGGTACGGCCCCGGGTAGATGTCCTCGCCGGCCCACAACTCGGTGACGGCCTCGCCGCCGCCCGCGGGGTCGGGCAGGCCGCGCAACTGATCGATGATCTCGCGCTTGAGGGCAAGCGCCTCTTCAGGCGGCACACAGCCGTTCCGCTCCCGGCCCGCGATGTTCAGGTAGAACCCCGCCAGGCCGTTGGTGTAGGCGCGGGTGCGGGTCCAGTCCACGTCGGTGGCCTCGTATCGGGTGCCCACCGGGATCTGCGGCAACGGCCCGAATACGGGATCGCTCTTCAGGTACAGATAGCCGTTGCGCCGGAACCAGGCGTTGAGATTCACCCCGCGCCGGAACGACTTGAAGCCGTGGTCGGAGACCACCAGCAGCACGTCCCGAGGCCCGAGCTTGGCCAGCACCCGCCCCACCAGATCGTCGGCCCGGGTGTACAGCTGCGCGATGGCGTCCTTGTGGCGCTCGGTATCCTTGCCCGCGTTGGCCGGGTGATCGGGCTCCAGGTAACGGAAGAACATGTGCTGGATGCGGTCGGTGGCGTCGAAGACCACCGAGATGACGCCGTCGGGCTGGTGATCCAGGGCATGGAAGAGCTGCCGTTCCCTTTCGGCGTGGTTGGCCCAGGCCTGATCCAGGAAAGCCTGCTCGTCGATGACCCGTTCGTTCAAAGCCCAGGTGTCTTCCGCCAGACCCAGGGTGGCGAAACGGCCGTGCAGCCTTGCCAGAGCCAGGGAAAAGTGGGCCGGCTGGCTGATGGGAAAGGCCGGATGCAGGGGATCGATGTTCACCGGCGAGACGTAGAACGCGAACGGCGCCTCGAACCGCGTGACCCGCACCTTGCAGATGCCGTACGCCCGGCGGCGGCCTTCACAAAAACACAAGGGAATCCATTCGGAGTACTCGTGCTCGCCGAGGGTGAACCGGTTGCCGTCCAGTTCGAATTCGGCGCGTCGGGCCGAGGCATCCACCTTGACCGTGACCGCAACGGTCTGAACGCCGCTTCCGTGGCTGCGGTCGGGCCCCGGCAACTCGCCCCGCCAGGTATCCGGACCCGCCGCTTCCAGGGTGCGCCGGTCTCCGCCGGTGGTGCGACCGGCCGGATCTTCACCCGGGGCCGAAAAATGGGTGAAGGTCCCCTGGGTTCCGCGCAGATCGGGCACGCACATGGCCGAAAGCTGCCGGCCGGCGAAGCGATCCGGCGGAAAGGTGATGGGAATGCGCAGCACGGAACTGGCCACGCCCTGCTCGCCGCAGGTGGTCCAGAAGGGTTTGCTGCGCCGCAACAATTCGAAGGGGTGATCGCCGCCCGGCAGGGGCACGGGCCCCAGGTGGCGCCGGGTCGAGTGGGTCTTCAAACGCGTGGACGACAGGATCGGCAGGTGGGTGACCATGTCCCGATTCAGGAAATCGAAAATGTTGTGGCCGGAAGGATCCACCCCGGTGGCGAAGGTCGACCACCCCACCGGGGACATGGCGGGCCAGGTGGTGCCCAGGGGGCGGAAACCGCCTTCGGCCTTCAGACGGGCCAGGTTGGGCATCTGCCCCGCGTCCATCCACTTGCGCGCCAGGATGGGATCCAGGCCGTCGAGGCCGAGGGTCACGACACGGCGTGCCTTGGCCCGGCCGGGTCGCCGCCGGGCGCGTATCATGCGCACGACCACCCGCACCGGCCAGGCCAGCAGAGCCACCGCCGCCAACCCTATCCCCGCCAGGGCGAACAGGAACGAGCCGCCAAGGGCGAACCCGGCGCCGGGGCCGATGTAGGCCGGGGCAAGGACGGTGAGGCTGGCGGGAGGAACAAGCAGGGCCATGGGTCACTTTTTCGCATGAGAAACCGCGACGACATCACCGCCCCGGCACCAATCCGCCTCCAAAAGTAACCCCAGTCATGAGATCGGGCAACCCATCACCAAGAGGCGAGTTGCCCGATCGGATAGCCCGGGAATCACCGCATGGTACCTGGTCTCCCGGGCCGGTCGTGGGATTTCAGGAGCCCACCGTCGTGGTGTCCTCGACACCGCCTGCGGCAAGCCAGTTGGCAAAGGCAATGTCGTCGACCTGAATGTGGTTCAGCAACCAGTATTGCAGGAATGAATGGACGTCTTTGGTCAACCGTTTGCCCTGGTTGAAATCGAACTGGAAGCGCTGGACCTTCTCCAGCAGCTGGTGATGCTGGGCGACGTGCAACGTGAGGTTGGAGTACTCGGCCTCTTTCATGAGGGATTCTTCGTAGAGAAAGTGCTCCTGGGTGTAGCCGACCAGGTCCCGCAGGATATCCCCCATGATCCGCCGACCCTTCCCGATTTCGACGGCCGCTGCGAACTTGTTCACGATTCCCAACAGGTTCTGGTGCTGGCCGTCGACGGACATGATGCCCGTTTCGAACTCCGATGACCACTGGATCTGCGCCATGGTCCCTCCATTTCCAAAAACGTGAGTTGTTTCCTCAAAGATATTGTCGGCGGACGGGGAAGATTTTTGAGTTGAAATGGAACAATGCCGGATTTCCTGCGTTGGTACTGCCACGACCATATCCCCCTCCATGGTTTCCGGGCCTGCGCCCGGATTTGCCGCGAAAGGAACAGAAATGCGCGCGTTGAAATCACGCCAGAACCTGCAACTCGCAGGCATCGCTCTGGCTTGCCTCGCCGCAGGCTCCCTGCCCGCCCTGGCCGCCCACTCCCCCGGATACCTGGGCGTCATGCTCCAGGATATCCGCCCCAGCATGGCCAAGGCCCTGCAGATGGGGGACTTGACGGGTGTTCTGGTCACCGAGGTTATTTCCGATAGTCCCGCCGATAAGGGGGGCATGGAAGACGGCGACATCATTCTGGAATTCGACGGCCAGGATATCTCCGACCGCTCCGATTTGACCAAGGCGGTTGGGGCGACCGAACCGGGCACCGAGGTCAAAATCCTGGTGCTGCGGGAGGGCAAGCAGAAGAAGCTCAAATTCGAGCTGGGAGAAAGGGAAGCGGGGGATTACGGCTTCAACTTCAAAATGCCTGAGGGCGAGAAATGGTTCACCAAGGTTCCGGACGCCCGGGAATTGAAGGAATTTATCGCCATGGCCGACGGGGACCAGGGCTATCTCGGGGTCGAACTGGATGACCTCGGCGACCAGCTCGGCGAATACTTCGGCGTCGAGGACGGCGCAGGCGCCCTGGTGACCAAGGTCGAGGATGGCGGCCCCGCGGACGAGGCCGGGATGAAGGCCGGAGACGTCATCACCAAGGTGGACGGCAAGGACATCGAATCGCTGAGCGACCTGCTGCGCGCCCTGCACAAGACCGACCCCGGAGACAAGATCGAGATCGAGGTCGTGCGTTCGGGTCATGAGAAAAAGTTGACCGCGAAACTGGGCGAGATGCCCAAGGACAAGTACGGTCAGCGCAACCGCTTCTATTTCCAGGGCGACCATGACATCGCCTCGGCCCCCCACGTCTGGGACGTGCCGGACCCGGACGATCGCGACATGGTCATCAAACGCCTGAAGGGGATTCCCCGGGTCGAGATCCTCGGCGACAAGATCGAAGCCGAAGAGATGCAGGAACTGCACAAGGAGCTGGAAAAGCTTCGCAAGGAGTTGGACAAGCTCCGCGAGGAAATCAGCGAGCGCAAGTAGCCGCTCGCCGCGATGATGCGCGGCCAGCTTCGGGTCGGCCGTGGACAGCAGGGGCCGGGAACACCAGGGAGGGCGTTCCCGGTCCCTGTTTATGCGCTCCCCCCAACCTCCACCAGCCGGTCTGAGGGATCGAGATCCGGGTCGGTGAACAATAGCCAGGTGCCCAGCTCACGGTCCGGATGAACCAGGGCCAGGGCCTGCCGGTAGAGATCCAGCTGCGCCCGGTAGTGTTCCACCAGGGCGTCCCGCAACCCGGGCGTCGCGGCGCAGCGATTGGTCTTGTAGTCGACGATATCCACCCGCCCCGGTCGCAGGATCAGCTGGTCGATGACGCCGGTGATGCGTTCTGCGCTTCCCCTGCCATCTGCGGCGGCGAGTTGGGCGATGACGGGCACTTCGCTCCACCTCTGTTCGCCGCTTGCCCCCGGATGGAAGATCCAGGCCAGATCCGCAGCTGCGAACACCGCCAGCGCCTCCTGCCGGGCGGAGCCGTCCCCCGCGGGCATGGCGCCCAGCCGCGCGGCCGCTTCCAGCAGGGCGTGAACGCGCAAACCGTGGCGAATGCCGCCGGGACCGGCGGATCCCGTGCCCGTTTCCCGGGGCAGATCGGACCCCTTGACCACCGATGAGGGCGTGATGATCCGCATGGGCTCCCGCGCCGTCGGCGGAGTCCAGGTGACGGGTTTCTGCCGGGCCAAGCCAGGGTCGCCGGTCGTCTGGTCTGCCGACGTCTCCGCGGCCAACTCGGGCGGCAACCCCAGCTGGACGTGGGCGCATCCCGCCTGGTCGGCGCTCGCCCGGATCCGCCGCAAGGGACTGTCGTGCTCCTTCTCCTGGGGACTCTGGTCCCCCCCCAGGATGTAGAGGCGATCCCGGGCCCGCGTCATGGCCACGTAATCGAGATTGGCGTCCTCGGTCCGGCGGCGGTCGGCCGCCGCACCCACGGCCAGGGTGACCGCGTCCTGCCGTCCGTCCGTCCGGTGCCGGCCCTGTTTGGTGGACACCAGCAACAGAGGCGAACAGGCATCGTCCGCCTCCAGCAGGACCTGGACATCCTCCCGGCCCGGCCCCTTGTCCGCGTCGACGTACAGGACCACCGGCGCTTCCAGACCCTTGGCGCCGTGGATGGTCATGAAATTCACCCGACCGCCGTCGCCCGCCTCGGGGACCAAACCCACCTCCTGCCCGCCTCGGCGCAAGGCCCGCTCCAGCAGGCGGATCAGGCCGCGGACCGTGGGCATGGCCGCCAGCTCGCGCCCGAGGGTCAGGTCGTGGATGCGTTCCAGGTTGTAGACCGCCTGCTCCCCGAGAGCGGCGCGGTATCGCTCCAGCACGTCGCCTTCCCGGTAGATGCGGCGCACCAGGTCATGGCAGTGTTCGTAACCCGCCCGGTCGCGCCAGTTCTTCAGCAGTCGCACCGCCCGTCCGCAGACGGGGTCATCGTCCGCATCGCGCAGGGATTCCCACAGGCCCCGCGGCGTGCGGTACCCCGACCCGTCGGGGCGCTCGTCCAGCAGGCCCGGCCGCGCCAGGACTTTCTGGATCCCGGCCTGGTCCAGCCGGAACAACGGGCTGCGCAGCACCGTGGCCAGGGCGATATCGTCTTCGGGCCACACCAGCCAGCGCAACAGGGCCAGCAGGTCCTGGATCTCGCGGGTGGTGGCCAAGGCCCCCCGTCCGGACGGATTGATGGGAATTCCGGCGCGACGGAAAGCGTCCTCGTAAAGGCCCGCCTGGGTGCGCGTTCGCATCAGCACGAGAAAGTCCTGCCAGACCAGGGGGCGCAGGCGCGTCGGGTCCGCCTTGTCCCGGGTCTCGGCGCGTCCGGCCAGACCGCGCACCAGCTGGGCCGCCGCTGCGGCCGCAAGCTGGTCCCCGCTGGTGTCGTCATCTTCGTCCGGGGCAAACGGCGGCAGGATCCACAGGCATCCCTCGTCGCCCTGGCGGTAACTCCGTTGACGGACCTCGTCCCCCGCCCCGCCGATGGCCTCGGCCAGCGGCGGATGCGAGAAAAGCTCGCCCGTGCCGGTGGTGATGGCCGGCAGGCTGCGAAAGTTGGTGGGCAGGGTCAGCACCCGCGTCAAGCCCGGCTCCGGGGAATCGTCCCCGCCCGAGAGCAGGCCGAACTCGGTCGCCAGGTCGCCGAAGATCTGCGGTTCCGCGCCGCGGAATCCGTAAATGGACTGCTTGACGTCACCCACATAGAAGACCGTGGGGAACGCCGTCTGACCCGATCCCCCGGAGAGGAATTCCCGCGTCAAGGGGTCCAGGATCTCGCACTGATTGAAATTGGTGTCCTGGAATTCGTCCACCATGATGTGGGTGATGGATTCGTCCAACCGGTACAGCAGCGAAATCGCCCGGGCCTCGTCGCCCATCAGGTTGCGGGCGAGTTCTTCCAGATCCTGGAAATCCACCACCCGGTCGCGCTGCTTGAGACCCTCGTAGACCTCCAGAACCGGCAGACCCAGCTTCAGCAGGGCCGCATTGCGCAGCAGCAGATCCCGCAGGTCGAAGGCCCGCAGCAGGTCCAGGATCTCCCGGCCCGCGGCCATGACCAGGTCCTGATAGCGATCCTTGAGCTCGGGGTCATTCTTGCCCGTGGCGAAGCGGCGCGGGGCGCCGTCGGCCTTCAGCAAGGGCTTACTCGCCGCACGGATCGCCGCCGGGACCTCGCTCGCGGCCTGGTCGTGGGCCAACCCGGGCGCCGCGGACCGCAAACGCTCCAAGGTCGCGGCGCAGACATCGGCCGCCTCCCGGGCCTCCTTGCGCACCTTTTCGCGCGCGGTGGGAGTCAGGCGAGCGGCCTCGGGACCGAGCTCCTCCAGGACACCATCGAGGCCGGAGCCGGCGAATTCCTCCAGCTCCCGGACCAGATCGGCCAGCAAATCCGCCTGGCCCGGCACCACACCGGCCGGGTGTTGCGGGAACAGCCTTCGGCGCAGGTCTTCCTGCATGGCCGGTTCGGCGGTCTCCTCCTTGGCATCCAGCCCCTTGGCATCCAGCCCCACCCGCCAGCGTTCCAGGCGCATGCGGGCGGGAAAGATGGTTCCCAAGGCCTTGCGGATCGCACCGGGATTCTTGCCCAGGATGCGCGCTTCGCGGGCCAGCCCGTCGTCCAGGGCCAACCGGCGTTCGATCTCGTCCAGGGCCTCGTCCTCGAGCTCGGCCGTGTCCTCGAGCACGGTGTATCCCGGATCGAGCCCCGCCTCCACGGCGAAGCGGCCCAGGATCAGCTGACAGAAATGGTGGATGGTCCCGATCTTCAGCCCCTGGGGATGTTCGAGGATTTGCTCGTACAGGGCGGTGGCCCGCTGGTTCTCACCCTTCGAGGGCGGACGGCCGCACAGGTCCTCCAGCTTTGCGCGCAGATCGGGCGCCGCGGCGAGGGCCAGATCCCGCGCCCGTTCCAGCAGGCGGCTCTTGATCTCCACCGCCGCCTTGCGCGTGAACGTGATCGCCAGAATGGAGCGGGGAGCGATGCCCGGATAGAGGACGTCGGCCGCGGCCGGATCCTCCGATTCCGCGAGCATCCGGGCCGGGGCCTGGATGCACAGACGCAGAAAGCGGTCGACCAGGGTGTGGGTCTTGCCCGAACCGGCCCCGGCCCGCAACAGGACCGAATAATCGGGCCCGGCGGCCTGGAGTTGGGTCAAGCGGGCGGCCTGGCCCGCGTCGTTGCGCTCGGGGGCCATCAGAAGGCTCCTTCCCGCTGGTGGATGATGCCATCCAGCCCCAGCCAGAGCCCCGGCGGATACCCCGGTCGGCCCCGCTCCTCCTCGATGCGGCACACCCCACGCAGATCGCAGGTCCGGCAGGGCAGGCCGGAAGCCGAGGCGGCGCGCGCCTCCTCGGCCAGAACCGGGTAGACGGCGCCGGTGGCGGCCGCTTCCAGGGCCAGTTCGATGAGCCGCACCATTCCCGCGGCCAGCAGCTGGCGTCCTTCGTCGCTCGCGCCCGGCAAATGCGGCTTGGCCGGCGGACCGGCCTCGCCCTCCTGAAGACGATAGTAGGAACCCTCGACCACCTTCACGCCCTGCAGGTCGGGATCCACCACCCCGGCCTCCACCGCGGCCGCATAGAGGATGATCTGCAGGTCCTCCAATTTTCCCACCCGGCCGGCGGTGGGCACCAGGCCGGTCTTGTAGTCCAGGACCGCGGTCTCGGCAGGGTCGCGGCGCGACTGGTCCAACCGGTCCAGGGTTCCGCGCAGGACGATCCCGCAGGAACGCTCGCGGGCCGCCTCCCAGCCACCGGACGGCTGGAATTGCGGCCCCTCGAGGCCGGCGCAGCGGCCCTGGGTCCCATCCACCAGGACCTCCAGCGGGGCGGCGAACTTCTGTTCCAGCAGATGCGGCCGCCAGGTCTGCAGGCGGGCCAGTTCGGTGCTGACCACCGCGGGGATGACGCGCCGGAAGCTGTCCAGCCAGAGGCGGCGCACGGGCAACTCTTCGCTGCCGGGGGAGAAACGGGCATCGGCCGCGGCGTCCAGGGCCGCCAGGGCGCCGGTCTCGTCACCGCTTTCCAGCCGCCGCAGTCCCTCACCGCCGGGGGCCAGAAAATCGTACAGCGCGCCGTGGACGAGGCTGCCGTAGTCCATGCGGCTGAATTCCCGGCGCAGATCCTCTTCGCGGCTGAGCGCAAAGCGGCGCTCCATCAGGAAGCGATAGGGACATTCGCGCCACTGGCGCAGGGCCGTCCAGCTCAGCTGGTTCTGAGCGCGGCACGGGACCAGGGCCCGGGTGGGACGCGGATCCACCATGAACGCCAGCTGGGCCGCCGAGATTTCGTCTTCCGCCGCAGCGGCGCTGCGCCAGAGGGGGATCGCCGCGACGGGCGCCTCGGCATCGACCTCGGCGGGACGATCCAGCGCCAGGGCCAGGCGGCTCACCAGGGGGCTGGGCAGCACGGGCTGCCCCCCTTCCTCGGTGGGCCAGGTCACGGTGACCCGAACGCCGTTGTTGAGCAGGCGCAACATGAGCTCCGCTTCCAGGCCCAGGTGTTCGCGCCATCCCGGCAGGCCCAACCGGCTGCGGGCCCCCGGCGTCATCAGGAAGCGGGGCGGGGCCGGCGCGGGAAACACATCCTCGCGCAGACCGGCCAGAATCAGGTTGGCCCGTTGCTCCAGGCGCATTTCCACCAGCCCCGTCACCATCACCGGCAGGTTGCGGGGACGGTGCGGAACGACCATTTCGGCCGCCAGCAGCCGGCCCGAGGTGGCCGCGAAATCGGCGAGGGAGAGCGGGTCCAGAAGGGCTGCGTTGGCCTCCAGCATTTCCCAGATCCCCTGCAGGGCGGTCTCGTCCTGGCGTTCCTCGTTCCGGGATCCTGCGCCGCCTTCGGTCAACGCCCGCCAGCTGGCCCGGCAGGCGGCCACGTGCTCGCTCCAGGTGGCGTGCGGGCGACCGGCCAGTTCCAGCAGCGGCGCGAAAGCATCCTCGATCAGGCCCACGAACTCGACCATGCCCGGTTCCGTGGTGCCGAACAGGTCGCGCACAACCTGGTCGCGCTCGGCGGCGTGTCGACCCAGACCCGCCAGGCCCATTTGCGGGGCATCATCCCGGCGAAAGAGCTTTTCCAGGCGCAGGGTCCACACCGGGTGCGCCCCCCGCGCCACGGGCAGGGACACGAAAGGATGGGTCAGGACCTCCAGCAGCGGCTCGGCGCGCAGGCCGGTCAACGCCGTCCGCAGCATGAAGCGCATCAGCAGCCCCGCCGGTTGCGAGGCCAGAGGGCGACCCAGGGTGTTGTCCGCCTCGATGCCCGCGTCCTGCAACATGGCCAGGATGCGGGATGCCAGGCGCGGATCGGGTGTGGCAACGGCCAGGGGTTCGGGATCCTCCCCTGCGGCGCGCAGGTGCTGCACGACCCGATCGACCACGAAGCGGGCCTCCGTCTCCGGGTCGGCGCAGGAGGCCAGGGTGATCCGTGCGCGGGCATCGGGGGAACCGTTTTCCCGCCGGGCGGCCTCGAGGCGCTCCCGCAGCGACAGGGGTGCCGGCTTGGCCGGGGCCGCATCCAAGGGAGGGCCGCCGGCCGGGGACAGGCCGCGTCGCAACCGCGCGGCGGGACCGAACGGGCCGGTGCCATCGGTGCCGGCTGGATCGGACCAGGTGGCGCAGAACGCGCGGTCGAGGTGGTCGTCGCCCCCCGCATCCGGCAAGAAGAGCTGGGCCTGGTCACCGCAATCCAGGGCCGCCTGCAACAGCTTGGCCTCGATGCGGTCGAGGCGCCCGAAGCCCCCGGCCATCACCAGGGCCGACCGCGGCATGTCCACCTCTTGCGGCCCGCCGATCCGGCTGGCCAGATCCACCATGGCGTCCACGCGATCCCGCCGCACGAGCCCACGGTAGAGTTGCCAGACCTCCCGGATGCGCCGCACATCGGCGGCCGTGGCCTCCGCATCGGGACCGGCGCCGGCCCAGGCGTCGGCGTCGGCGTCGGCGCCCCCGCCCTCGCGCAGCAACCGCCCGTCGCACTCCTCCAGCCGCGCCTCGTCGAACAGGGTGATGAATTCCTCGGCCATGCCCGCCGCGCTGGCAGGATGCTCCTTCAACCAGGGCAGGGTGGCCAAGCGGGGCGCCAGAACCAGGGGCCGCACCCGGGGATCGGGCAGGTTGTCGAGGTCCACGCCCGCCAGCGCCGCCGCGGCTTCGCTCCACTGGGTCAACGTCGTGATGCGGGGCAACAACAGCGCGGCCAGACCGTCCCTTTCCCGGGCCAGGTCCAGCAGGACGTGTTCCAGCGTGCGGCAAGCGCGGCTGGAAGGGAGCAGGATCAGGCAATCCGGCAGGTCAGACGGCGGCATCGCCGACCACAGCGTCTCGGCCATGGTCCGCAGCAGGTCCTGGGACAGGGAAATTTCGTGGATCTTCACGGTTCGCTCCAGATCGGGATAAGGTCCGGATCCTATCACGTTGCCGGGTTCGTGCAAGCCCGACCGGCTCCCCCCGTCCGTGGCAGGGAAACTTTAGGATTTCGCCCAGACGATGACTATGTTTTCCGGGTGGAATCTGTCCGGGAATTTTCCCGAAAAATGACTCCTTGGTGACAATCGGGGCTGGATTCCACCATAAAGTTAATCGGTTAACAAAAAACCTCGCACCGAAGGATCGCCCGTGAACGCCTCCAACGATTCCCCGCTCTTCCGACTCGGAACCCGCGGCAGCGCCTTGGCCCTTTGGCAGGCCCACACCATCTCCGGCATGCTCGAAGGGCTGGGGATCGCCACCGAGATCACGATCATCAAGACCACGGGCGATCGGATCGACGACGTGCCGTTCTCCAAGCTCGAAGGCAAGGGCTTTTTCACCAAGGAGCTCGAGGAAGCCCAGCTTTCGGGACAGGTGGATTTCGCCGTGCATTCGCTCAAGGACCTGTCCACGGCCATGCCCCCGGGGCTGACGCTGTGCGCCATGGTGGGCCGTGAGGATCCCCGCGAAATGCTGCTCGCCAAACCCGAGGCCGTCGACGAGGCCCGCCTCCAGGCGGGCGAGACGCTGCCTTTGCGCGAAGGCGCCCGCATCGGCACCAGCGCGGCGCGACGCCAGGCCCAGATCCGGCGCCTGCGGCCCGATCTGGTGCTGGTCGACCTGCGCGGCAACGTGCCCACCCGGGTAGGGAAACTGCGCGAGGAGCCTTACGACGCCATCATGTTGGCGCGCGCGGGCCTGGTGCGTCTGGAGGTTGACCTGAGCGACCTGTTCGCGCGGCCTCTGGGGACCGCGGACTTCGTGCCCGCCCCGGCCCAGGGCATGCTGGGCATCCAGTGCCGCGACGAGGAACCCTGGCTCGGCAGTCTGGCCCGGTTGCACTGCTCCGACCCCGCCCGAGCGGTGGCCGTCGAACGGGAGCTGTTGCTGCGCCTGGAAGGGGGTTGCCAGATTCCCTTCGGCGCCCACGTCATGCCCACCGATGGCGGCTGGCACCTGGAGGCCTTCCTGGCCGCCGACGTGGACGACCCCGCGCCCCTGCACCTGACCCTGGACGCGTCCGATCCGGACACCCTTTTGGCTGAAGCCTGGGCCGCCATCCAGGCCCATCGGAGTCGTTGACACCATGGCTGCAGACCGCATCGTCCTGACCCGCCAACACGAACGCAACCGCGAGTGGTCCCTTGCGCTGCGCCTGGCGGACATCCCGGTGATGGAGCTGCCCTTGATCCGCTTCGAGCCCGTGCCCTTGCCCGACGGCGTCGCCGGTCAGGCCTGGGACTGGATCCTGTTCTCCTCGCCCCAGGCGGTGACGGCCTTCGCGGAGTCCGGCCTTGTGCGGGGAATCGCCCGCATCGGCGCCCTGGGCTCGGGGACTTCGGCCGCCCTGGCCGCGGGTGGATTCACCGTGGATTTCGATCCCGGTTGCCGGGACGGCGATGAATTCGCCGCCGCCTTCACCCAGACCCACTCCGGTCCCGCGACCGTCCTGTGGCCGGGCCCGGAAAAACGCGTGGGCGAACCGCTGGAGATCCTGGCCCGCGCCGGTTTTGCGGTGACCGCCCCCGCCCTTTACCGCACCGCCCCGGTGCCGCCGGGTGAACTGCCGCCGTCTCCCTGGTCGCCGGGGGACACCGTATTCTTCTGCAGCCCTTCCACGGTTCGCGCCTTCTGCGCCACCTGGCAGGATAGGCCGGCGTGCGTCGCCATCGGAGACACGACCGCCGATGCGGCCCGTGAGGCCGGCTTTTTTCCCCGCGTGGCCGCCGCCCCCGATCTCGCAAGCATGGTCCGGGCCGCCGGCCTGGACATCGACCCTGTCACCTCCAGCCCGGAGAATCCGTCATGAATCTGCTGGACCGTCCGCGCCGCCTGCGCGCCAACCCCGTTCTGCGTGAAATGTGCGCCGAGACCGATGTTTGCGCCGACCATCTGATCACCCCCCACTTCGTGGTGCCCGGCAAGGGCATCCGCGAAGAGATCCCCAGCATGCCCGGCATCCACCACGTGTCGACCGACCAGCTCATTCCCGAGATCGAGGCCGACCTCGAACTGGGTCTGCGGTCGCACCTGCTGTTCGGCGTGCCCGAGCACAAGGACGAGCACGGCGACTCGGCCCTCGACGACAAAGGCGTCGTGCAGCAATCCCTGCGCGCGATGAAGAAAAGCTTCGGTTCGGACATCATCGCCGTCACCGACGTCTGCTTGTGCGCCTACACCAGCCACGGGCACTGCGGATTCCTCGAGGACGGCGTGGTGGTCAACGACCCCAGCGTGAAACAACTGGCCCGCATGGCCCTGAGCCACGCCCAGGCCGGCGCGGACATCGTCAGCCCCAGCGACATGATGGACGGCCGCGTCGGCGCCATCCGCGAAAAGCTCGACGCCGGCGGTTTCGTGAACACCAGCATCCTGGCCTACAGCGCCAAGTACGCCAGCGCCTACTACGGCCCCTTCCGCGACGCGTGCGACAGCGCCCCGCAGGGCGACCGCAAGACCTATCAGATGGATCCGCGCAACGGGCGGGAGGCCGTCCTGGAAGTGCTGCTGGACCTGCAGGAAGGCGCCGACATGGTCATGGTCAAGCCCGCCCTGGCCTACCTGGACATCGTGCGCCGGGTGCGCGCGGAAGTGCTTTGCCCGGTGGTCTGCTACAACGTCAGCGGCGAGTATTCCCTGGTGAAGGCCGCCGCCAAGGCCGGGCTGGTCGACGAGGCCGCCATCGTGCGCGAAAACCTGATGTCCATGCGCCGCGCCGGCAGCGACCTGATCATCACCTATCACGGGCGTGACGCCCTCAGCCAGGGATGGGTCCGACGATGAGCAACGCCGCGTGGTGGGAACGCGCCGTCAAGGTGCTGCCCGGGGGCGTCAATTCCCCGGTGCGCTCGTTCAAGTCCGTGCCCGGCGATCCGCTGTTCTTCCGCAAGGCCGCGGGCAGCCGTTTCACCGACGAGGACGGGGACAGCTACATCGACTGGTGCCTGAGCTGGGGTCCATTGATCCTGGGTCACGCCGATCCCGACGTGCATGCGGCCGCCGCCGCAGCCATGGCCGAGGGCGCGAGCTTCGGGGCCCCCAGCCGGCGCGAAGTGCTGCTGGCCGAGGCCTTCCTCGGACGCCTGCCCCACTTCGACCAGGTGCGCTTCGTCAGCAGCGGCACCGAGGCGGTCATGAGCGCCGTCCGGCTGGCGCGCGGCTTCACCGGACGCGACGTCATCGTCAAATTCACCGGCTGCTACCACGGCCATGCCGACCACCTGCTGGTGGACGCCGGCAGCGGCCTGGCCACCTTCGGCACCCCCAGCAGCGGCGGCGTGCCGGCCGGATTCACCGCCACCACGGCGGTGCTGCCGTTGGACGACGTCGAGGGACTCCGGGAATTCTTCGCGGTCCACGGCAAGGAAATCGCCGCGGTGATCGTCGAACCGTTCCCGGCCAACTCGGGGCTGCTCATTCAGCGGCCCGAGTTCATGCAGGCCTGCCGCGACCTGACCCGCGAGCACGGCGCCCTGTTGATCTTCGACGAGGTGATCACCGGTTTCCGCGTGGCCGCCGGAGGCGCGGCCGAGGTCCTGGGCATCACCCCGGACATGGGCACGTACGGCAAGATCATCGGCGGCGGGTTCCCCGTGGGCGCCTACGCGACCAGCGAGGAGATCATGTCCCACATCTCGCCGCTGGGTCCGGTGTACCAGGCCGGCACCCTCAGCGGCAACCCCGTGGCCATGGCCGCGGGCCTGGCCACCCTGGAAAAGACCGGACGGCCCGGCTTCTACGAGGACCTCGAGCGCAAGGGCGCCCTGCTGCAGGACGGGCTGACGCGCGCAGCGTCAGACGCCGGGGTGACCGCCACCGTCGTGCGCCAGGGGTCGCTTTTCTGGACAGTTTTCCAGGACACGGCCCCGCGCAGCTTCACCGCCATCGATCCAGCGGGCATGGAAACCTACGGCCGCCTGCACCGCGCGCTCATCGAGCGCGGCGTTTACCTGGCCCCTTCGGGCTGGGAAGTGGGATTCGTCAGCGCCGCCCACAGTGACGAGGACATCGCGGCGACCGTGGCCGCGGTGGCCGAAACCTTCCGATCCTGGAGTTGAACACCATGAGTGATCTGCAGCAGTCCCTGTTCCTGAAGGCCCTGCGCGGGGAACCCGTGCCCCGTCCGCCCATCTGGATCATGCGCCAGGCCGGCCGTTACCTGCCCGAGTACATGAAGGTGCGCGAGGCCATCTCATTCAACGACCTGTGCCGCACTCCCGAGGCCGCCTGCGAGGTCACCCTGCAGCCCATCCGGCGGTTCGGTTTCGATGCCGCCATCATGTTCAGCGACATCCTGACGCCGTTGGCTCCCATGGGCGCGGAATTCGCTTTCGGCAACGGGGGCCCGCAGCTGGCCCGTCCCCTGCGCGACGAGCGGGATTTCGCCGCCCTGCGCACCTATCCTTCGCTCGATGGTGTGCCCTTCGTCGCCGAAGCCATCAGGCTGATGAAACGGGAACTGGGCGATAAGACGCCCCTGATCGGATTCGCCGGCGCGCCGTTCACCCTGGCCACCTACCTCATCGAGGGAGGCGGCTCGAAGAACTACGAAAATCTCAAGACCGTGCTCTACAGCCGGCCCGAGCTGCTGCGCGGGTTGCTGGAAAAACTCGGCGACCAGATCCTCGACTACCTGCGCATGCAGGTGGCCGCCGGCGTGGACGCCGTCCAGCTCTTTGACACCTGGGGTGGGATCCTGCATCCGGCCGACTATGCCGCACTGGTTCTGCCCGTGGTCCGCCGCATCATGGACGGGCTGAAGGACACCGGGGTGCCTCGCATCTACTTCCTCAAAGGAAGCACCCCCTACAACCACCTGCTGCGCGACCTGGACGTCGAATGCTGCGGGATCGACTGGACCCAGGATCTGTCCCTGGCCATCGCCCAACTGCCGGGCAAGGCCGTGCAAGGCAACCTGGATCCCCTGTGCCTGTTCGGCAGCGCCGAACAGATCCGTGACCGGGCTCTGGCGATCTGCCGCCAAGGCGCCGCCGCTCCCGGGCACGTGTTCAACCTGGGGCACGGCATCTTGCCGCAAGCCTCTTTGACCGCCGTTCAGACCCTGGTCGAAACCGTCCAGGGCTTCACGAAGGAATAGATCATGGCCATTCCCATTTCTCCCGAATTCGTCGAGAAGTACAACCAGCCGGGGCCGCGCTACACGAGTTATCCCACGGTTCCGGCCTGGACCGAACCCTTCGGGGAAACCGAGTACCGCATCGCCCTCGAGGAGCTGGCCGACCGGCCCGGCGACGAGCTGGCCCTGTACCTGCACCTGCCGTTCTGCGCCAAGCACTGCCTCTACTGCGGCTGCAACGCCCTGGTGACGCGAGAGACCGACGCGGTGGACCGCTACCTGGATCTGGTGGAGAAGGAAATCGGCATGGTGACCGGCATCATCGGCACCGGGCGGCACGTGGTGCAGATGCACTGGGGCGGGGGCACGCCCAACTACCTGAAAGAACCCCAGCTCGAACGCGCGCTGAACCTGTTCCGCACGGCATTCGACATCAGGCCCGGCGCCGAAGTCTCCCTGGAGATCGACCCGCGCATCGGTTCTCCCGAGCAGGCGGCCTATCTGCATTCCCTGGGCTTCAACCGCATCAGCCTCGGCGTCCAGGACTTCGAACCGCGGGTCCAGGAAGCCATCGGGCGTATGCAGTCCCGCGAAAAGACCCTCCGGGTTTACCAGGGCTGCCGCGACGCGGGTTTCGAAGGCGTGAACATCGACCTGGTGTACGGCCTGCCCGGCCAGACCGCCGAGTCGTTCACCGAAACCCTGGGCGAGATCATCGGTCTGGCGCCCGACCGCGTGGCCTGCTTCAGCTACGCCCACGTGCCCTGGGTCCGTCCCGAGCAGGAGAAGATCGACACCTCCCAGATGCTCGTGGGCTACGAGAAGTTCAAGCTCTTCCAGCTGACCGTCGACAGCTTCACCGCTGCGGACTACTGCTGGATCGGCATCGACCATTTCGCCAAGCGCGAGGACGAGCTGTCCCACGCCCTGGATCAACGGGCCCTGCACCGCAACTTCATGGGCTACGCCACCAAGCCGGCGCCGCACATGCTGGCCTTCGGCATGAGCGGGATCGGCGACGTCTGCGACCGCTTCGCCCAGAACGATCCCGACCTGCAGAACTGGTCCAGAGCGGTGGCCGAGGGTCGCCTGCCCATCGTCAAGGGACACCGGCTGAACGACGACGACCGCCTGCGCCGTCTGGTGATCCTCAACATCATGTGCAACCTGGAGTTGCCCTGGTCATTGACCGAAAAGGAGTTCGGCGCCCCGGCGAACGAGTTGCTCGCCGACAGCCTCGCCGCCCTGCCGCCGCTGGTGGCCGACGGGCTGGCCGAGGTCGACGATCACGGCCTGCGCATCACCCCCAAGGGCCGGTACTTCGTGCGCAACGTGGCCATGATCATGGACGCCTATCTGAGCAAGGGCAAGGGACGCCCCATCTTCAGCAAGACTGTTTAGGAGCGACCATGGCCATCATCCGGGAAAACGTCTTCCCGACCGACCGCCTGGATCCCAGCCTGCCTGCGGGGCTGATCCTGTGCGGTATGGGCGGGCCCGATGCTCCCGAGGCCGTGCGGCCGTTCCTGCGCAATCTCTTCCGCGATCCGATGATCTTCCCCGCCCCCAAGCTGGTGGCTCCGGCGCTGGGCTGGCTGATCAGCACCCTGCGCGCGCCGAACGTGCGCAAGCGCTATGCCCTGATCGACCCCAACTGCGTCTCGCCCCAGATGGAGACCACCCGGTTGCAGGCGGTGGCCACGGCCCGGCACCTGGAATCCTTCGGCATCCAGGCCGATCCGGGTATCGCCATGCGTTACTGGCGGCCTTATCCCCGCGAGACCGTGCACAAGCTGGTGGCCCGGGGGGCCCGCCAGTTCGCCGTCGTGCCCATGTATCCCCAGTACTCTTCCGCCACGGGCGGCAGCACCCTGGATTTCGTGGTGCAGGCGATCCGAGAGGCCTTGCCCGAAGCCCCCGTCCACACCGTGACCGGGTGGGGGCTGCTGCCCAGCTTCCTGCACGCCCTGGCCGCGCCGACGATCGCCCGGCTGAGCGCCTGGGCCGCCGCCGGCGCTCCCGCACAGGAGTGCGCGCTGGTCTACGTGGCCCATTCCCTGCCGCAATCATTCATCGACGAAGGCGACCCCTACCAGGCCCATACCCTGGCCACTGTGGCGGCGGTGAACCGTCTGGTCGTCGCCGCACTGGAGGAAGCCGGACACGGCGCCTGGAGCCGGGAACTGGAAAGCGTGCGCCAACCCGTCCCCGCCTACCAGAGCCGGGTCGGCCCCATCAAGTGGCTGGGTCCGGAGATCACCGCGCGGGTCACCGAGTTGGCGCAAGCAGGGTGTAAGCGACTGCACGTCCAGCCGGTCAGCTTCACCTGCGAGCACATCGAGACCATCATCGAACTGGATGGGGAATTGCGGGAATTGGCCGAGCAGCTCGGCGTGAGCGAATTCAGCCGCGGCGCCGCCCTGAACATGGACGACGACTGGCTCAAGGGCATGGCCGCCATGCTCGCCGACCAGGTTTTCGGCGCGGAGGTTCCCCATCTTGCCTGACCGCAGAGTCGTCATCCTCGGCGGCGGAATCGCCGGACTGGCCACGGCCCTCGACCTGCTGCACGAAGCCGATCAGCGCGGACTGGGCCTGGATCTGACCATCCTGGAAAGGGACTCGGCCTGCGGCGGAAACCTGCGCACCCTGCGCGACGATGACGGCTGGCAGCTCGAGTGGGGCCCCAACGGATTTCTGGACAACGAGCCGGCCACCCTGCGTCTGGTCGACCGGCTGGGCCTGCACGACCGCCTGTTGCGCAGCAGCGACGTCACCCGTCACCGCTTCCTGCTGGTCCGCGGCCGCCTGGTGGAGATCCCCACCTCGCCGGGGGCGTTCGTGCGCTCGCCGCTGCTGCCGCTGCGCGCCAAGCTGCGCATGCTGGGCGAACTGTTCATTCCGGCCCGCAAGGGACTGGGTCTGGCTGCCCAGCGGCCCGAGACGGACGAGACCATCTACGAATTCGGGTGCCGCCGCCTGGGTCGCGAGTTCGCCGAAGTCATGCTGGACCCCATGGTCAAGGGGATCTTCGGGGGCGATGCGCGGCAGCTCAGTCTGGCCGCCGCCTTCCCCCGCATGGTGGAGCTGGAGCGCGATCACGGTGGTTTGTTCCGCGCCATGATCGCCCTCGCCCGCAAGCGCAAGCGCAAGACCGACGCCGGCCCCAGCGGCGTGCTGCACTCCTTCACCGGCGGCATGCAGGATCTCATCAGCGCGGCGACGACCGCCCTGGAGGCGGACCCCCGCTGCCGGGTGATCTGCAGCGCGCGCATCGAAACGATCGACCGGGATGCCGACGGCCGCTGGCGCATCGACGGCCCAAACTGCGCGCCGGGCCCCTACGACGCGGTCATCGACGCCTCTCCCGCCCACGCGGCCGCCGTTCACCTGCGGGGGGTGGATCCGGACCTGGGTCGCCTGCTGGGGGAAATCCCCTTTGCCCCCATGGCCGTCATCGCCCTGGGTTTCGCCCAGAAACGCGTCGGGCACGACCTGCAGGGCTTCGGCCTGTTGGTGCCGACCCGTGAGGACCGCGATCTGCTGGGCGCCCTGTGGACCAGCAGCATCTTCCGGGGCCGCGCGCCCGAAGGCATGGCCCTGATCCGCTGCATGGCCGGCGGGGCGGCGAACCCCCAGGTCATGGACCTGGAAGACGAGGATCTCGTGAACCTGGCCCTGGCCGAGTTGCGCCCCCTGCTGGGAATCAAGGGTGCGCCCGCCATGGCCCGCGTCATTCGCCACCCCCGGGCCATCGCCCAGTACGTCGTCGGTCATCCCGCGCGGCTGCTCGCCCTGGCCGAACGCTGCGCTCGCCTGCCGGGTCTGCATCTGACCGGCAGTTCGTACGCCGGCATTTCCGTCAATTCGTGTTGCAAGGAGGCCGAGGCCGTCGCCGCGCGCGTGGTCGAAGAACTGGCCGGCCTCCCGCTTCCGTCCCCATCCGCCGCTTTCAAGGAGGACCGATGATGCTGGCAGCCGTCACGGCTCTGCGCATCCTGCTTCCCATCCTGTACGCCGCCACCCTGGGGCTGTACCTGTGGCTCTTCTACTCCGACCACCCCACCGCGCGCCATCGCAGCACCCAGCTGGCGGCGGTGACCGTGATCACCCACATGGCCACCATGGTGGCCCAGACGGCCTACCTCCAGCGCATTCCCCTGGAATCACCTCTGGAATTCCTGTCCGCCCTGGGCTTGGCCATCATGGTCACCTACCTGGTGATCGAGCTGCGGATCCGTGCCAAGAACACCGGCTTCATCGTCGTCGGCATGGCCTTCTTCCTGGTCACGATCGCGGAAATCTTCTTCCGCAACCGCATCAGCGGCAATCCCCTGCTGCAACTGCCGGGGTTCGCGGCCCACGCCGCCTTGGCGATCCTGGCCTACACCGCCCTGAGCCTCAGCTTCCTGTACGCGATCCTGTACCTGATCCTGGCGCGACAGCTCGCCAACCACAGCTTCGGGTTGCTGTTCCGACGCCTGCCCTCGCTGGAGGTACTCGAGCGCATGAGCATCGGCGCCATCAAGCTGGCGTTGCCCCTGCTCTTTTCGGCACTGGCTCTGGGACATCTCTGGATGTACCACCTGCGCGACACGCACCCGGAGCTGGCCGCCCAGCTCACCCCCTGGGATCCCAAGATCCTGACCACCTGGGTCATTTTCCTGGGTTATCTCACCGGCATGGCCGGCTATCATTTCCTGGGCTGGCGCGGACGGCGCATGAATATGCTGGCGGTCGGGGCCTTCATCGTGGTGATGGGCGCCACCGGGGCAGCCCACCACTTCTTCCCCACCTTCCACAAATTCACGACAGCCAGTGCCACCGTCGATCCCCGGCACCCGGGAGCGAACCCATGACCGGTTCGACCATCCTGCACGCCCGCACCATCAACCACCGGAACGCCCCCACCGAGGTGCGGGAAAAGGCTCATCTCGGCGAGGAGCAGGCCGTCGCGTTGATGCAGGCGGTCGCGGAGATTCCCGGCGGCGTGGCCGTCATCCCCGTTTCGACCTGCAACCGCACCGAGATCTATCTGGAGGTCACCGAGGGCGCCGATTCACCGGCTATCCTGCGCGAGGCCCTGGACCGGGTGGGAGCCTGCACCGACGTCTTCTTCGGGGAGCACGCCGTGGTCCTGGATGGGATGGAGGCCGTGGAGCACGTGTTCCGGGTGGCCTCGGCCCTGGAAAGCATGATGCTGGGCGAACCCCAGATCAGCGGGCAGCTCAAGGACGCCTACCGGCTTTCCCGCCTGCACCAGGAACCCGGGCCGGTCCTGCTGCGCGCCTTTCAGGGGGCATTCCGCACGGGAAAGCGGGTACGCACCGAAACTCACATCAGCAAGGGCGCCGTGAGCGTGGCCTTCGCGGCGGTGGAACTGGCCCGCAAGTTCTTCACCCGCCTGAGCGACCACACCGCCCTGCTGGTCGGCGCCGGCGACACCGGCTCCCTGGCCGCCCGTCACTTCCTGCAGCAGGACATCGGCCGTCTGGTGGTGGTCAACCGCAGCCCGCAGCGGGCGATCGAGCTCGCCGAGGTGCTGCGCGAAGAGAAGCGCACCGGAAAACTGGGTGATGCCCGGGAGCTGCCGCAGGTGGAAACGGAGAGCCACTACGGCCTGGTGGATCAGCGCCCGTG
The DNA here is from genome assembly GCA_002790835.1 of bacterium CG_4_9_14_3_um_filter_65_15. GTDB lineage: Bacteria > Krumholzibacteriota > Krumholzibacteriia > LZORAL124-64-63 > LZORAL124-64-63 > JAHJTW01. The sequence goes on along the minus strand of PFVX01000012.1, from coordinate 7,466 downwards.
GGAGGAACTGGCCGAGGCCATGGCCGAGGCCGACGTCATCCTGTCCACCACCGGCGCCACCGAACCGGTCATCCTGCCGGAGATGGTCCACCGCGCCGTCGCCAGCCGCAAGGGGCGCCCCATCTTCATGCTGGATATCGCCGTTCCCCGCGACATCCATCCCGACGTGGCCGGCATCGGCGGGGCTTATCTGTTCGGCCTGGAGGATCTGGACGAGATCATCAAGGGCAACCTCGCCGCGCGGCAGCGCCAGGTGCCCCACGCCGAGAAGATCATCGCCCAGGAGCTGGCCGAGTTCCGCCAGTGGCTGGCCGACCTGGACATGCTCCCCACGGTGGCCGAATTCCGGACCTATCTCGAGGAGCTCAAGAACAAGCAGGTGGGTTTCGTGGCGAAGAAGGAATCGCCGGAGATCGCCGCGGCGGTGGATCGCAGCCTGCAGCAGTTCATCAAGAAGGTCCTGGGCCGCTCCGTCTCCACCCTCAAGCAGGCGCGCACCGAAGAGGAGCGCCAGCACGCCCTGGAAACCCTGCACCGGATCTTCGGCGAGGATGAGCCGGACAAGGACTGATCACGCCTTTCGCGCCATCTGCGGCAGCAATATCGCCACCGACACCCCCAGCCCCGGAAAGATCGGTTCGACGCCCAGCCACGGGCCGCCCCCGCCGCGGCCGAGCACCAGCCAGGCCAGGGAAACCCCACCGCTGAGAACCATGGACAGGACCACCGCGCGGCCGGGCATGCGCCACGCCGAATGAGCCGCGATCAGGGGCAACAGCAACACCGGCGTCCCCACCGACCCCAGCGCCTTCCACAGGGCCACCACCGACCCCGACAGCAGGGCCAGGGTAACCGACACCGCCGCGGTGCCCAGCAGGGCCCAGCGCACCACGCGCAGGGATCCCCCCTCGGTCAAGCCGCGCCAGCGACCGATGACGTCGCGCCCCAGGGTCACCGCCCCGATCAACGCATAGCTGTCGATGGTGGACATGATCGTGGCCAGCAGGCCCACGGTGAACACCGCTTGCAGGTAAGGGGGCAGCGCCTTCTGCGCCAGCAGGGGAAAGGCCTGCACCGGATCGGCCAGGTCCGGCAGCAGGGCCCGGGCGTAGAGCCCCGCCGTGGTGGTCAGGAAATCGAAGATAATCCACAGCACGACCGCCGCGCCGATGCCCCGACGCGCCGTCCCCGCCGTCCTGGCCGCGTAGCAACGCTGGTAGAACGCCGGTTCGACCAGCGTGGCCATGGCGATGAAGTACCACACCACGATCGCCTGCGCGCCCAGCCCCCCGTCCCAGGTCAGATGGCTTTCCGGCAGGTGCGTCACGAGATAGGACCACCCGCCCCAGCGAACCACGCAGACCGGAACCAGCACCAGGAAAGCCAGGAACATCAGAACGAACTGGACCATGTCCGTGGCGACCACCGCGCGCAGCCCCCCGCGGAACACGTAGCCCACCGACAGCCCCGTACCCACGAACACGCCCACCCACAGGGGCAGGCCGGTGATCACACCGATCATCACGCCAAGCATGAGCACGTACGCGGCCGGAGCGGTCATCACGAAGAGGGTGCCGGCTCCGAGCAGCGCGGCGGGACGGCCGTAGCGGCGTTCCAGCAGGTCGGGGATGGTCAGGGCCTCGCTGCGGCGCGCGCGGCGGGCGAGGAAAACCGCAAAGATGATGGCGTAGAGGTAGTAAGGCACACCGAACACGAGCCAGTTGCTCACGCCGAAACGCCACGTGTACTCGCCGATGCCCAGGATGCCGCCGTACCAGGTGGTCACCAGGGAGGCGGTGAAGGCCGGCAGGGTCAAGGTGCGCCCGGCGACGATGTAGTCGGCCGCTTCCCCGCTTGCCCGGCCCATCAGGCGCAGTACCATCAGCAGCAGGAAGGCCGCGTAGATGCCCGTGGCGAGCCAGGTCATGCCCTAGGGCCTGTCCAGGATTCCGTCGTCGTCATCCGGGGGCAGCTGGCGGAAGAACGAGACCAGCAGCGATCCCTCGCCCACCGACAACAGCAGCGGCGACATGGCGATGCGGTTGCTGATGGTGGCCGGGCCGCCCGTTTCAAGCGTATCGCCCAGCAGGGGATACTCGGCGCCCTCCACCGTCACTCCGGACACTTTCCCGGTCAGGGGCATCAGGCTGAACGCCATGCCCTCGGGCAGATCCCAGGAATGGTGTTCACCCGGGCCCACGCGCACCGTGTCGGTCTCATCGCCCACCAGGCAGATCCGCAGCTTGTCGCTGTAACGCTCCAGCAGGCTGCAGTTGAACAGGGTGTGGTCCAGCCGCCAACCCTCCGCGCCCAGGAGCACGGCCTCCTCGAAGCCCTGGTCCACCAGGAACAGGATGGCCTTCTCGCTGTCGGTGGTGTACTGGTCCACCACCTGCAGGTAGCGCGGTCCGAGCTTGCCGTCCAGCAGGCGCCCGGCCAGGGAATCGAAGTCCCCGATCACCACGTCGGGCGTGCAGGGCAGTTCGTCGTACGGATGCCCCGCCGCGTCGGTGCACACGAACAGGTCGGCGCCGTGCAGCCAGTAGTGCAGCACGTACGGCGAGGGAGGCGGGCCGCTGCACAGCACCACGGCGCGGCGCCCGCAACAGGGAAAGACAAGGTTTTCGGCCCCGCCGCGATCATAGGGATATGGCGACATCAGAAGCGGTAGTCCATTCCCAGGGCGAAATTCCGCCCCGCTGCGGGGGTCAGGTAGTTCTCGCCGTACCAGTAGCCCCATGTCTCGTATTCGGTGTCGAAGATGTTCCTAAGATGCACGAAAGCCGTGGCGCCGTCCAGCCCGCTCAGGCCCAGGGAAACCGGATCGAGCCACAGCGACACATCCACCGTGGTCCACGGATCGATGGTGCGGTCGTCCAGCCCCGAGTTGTCCAGATGCTGCCGCCCCGTGTTGCGCACGCGCAAGCGGGTGCGCACGCCGTCGGACCAGGCGCCGGTCCACGCTCCCATCAGCAGGTGCGAGGGAAACAGGGCGATGGGGTTGCCGCTGAAGTCGTAGGTCGTGCCGTCCCAGTCGTGAAAGAGGAACTCGTCGAATTCGTCCCAGCTGCGCGAAGCGGCCAGGCTGAGGTCGTGCCCGGCGGCCAAGCCGGCGCGCACGCCGAGTTCCAGACCGCGATGCAGCGTCTTGCCGGCGTTGCCGCGGATGCTGCTCCCGTCTTCGTTCACCCCGCCGTAGGGCACGATCTCGTTGCGGAAATCCATGATGTAGCCCCCTGCGGTCACGCTCAGGCGCGATCCCCGCCAGGCCACACCGACCTCGTAGTCGGTGACTCTTTCCGCGTGCACCAGGGGACCGGACCGTTCGACGTAGGCGATGTCGCCCCCGGGCCCCAGAACGGCGAGGCTGTCGGCGAAAAGGGGCCGGGCTCCCAGGTCGCTGCCGCTCTGCCAGGTGTCGAACAGCTCGCCGTCGGTGGGCTCGCGGTGGTTGCGCCCCACGCTGGCCCAGGTCTTCAGGTCACCGCCGCCTAAACTGCCGGGAACCTGCCAGGTCAACGAACCGCGGGGATTGGTGAAGTCGTAGTCCACCGTGTAGGCGTTGCGCAAATCCCCGCTGAAGTTCCCCACCTCGTCCTGCATGAATGCGTAGCGCTTGTGCTGGAACTGCAGATCCCCCACGACCGTCAGGCCGGAAGCGACATCATAGCGCTGGTTCACGTAGACCGACCAGGCGTCCTTGTCGCCGGTGTACTGGTGGTATTTCCAGGGGGTGGTGAAATCCCCGGGCGTGAAGCCATCGGCCCACAGCACATCGCCCCAGTGGTCGGAATGGAAGGTGTACCAGTCGCCGCCCACCAGCAGCCGGCCGCGGCCCTGCTCCCAGCGCAGCGACGGCACCCAGCCGACGTGGTTCTTGCGCACCCACTTGCGGCGAATCAAGTCCACCGTGTCGTCCGCCGACAGGCCCAGGTACCGGTCGAGGGCGTAATCTTCGGCGGTCTGGGCTTCCTTGTAGTTCTCGTAGAACCCGCTGCCGTGGATGAAGTACAGGCGGTTGGTCAGGGTCACCGCGTCGCTCAGATAGACCGTGTTGTGCAGTTCGTAGTGGGGCTGGCGGAAGTCGTCCACGGCGCCCGCGTAGGTCTCCATGTTCGCCGTGCGGTCCACCGCCAGCACCGACTGGGGCACCGCGTCCCACGCGTGATGGGTCAGTTCGCGGCCCGTGTAGATGTTGACCCGGGTGGTGGTGCACTCGGTCTCGTACTGCCCGCTCCAGAACACCGCCCACCCATCGTACCCACTGCGGTCGCGGTAGCCGTCGCTCTCCTGGTGGGACAGCCGCACCTGCGAGCGGAAGCCGCCCTCCAGGGCGCCGGTCTGGTAGCTGACCATCTGGCGCGCGAAGCCGTAGCTGCCGGTGCCGAGCGAGAACATGCCTCCGGGTCGGTAGTCCAGATCCGCCGACTCGATGTTCACCGTTCCCCCGATGGCCGTCATGCCGCCGACCGAATTGGTCACCCCGCGCTGGACCTGGATGTCCTGGATGCTCGCGGCCAGGTCCGGCAGGTCCACCCACCACACCTGGTGATCCTCGGGGTCGTTGAAGGGGATCCCGTTGAAGAGCACGCCCACGCGGCGCTGGTCGAATCCGCGCACCCGCAGATAGGTATAGCCCAGACCGCTGCCGGCGTCGCTGTAGGCGAACACCCCCGGCATGGACTGCAGGAGCAGGGGCAACGCCTGATCCGGATCGTGCAGAGCGAGTTCTGCGTGGGTGATGTTGGTCAGGTTGACGCCGCCCGAGGCGTCGTAGCGGCTGGCGGTGACGACCACCCCGTCGTCGACGGTCACCGTGGTATCGGGCTGGACGGCGACCGGTTCCCCGGTTGCGGCGCCGGGTAGGAGCAGGGCGAGCAGGAAAAACGACAACAGGAATCGCATGGCATACCTCGCAAGGTCAGCCAGGCAGTGGAAGCGGGAGGCAAACAAAAACGGCACCTCCGTCAGGCGCCGAGTCCGGCCCGTTTCCCTACGCCGGCATAATCCGGTTCAGGTTCCAAGGGTTTCTCTCAGGCTGCCTCCCGGAGAAGGAGGCGGCCACCCCTAACGGCAGGCTCAATATATTCCCCGCCGCCGCCGTTGTAAAGACCCTAAAAAAATTCCGTAACAGACGGCCCGCTTGCCTCACTCACGGTTGTTCCCTTGGTAACTTCCGCTTTTTCGCAAAGAGGTAGAAAACATGAAGACGCAAAAGACCCTGAAGATTTCCCTGCTGGTGCTGACCCTGGCCTTGGCCGCCGGCCGCGCACCCGTCGCCTCGGCGGGCACCCTCGTCAACCGGACCGTCGTCAGCGGATCGGTCCCTGATGTCGTGGACGCGCTGAGCAAGATGGTCGCCAAGAACGGCATGATGGTCATGGGCGAACTGCACCAGGGCAAGGTGCTGGAAATGACCGGCCTGCAGGTGGAGTCCGAATCCATCTTCGTGGGCAGCCCCACCATGGGCAAGAAGCTGTTCTCCGCCGATCCCGGCGTGGGCCTGGTCGTGCCGGTGCGCATCAACGTGTTCAAGGATGCCGAAGGCAGGACAGTGGTCAGCTACATCCCACCTTCGAAGCTGCTGGCGGACTATGACAACCCCATGCTGAACCAGGCCGCCGGCATGCTCGACGACAACCTGGCCAAAATGACCGGCATGCTGCACTGACCCGATACCCCCGGGGCCGGCTGCTGCGGTCCGGCCCCGGCAACCCTTGGACCCGAACCCTGGAGATTGTCATGAAACGGCTGCTTGAAGGCGAAACCATCCTGAGTCTGGTCGTCCTGGCCCTGGCCGGACTCGCGCCGAACCTGTTCCCCGCCGCCCAGGCGGGTGTGGCCAAACTCTCGTTTCTCGGCAAGGCGGTTCTGGCGCCTTCGATCATCCTGCTGGGCGGGACGCTGTTGCTCGCCCGGAGTCGCGGATACACCCGCCTGGTCCGGCGCACCCTGGCCGGAGCCGGCGCCGGGTTGACGGCCACGCTGGCCCTCGAGGTCGTGCGTGCCACCAGCTTTCGCCTGGGCGGCATGCCCGGAGACATGCCCCGCCTGCTGGGCGTGCTGCTGACCGACCGCTTCATGCAGGGTCCGTCCCTGTTCTCTGACCTTCTGGGCTGGAGCTACCACTTCTGGAACGGAGCCGTTTTCGGGATCATCTTCGCCGTCGTATTCGGCCCGCAACCCCTGCGCTGGTTCGAGGTCTACGGTTTCCTCATCGGTCTCGGGTTCCTCTTCAGCCCGGCCGTATCGGCCCTGGGCATCGGGTTCCTGGGCCTGAACATGCCGGCCATGCCCCTGACGGTCATCCTGGCCCACGCCGCCTACAGTGCGGTCCTGGGCTGCCTGACCAATCGATGGCTCGGACGGTCGCGGGGCGGGAAAACCGGGACTTGACCCCCGGATTAACACCCCTTAAACTGCATGCATGACCTCTTGATAACGACTGTGACACAGAACGTGTGCGGAAGCTTCTCGCCGGTTGTCGGCCACGGGGCTGCAACGATGTCACGATCGTCCGGGAGGTTTTTGTATGCCTATTATCCGCGCTCGCCGGCTCGGAATTCCCGCCGGCCTGCTATCCGCCGCCGTCGTCCTGTTCATCATGTTTTCTGCCTGGCCTGACGCCGCTTCGGCGGGTTCACCGCCGGAGATCGGGGCCTCCGCCGATCCTGCCGAATCGCCTCCGCTCGCCATCGGCCCGGTTCGTGCCGAGATCCAGCTCGGCGCAGGCTGGATGTCCCTGCTCGAAGACGACATGGACGGCACCTACGGCGGATTGCCGCTTCTGGAGGCCCGCATCGCCTTTCCCGTCGGCCCGCGCGACCAACTCTTCCTGGGGCTGGGCTACGGCTGGACCGATGGAGACCCCTATTTCGACCGGGTCGCCTTTTCGGACGACAGGTCGGCCAGGTTGCGCCTGGTCCCGGTGCGGGCCGGATATCTCCATGAATTCCCCATCCGGGAGAGTTGGTCCCTCAACGCCGGCGTTCTGCTGGAGATGGTCTGGAGCCGCGAGACCCTTCCATCCTACCTGGCCGAATTCCCCGACGATCCGGTCACCGTATCGGGGTGGAACAACGGGATCGGCGCCGTCATCGGTTCGCAATGGCGTTTCGACGGTGGAACCCGGGCCGTGGGCCTGGAGATCGACCTCACCGGCAACAGCGGACCCAACAGCAGCGACGGGGAGTCCCGGGATCTGAACCTGTCCGGCCTGTTGATGCGGTTCTGCGGCTCGCTGCACATCGGTGGAGGTGGATCGTGAAACATATCTCCTCATTCTTGCTTTCGGCCCTGCTGGCTGCGGTGACCCTGACGGCCCCGGTACCCCTGCCCGCCATCGCCGACGGCGCCTACCTTTCGCCTGTCGGCTACTATAGAGCCTGTCCCTCTACAGCCTACCGCTTTGATCACAATCGGTTAGCGAGAAAAACAGTGGGGCAAGACAGCCGGATTTCGGTGTC
>PFVX01000083.1:65323-93941 GCA_002790835.1 bacterium CG_4_9_14_3_um_filter_65_15 | reverse complement strand
GGACGCGGAAATGCAGTGCGTGAATCTGCAGCGCGACAAGTTCCACGGAGACTGGAATTACACCATCCGACCCCAATCGCGATAGGCATATTGATACCTTTATTTATTTCCACTGCCTAAGCGTGATTGGAGGTTCAGGAATCCGAATTCCGGCCGATCCAGGGATAGCGACATCCATTGCTCTTTTCCCCCGGTTCGGTTGGAGGAGAATCATGTTCCAGGTTGGGAATCCTCGAATTCGGAGTTTCGGCAAGACGTTGCCGATAATCATGTCACTGGCGATGGGGACGGCCGCGGCCGCACCGGTGCCGCATCTCGATACGACGGCCGTGAAGTCCGCGAGGCCCATCGCCGACGGTGGCTATATGGTTCCGGGATTCGAGACCGGGCATTTCGCCAAGGCCGCCGAGGCCAACCTGCGTCCGGACAAGGTGTTGCCGGCGCGCTATGACGCGCGGACCCTGGGTCTGGTCACTCCCGTCAGGAACCAGGGCGCCTGCGGAGCCTGTTACGCCTTCAGCTCCGCCGCAGACCTGGAATCCAAGATCGCCGTCGATGGCCTGGGGTCGTTCGACCTGTCCGAAGAGAGCATGAAGAGCTGCAACTACCAGGGAACCGGCTGCGACGGCGGCAACCAGTACGTGATCATGAACTATTTGGCCACCCACGGCGCAGAACTGGAGAGTTGCTCGCCCTACGTCGATTCCAACCTCTCCTGCTCCCTGGGGTGCGAGGCCCGCTTCACGGTGCTGGATTTCTCGGCCATCTCCGGTTCGACCGTGGCCCCCACGGCCGTCATCAAGCAATACCTCCTCGACTTCGGCCCCATCCACACCACCTTGTTCGCCGGCAGCGACGCGCAAGCGGCCTGGCGGGATCAAGTCTCGAACCACGACGGTACCGGCGCCCTCTACTATGCCGGCACTGATACGGTCAACCATTCGGTGCTCATCGTGGGTTGGGACGACGACGTCGTCCACGCCGGCGGCACGGGCGCCTGGATCATCAAGAACAGCTGGGGAACGACCTGGGGCGGCACCTGCGGCTACGGCAGCGAAGGCGGGTACGGTTACATCGCCTACGGCAGCGCCAACGTGGGCATGTACTCCTCCTTCGTGAAGGAATTCATGACCAGCGATTCCCCCTCGACCCTGCTCTACCACGACGAGGGCGGCTACACCAGCGCCTTCGGGGGGCTGGGCACGGTGCTGTGGGGCATGGGCGCCTTCTCGGTCCCGGCGGAGACCCGTCTGCACCGGGTCGAGTTCTGGACCAGCGACGCCACCGTGGATGTGGACGTCTACATCTACGGGACCTATTCCGGCGGATTGCTCAGCAACCTGATGACTTCGAGCCTGAACAACACGTTCGCCGAGCCGGGTTATCACTACGTGGAATTCGCCACCCCGCTGGATCTGACGTCGGGCTCGGACTTCTACGTTGCGGTCCGTTTCGAGAACCAAACCTACCAGTACCCCCTGACCGCCGACGGCGACGGTCCCGCTTCTGCGGGAAAAAGCTGGTACAGTTTCAACGGGTCGTCCTGGAGCAGTCTGGAATCCTACGGGGTGGACAACACGATCCGCGTGCGCACGAGCAACAACGCGGCCCTTTCCGTGGTCGATCGGGGCGAGGATGAACCCCAGGGCGACCCGGTTCCGCGCTCCCTCATGGTCGACGGGGCCTTCCCCAACCCCTTCAATCCCACCACGGCCATCCGTTTCGCCACGGCGAAGGCGGGGCCGGTCCAGGTGACGATGTTCGACGCCCAGGGGCGCCGGGTGCGGGGGCTGGCCAACGAGTCCATGGCCGCAGGTCCGCAACAGGTGATCTGGGACGGCCGTGACGACCGCGGCCTGGTCGCGCCTTCAGGTGTTTACTTCTGCCTGATCGAAGCCGGCTACGACGCGCGAAGCATCAAACTCGCCTTGATGAAGTAACGGCTCCCTGAAGGGCCAAGGTTCGGAAAAAGAGAAACCCCGGTAATCCGCAGGCCGCTGGCCGAGGACATCCGGGGTTTCTCTTTTTCCGACCTTTAGCCCTTCAGGGCACCTTTTACGAACTCCCGCCGCATGCGCGCGATATTCTCGATGGAGATCTCCTTGGGGCAGACCGCCTCGCATTCCCCGTGGTTCGAGCAGTCGCCGAAGCCCTCGTCGTCCATCTGGGCCACCATGGCCAGGGATCGGCGACCGCGTTCGGGCTCGCCCTGGGGCAGCCAAGAAAGCTGGCTGATCTTGGCGCTGACGAACAGCGCCGCCGAGGCGTTGGGACAGGCCGCCACGCAGGCCCCGCAACCGATGCACGCGGCCGCGTCCATGGCCTTGTCGGCGTGCTCCTTGGAGATGGGGAAGGCGTTGCCGTCGGGAGCCGAGCCCACGTTCATGGTCACGAACCCGCCCTCCTGCTGGATGCGGTCGAAGGCCGACCGGTCCACCACCAGGTCCTTGATGATCGGGAAGGGCTTGGCGCGGAAGGGCTCCACCGTGAGGGTGTCCCCGTCCTTGAATTGCCGCATGCGGATCTCACAGGTGGTGCTCGCCGCATAAGGGCCGTGGGCCACTCCGCTGATCACCATGCCGCAGGTTCCGCAGATTCCCTCGCGGCAGTCGTTGTCGAATTCGACGGCCTCCTCTCCCTTCTGCACGAGTTCCTCGTTGAGGATGTCGAGCATCTCGAGAAAGGACATCTCGGCGAGTACGTTCTTCACGGTGTAGTCGACGAACTTGCCCGAGGCCGCGCCACGGGCCTGCCGCCAGATCTTCAGGTGAATGGTCATTCCTTTATCGCTCATGACGAAGTCCTTCCTCTACTTGTAGCTGCGGGTCTTCATTTCGACGTTGTCGAAGACCAGGTCTTCCTTGTGCATGGCGGGTTCCCGGTCGGCGCCGGTGTACTCCCAGGCGGCGACGTAGGCGAAATGGGCGTCGTCGCGCCGCGCTTCGCCGTCCTCGGTCTTGAACTCGTCACGGAAGTGGCCCCCGCACGATTCCTCGCGGCTCAACGCGTCGCGGGCCATCAGTTCGCCCAGCTCCAGGTAGTCGGACAGGCGGTTGGCCTGCTCCAGCTGCTTGTTCAGGTCCTGGTCGCTGCCGGTGATCTTGAGCTTGTTCCAGAATTCGCCGCGCAGCTTGCCGATCGTCGAAATGGCATCCTTGAGGCCCTCGGCGTTGCGGGACATGCCGACCTTGTCCCACATGGTGCGGCCCAGTTCCCAGTGGATGTCCCGCACGGTGCGCGAGCCCTTGATGGACAGCAGGCGTTGCAGGTATTTGCGGGTGTCGTCCTCGGCCGCCTTGAAGGCGTCGCCGTCCGCACCGATGGGCTTGAGCTTGGCGCCCGCCAGATAGCTGGCCACAACCCGCGGCACGATGAAGTACCCGTCGGCCAGACCCTGCATGAGGGCGCTGGCTCCCAGGCGGTTGGCCCCGTGGTCGGAGAAGTTCGCCTCGCCCGCCACGAACAACCCTTCGATGGTGCTCTGCAGGTTGTAGTCGACCCACAGCCCGCCCATGGTGTAGTGGGGCGCCGGGTAGATCATCATGGGCGTCTGGTAGGGGTCGTCCCCGATGATCTCCTTGTACATGTCGAACAGGTTGCCGTAGCGGTCGGCCACCACGTCCTTGCCCAGACGTCCGATGGCCTCGGCGAAGTCCAGGTACACGGCCCGGTCGCTGAAGTATGCGCTCTTGCCGGCGTCGCATTCCACCTTGGCCGCGCGCGCGGCGATGTCCCGCGGCACCAGATTGCCGAAGGCGGGATAGCGGCGCTCCAGGTAGTAGTCCCGCTCGCTCTCGGGAATGTCGTTGGGCCGCCTCGTGTCACCGGCCTTCTTGGGCACCCACACCCGACCGTCGTTGCGCAGCGATTCGCTCATCAGCGTCAGCTTGGACTGGTAGTCGCCCAGCTGCGGGATGCACGTGGGGTGGATCTGGGTGTAGCAGGGATTGGCGAAGTAGGCGCCGCGCCGGTGGGCGCGCCATACGGCCGTCGCGTTGCTGTTGACCGCGTTGGTGGAGAGGTAGAACACCGAGCTGTAGCCGCCGGTGGCCAGGACCACCGCGTCGGCGGAGTAGCGCTTGATCTCTCCGGTCAGCAGCTCGCGGGCGATGATGCCGCGGGCGCGACCGTCGACCACCACCAGGTCCAGCATCTCGTGACGCGGGAACATCTCCACCGTGCCCGCGGCGACCTGCCGGGACAGGGCGGAGTAGACGCCCAGCAACAGCTGCTGGCCGGTCTGGCCGCGGGCGTAGAAGGTGCGGCTGACCTGGACCCCGCCGAAGGACCGGTTGGCCAGGGTGCCGCCGTATTCGCGTGCGAAGGGCACGCCCATGGCCACCGACTGGTCGATGATGCCCATGGAGAGCTGGGCCAGGCGGTAGGTGTTCGCCTCGCGCGAGCGGTAATCTCCGCCCTTGATGGTGTCGTAGAACAAACGATACACGCTGTCGCCGTCGTTCTGGTAGTTCTTCGAGGCGTTGATGCCGCCCTGCGCGGCCACGCTGTGGGCTCGGCGCGGGGTATCCTGGATGCAGAAGTTCAGCACCTTGTAGCCCAGTTCACCCAGGGTGGCTGCGGCGCCGCCGCCGGCCAGGCCGGTGCCGACCACGATGACCGTCTTCTCGCGGCGGTTCTTGCCGGGCGCGACCAGGGGGTTTTCCTTCTCGTGGAGGTCCCATTTCTCCGCCAGGGGACCGGCTGGAATCTTGGGGTCGAGGATCTTGGTGTCAGCCATGACTAGTGACCTCCCGGCATGGTGAAACTGGGATCACCGGTAAAATGCATGAAAACGGGGATCACAAGGAATCCGACGGCCATGAGCAGGGCGAAGACCAGGGCGACCCGCGTCAATACGGGCAGGTACTTGTCGTTGGCCCAGCCCAGGGACTGGAAGGCGCTCCAGAAACCGTGCCGCAGGTGCAGACCCAGCATGATCATCACCACCACGGTGAAGATCGTGAAACTCAGGCCGGTGAAGGCGTCGGCCACGGTGGCGTAGAGGTTCTCCTTGCTGGGGCTGATCTTGAACAGGTAGATGTGCCCCACCACGAAAATCGCGATCAGGATGCCGGTGACGATCATGGACCGGGAGGAGAGCGTCTTGCGGCTCTTGCCGCCGGCGTTCTTCGCGTAGCGGTAGCCCTCGGTGCGGGCCTTGCGCTTGTCGGTCCAGGCCACCGTGACGGCGGCCACGATGTGGAACAGGAAGATGAAGAACATCACCACCTCGAAGGCGATGACGAACTTGCCGAAGAGGATGCTCTCGAGGAATTCGCCGTAGGCGACGAATTCATGGGGACCGATGAAGAGGGTGAGGTTACCGATCAGGTGGGCGATGATGAAGCCCATGAGGGCCAGCCCCGTCAGGCCGGTGATCACCTTCTTCCCGACCGATGACCAGGCCACAGAACCTTTTTCTGCCATGGATCTTCATCTCCCGGAAAGGATGGTCAGGAGGGTGCAATGCTATGTGAGGATCGAACATAAACCATCGGGCCGGGCATGACAACTTTTTGTTGCCATCGGGCAACCCGTTGCCGGGAAACAAGATCATAGCACTCCGCTATGGGCTTGGCGGGGTGGGGAACCGGCGATCCGGCGACTCCGACCGGGGTCGATCTCTATCGTTTCGATCAGACCACCGGAGGGCTCATCACGAACGCCGTGGGAGAGGGGATCTGCGCCCCGTGCACCTTCACGATGGGCGGTTCCGCAAAGGCTATTTCCCCCCGCAAACGGAAGATCAACATTCAGAGCGTGATTCTCGATGGAGGCGGGACGGTCGGCGACATGGTGGGCGTCACCGCAGTGCTGGTCGCCTCGGGCAACGCCCAGGACGTTAACATGACGGCCGTGACGACGTTGGTCGTCCTCTGCCTTCGGGCACCTATCCGGCGAGGCTGGAGACGGCCGATTTCGCCACGGTCCAGAAGATGGCTCTGTTGAAGTGATCCGCCTCTCTTGGGTAAATCAGCCCGGTTGTCGAGTCCAGAAAGACGAGACAACCGGGCTTCTTGTTGGCTGATGGTCAGCGGTTGGAACTGGGCTGCCGTCAATGAAGTTGGGCTTCGGTCCCCGTGGTCGTCGCCGCCGGGGCGGCCTGCGGTAACCCGATTGTTCCGGATCTCGACCTGTCCACCGCAACGCTGGCCTACACGGGGGACCAACCCCTGTCCGTCATGGCGAACCCCGACGGAACCGGCGATCCCCTGGAAAATACAGCCCTGCCCGATGGCACCGGCGCCAGCGCGGTGATCACCGTGGTCCAGCGCGATGGGGAGGCAATCCCTACGGCAGGTTCCCCGCCGAGGACATCACCCTGGTCGCTGGACCGGCTTCTGGTCCGGGTCAACAGCCCGGATATCGACGGCGACGGGGTCGTGGACGTCGGTGACGTGGTGATGTTCGCCCAGGATTATTTCGGGGCCTACGCCTACCGTTCGGATCTCCGCTGCGACGGCCACATCGACCTGTCCGACGTGGCGAGGATGGCCGCGGCGGTGGGCGCGACGTATCCCTGACTTCCGTCATGCGGACCTGATCCCTCGCCGCGGACCGCGGGCTATTCCGACAACCCGATTTCCCGGGCCGGGGTCGCTCCCCGGCTCGTTTTTCGCTTCATCCACCGCCCCAGCCGCGCGAATCCCCAGCCCCAGCGCGTGAACATCCAGTACAGGGTGGGCATGCCCAGCAGGATCAGCACCGTGGAACTGCCGAGGCCGCCGATGGTGCTCAGGGCCAGGTTCATCCAGATGTCCTTGCCCTCGGAGAGGTCCTGCTTGTACAGCAGCGGAAGCATGCCGGCGATGGTGGTGCCGCTGGTCAGCAGGATCGAACGCATCTGGATCCGCACACCTGAGGTGATGGCCGTGCGCAGGATGTCCTGCCGGTCGGACGCCGGCAGACGCCACAGGTCGAATCCCCCGAGGCGGGACTTGGCCGGGACGAGGTCGCCGGAGAAGCTGCGGGCTTCCACCGCTTCGCGGATCTGCAGCCGGAAACGGTTGATCAGCAGGATGGCGTTGTTGACCACGATGCCGAACATGAGGATCAGGCCGATCTTGGCCGAGGAGTCGAACTCGCTGCCGGTGCCCCAGAAGATCCCGGCCACGCCAACCAGCGCCATGGGCACCGCAAGCAACACCAGCCAGGGCAGGAAGAAGCTCTCGAACATGGCCGCCAGGGCCATGCAGATGAACGCGAGAGTCAGCCCGAGGGTCTGCTTCAGTTCCTCCTCTTCCTCCTCGGTCATCTGCTGGCCGCTCATGTCCTCGACGGTGTAGCCGTAGGGCAGTTCGATGCCGTCGATGATCTCCTGGATGAAACGGCGGCGCATGCTGTCGGTGCCGATGTATTCCCAGGACAGCAGCATGCTGTAGCGCTGGTCGTGGCGGTTGATGGAGCTGACCTCGGGCCGCTGTTCGATGCGCACCAGATCGCCCAGGCGGACCTTCTGGCCCCGACTGGTGGTCATGGTGCGGCCCAGGATCTGATCGTATTCGATTTCCTGGGAATCGGAGAACGTCATCATCAGGCGCTGGTCCTCGCCGTCCAGGACCATGTGCCAGGGCCGTTCCACGCCCAGCATCCGCCGGATGTAGGCCATGATTTCCACCATGCCCAGCCGATGGCGGGCCAAGGCGTCGCGGTCCAGGATGACCACCGTCTCGTCGGTGGAGTTGCGGTCGAAGCGGTCGCCGCTGGTCAGGCGGGCGTTGCGCACGCGCCGGTTGCGACCCAGCCGGACCAGCACGCCGTCGGTCAGGCTCTTGAGTTCCTTGCTGTTGTAGCCGACCATGCGGATGGAGGAGTTGGCGTTGCCCCCACCGCGGCCGCCCTTCATGTAGGGATCGCCGAAGCCGTTGATCCAGATGAACATCCCGCCCATCTCTTCGGCCAGGGTGATCAGGCGGTTGCGGAAGAGTTCGGGATAGACCGAGGCGAGCATTTCGTCCTCGAACTCGAGGTTGATCCACGCGCGGTTCTCGTAGGCCCCGCTGCGCATGTGCACCCCTTCGGGCACCGGCAGCACTTCCTGCTCGAACAGGGCGATGGTGGCGCTGCTGAGGGTCACGTCGGTGCCCACGGGTCTTTCCACGTAGACGACGATCTGTTCCTTGGACTGGGGCCGCCAGAACCCGCCGGTGCGGACCTTGTCCTTGAAGACGAAGAACGTGCCCACGAAGAGGCCCAGAACGAGCACCGCCGGCACGTACCAGACCTTCAGGTGCAGGCGGGTGAGGGTCTCGGCGTAGCTGACGAAGATGCCCACGGCGCCCAGCAGGACCGCGGTGCCGGCCACCCAGGGTCCGAGGTTGCGCGCAAAGCTCTCGTCCTTGATCAGCAGGGCCGCGGCGAGGACCCCGGCGCAGATGAATGCGACGGCCAGCAACCAGCGCCACAGCATGGCCCAGCCGGTGAGTTCGAACTCGTCGCCGGCGGCGGTGTTGTCCCGCATTTCCTTGGTCGCGGGACCGCGCAGGGCCACGGGAATCCAGCAGAAGGCCACGAAGATCGAGGCCATCATGGCGATGCCCACGCTCACGGCCAGGGGCCGGTAGAACAGGGACAAGCGCTCGGTCATGAAGATGAACGAGAGGAAGGCCACGACCGTGGTCAGGGTGGTGGCCATGATGGGGAAGGCCACTTCGCCCGTGCCCCGCACCAGGGCGGTCCGGGCATCGGGGTGGCGTTTGCTGGACAGGCGGCGGTGGATGGAGTCCAGCACCAGGATGCTGTTGTCCAGCAGCATGCCGAAACTCACGGTCAACCCGCTGATGGTGATGAAGTTCACCGACACGCCCAGGAAGTAGAACAGCGACAGACAGATGACGATGGCCAGCAGGATCGAGGAGATCACGATCCCCGTCAGCAGGATCCGTTTGAGGGCGATGGCGAGCATCACGAACAGCAGGCCGAGAATGACCATTGACCGGATCACCAGTTCACGCAGTTTGTCTTCCAGGTCCTTGCCCTCGTCCTGGTCGACCTTGAAGCGGATGGCGAAGGGCGCGGATTCCTCGATCTGCGGCAGCTCGGACCGCAGGCGGCGGCTGACCGAGATGGAGTTCTGGCCGCTGCGCTTGGTGATGTTCAGCGACACCACGTTGTCGCCGTCGATGCGGCTGAAGTAGGCGATGTCCTCAAAGTCGGGTTTCAGGGTGGCGACGTCCTTGAGGCGGATGGGCTGGCCGCCCAGGTTGCGCAGCTCACAGACCGCCAATCGTTTGGAAGTCACCGAATCGCGGACGCTGACGGTCAGATGGTTGCCGTTGCGTCGCACCGATCCGGCCGGGAGGATGTCGTCCAGGGATTCCAGGCGGGCGGCCACCTGGTCGGCGGTCATGCCGTAGCGCTCGAGCTGCTCCAGATTCAGCAGGACCCGCACCAGCGGGCGGGCGCCGCCGCGCAACTCCGCGTCGGCAACCCCCGGAATGGCCAGAAAACGCGGGACGAGCCATGTCTCCGCCCGGTCCCGCAGCTCATTCAACGGCAGCGGCGAAATCAGGCTCACGGAGAAGAAGTCCTCGGTCTGCAATTCCTCCGGCACGTAGGGGCGGATCACCGGCTGGCCCGCCTGGGCAGGCAGGGAGCGGCGCACCGCGCCCAGCTTCTCCGACAGTTCCAGGCGCGCAAATTCCATGTCGCTGCCGCGCTGGTACTTCACCGTCACAGTGGAGCGGCCATGGCGCGATTGGGAGTCGATGTCCTCGACGCCGTGGCAACCGGCAACGGCCTCTTCCACCGGCAGGGTGATGGACCGCTGGATGGCGCTGGGAGAGGCGCCGTTCCACGCGGTGTCGATGGACAGCTCGGGCAGTTCGGTCTCGGGCATGGCCTCGATGTTCAGACGAGGCAGGGCATAGAGCCCGGTGACGATCATGGCGCAGAACAGCATCCATGTGGCCACCGGATGGTCGACGGCGAATCGGATCATGACCCGTACTCCCGGTCGATGCGGCTGTGGATCAACTCATAGACCACCGGTGTCAGGAACAGGGTCAGCAGGGTTGCCAGAGTCAGGCCGCCGATGATGGTGATGGCCAGCGGGCGTTGCATCTGTTCGCCCGTGCCCAGGCCCATGGCCATGGGCACCATGGCCAGCACCGTGGTCAGGGTCGTCATCAGGATGGGGCGCAGCCGCAGGTTGCTGGCCGCGTAGATGGCTTCACGTCCCGGCAGGCCCTCTTCTTTGCGGATCCTGCGGATGGTGTCCACCTTGACGATGGCGTCGTTCACCGCGATTCCCAGCAGGGCGATTATGCCGATGAGCGAGATGATGTTCAGGGTCTGTCCGGCGACTTCAAGGGTCACCAGGGAGCCGGCCACGCCCACGGGCAGCACCGCGGAGATGATCAGGGGGTCGAGGAAGGATTCGAACTGGGCGGCCAGGATCATGTAGACGAGCAGGGCCGACAGCAGCAGCGCATAGCCCAGATCCCGGAAACTGTTGTTGATCTCTTCCTGCTCCCCGCCGGTCAGGAACGCGACGCCATCCTGGCGGTCGAGGCCGGCCAGCAGGCTGTTCACGTCGCCCCAGATCTCGCCCAGGCTGCGGTCGTTGACGTCGCCGGCCAGGGTGATTTGCCGCCGCTGGTCGCGCCTGACGATCTCGCGCACCGGCCGATCCACCGTCTGCACGACGAACGAGCCCAACGGCACGGTCTTGCCGCCCTCAACGAGGATCGGCGAGGCCAGCACCCCGGCCAGGTCGTAGCGTTCGTCGCGCGGCAGGCGCACGGCGATGTCGATACGCTGTTTGATCTCGTTGAAGGTGGTGGCGACGGTGCCCTGGATGCGGTTGCGCAGCTCGCGCGCCAGGGCGTCCGGTTCCAGTCCGTAGCGCAGGGCCAGCTCGCGGTCGATCTGGATCTCGACGGCGGGATTCCCCAGCACGCGATCCATCTCCACGTCCTCCAGGCCCGGTATGGCACGCAGTTTGGGCAGCAGTCGTTCGGCCATGCGCAGGGCGTCTTCGCTCTTCTCGGCCACGATGCCGAGGGTGAACGGAGCCTCGTCGCTCGAGAGGATCTCGCGCAGGCCCACGCCCTCCTCGCGGTAGGTGAAGATGGCCCCCTGGACGGCGGCCAGCTTGGGCGCCAACCGTTCCCGCACGTGGGCCAGATCCTCCCGGCCGTGCCGCGAAGGCCGCAACATGACCCGGATCCGGGCGGTGTTGGGCGCGCTGTATTCCTTCAGGCTGGCGAGGGTCTTCTCGGTCACGCCCACCTGGGAATAGACCATCTTGACCTCATTCATGGGGGCCAGGAAGGTCGCGATCTCTTCGGCACGGTCCCGGGTGGCCTCCAGAGGGGTGCCCGCGGGCAGTTCCATGGCCAGGGTGAAGTCGCCGCGGGTGCGTTCGGGCATGAACGCGAACGGCATGCGAGAGCCCAGCCAGCCGGAAAAGACCAGCAGGATCGCCAGCAGGGCCATGAAGATCCCCTTGTGATTCAGGGTGACCACCAGCAAGGCGTGGTAGCGCTTGCGCATGGCCTCGAACGCGGCGTCGAAGGGACGGAAGATCAGGCCGGGCCGGTCGCCGGGGACCTTCAGGATGTGGGCCGAGAGCATGGGCTGCAGCAACAGGGCCACGAAGATGGATACCAGCAGGCTGATGGTCACCGTCAGCGCCTGGTCCCGGAAGAATTCGCCGGCGATGCCCGGCACGTAGATCACCGGGAAGAACACGGCCACGGTGGTCAGGGTCGCCGCGATGACGGGGGAGGCGACCTGGCTGGTGGCGGTGGCGCATTGGCCCGCGATGTCGCCCTGGCCGCGCTTCTGGCGCAGGTGCCGGTTGATGTTCTCGATGACGACGATGGAGTTGTCCACCAGCATACCCGCCGCCAGGGAGAGCCCGCCCAGGGACATGAGGTTCAGGCTGACGTGGGCGAAGTGCAGGAACGCGAAGGTGGTCACGATGGAGACGGGGATGGCCAGGCCGACCACGATGGGGCTGCGCCAGTCCATCAGGAACACGAACAGCACCAGGAAGGCCAGCACGGCGCCGTAGATCAGGGAGTCCTGCAGGCCCTTGAAGCTCTCCTGCACGAAATCGGCGTCCCGGTAGATGAAGGAATAGTCCAGGTCCGGATACTGATCCGTCAGGATGCCCAGGACCCTGTCCACCTCGTTGGTGGCGTCGATGGTGTTGGCGCCCACTTCCTTGTACAGGTGCAGGGACACGACCTCGTCGCCCACATCCAGGGTGTACCCTTCGGGTTCCCGCACGCCGTCGATGACCTTGGCCACGTCGCCGATGGTCAGTTCGGCCCCGGCGGCCGGGATCTCGGTCTGCCGGATCTCGTCCAGATTCTCGAACTCGCCCAGGATCCTCAGGGGTAGGTGCAGGGGACCCTTGCGAATGCGACCGCCGGGAAAACTCACGTTGGCCGTGCTCAGCGCAGTGGACAGGTTGCCGATCGTCAGGCCGTAGAGCCGCAACTTGTTGAAATCCGGTTCGACGATGATCTCCCGCTCGGCGCCGCCGATGACCTCGGCCTGACTGATGCCGTGGATCTGTTCCAGCGCGGGCTTGATCACTTCGCGGCCGAATTCGGTCATCTGTTTCAGGGGATCGTCGCCATGCAGGACCATGATCGCGATGGGGCGGGCGCCCGGATCCCAGCGCAGGATCAGCGGCCGGTCCGCGTCGACGGGGAAGTCCTCCCGGTAGGACACCCGGTCGATGGCTTCGCGCAGATGCAGGTTCGCGAAATCCATCTCCGTGCCCCACTCGTACTGCACCGTGATGGTCGAGACGCCCTCGCGGGTCTTGCTGACCACCCGGCGCACGCCGGCCAAACCGGTGATCACTTCCTCCAGCGGGCGGGTGACCAGTCGCGTCAGGTCGTCGGCGGGAGTGTCGGAATAGTTGGTGATGACCGTCAGGTTGGGATAGTTGATGGAGGGCAGCAGGTCCACCGATAGTCTCTGGCGGGCCTTGAGGCCGATGAGCACCAACCCGGTGAACAGCATGAGGATGGCGACGGGACGTCGAACGGCGGTCGTGATGATCATGGCGCCTTGTCCTCTTCGGAGAAGGCGAAGCTCCAGCGGTCATGGGGCGGAATGTGGTCGTGGATCTTAATCTTCGCCTCGTGCGCCAGGGTCAGGTGGTCGCTGACCACAACCTCGTCTCCGGCAACCAGCGTACCCCCGCTGTGCACGCCGGTGATCTCCACCCAATCCTCGTTCTGCAGGCCGGTATCGACATAGAGCCACTGCGCCCGGTCCTCGTTGACCTTGAACACCAGCGGCCGGTCGTCGCGGATCAACAGGGCGTTCTTCGGCACCAGGAAACGGTCATGGTTGACCTCGCCGGCGATGCGGGCGCGCACGAACATGCCCGGACGGTAGCGTTCCTCGGGGTTTTCGAAGCGAATCAGGATCTCGCAGGTGCGGGTGGCCTGGTCCAGGCTGGGGCTGATGACGTCGACCTTGACCTGCAGGGTGTCACCGGTGGCGGGAATGGCCAGCAGCACGGGCCGTCCCGTTTCCAGGTCGCGCAGATCGTCTTCCAGCACGTTCACCCGGGCCTCGAGGCTGCTGTTGTTGGAGACGGTGCAAACGCTCTGTCCCACCGAAGCCATTTCGCCCTGCACGACGTTCAACCCCTGAATCACGCCGGAGAAGGGGGCCTTGATCTCGGTATTCTCCAGGTTCAACCGCGCCCTTTCTTCGGCCATGCGGGCGTCGGCCAGCCCCGTGCGCTGCTCGAACACGGCGTCGCGGAAGGCGCCCTTGTTGAGGGCGCCCATTTCCAGGGCGAGCAGTCGCGCGGTGTACTCGTCTTCGGTGATGCCTCCCTTGCTGCGCAGGGTCTGCAGTTCGTCGCGCAGGTCGGCGAAATCGCTCAGCGCCCGGTCGTTGACGACGAAGGTGTCGTCCTCGGCGGCCATCTGGCTCAGGGCCTGCAGGTGCTTGTAGCGACTCTCGCGCAGGGCGATCTCGTATTCGCGCGGGTCGATGCGGGCCAGCACCTGGCCCCGTCGCACGTGGTCTCCGTCGCGGACGTTCACGGTGGTGAATTCGCCGCCCACCTTGGTCTTCATCTCCACGGACTTGGGCGTGCTGATCGCCCCATCGGCGTACACCGATTGGACCAGGTCGCCCAAGCGCACTTCACCCACATTCACCCGGATGGCTTTTTCCTTCTGGGGGGCCTTTTCGTCCCCGGTGGAGTCGGCCTGGGCCGTGGCGGTGCTGTCGGCATCGGCGGCCTGTTCTCCGCTGGAACCGAGGCAGCCGCCCAGCAGGAGGATGAAAGCGAGGGGAAGCCAGAAGAGTGCACGCGATTTTACCGGAACCATGTCGTCTCCAGTCTCGGGGTGGTTCATTGGAGTTTCATTTCGTAGCAGACGGCTTCCAGGGGGTCGCCTTCGTTGGCGGCCTCATCCTCGGCGGCGCCGAGGTTGCCGAAGATGACATCACTGTCTTCCCCGCCGGTGCGCCATTGCTCCGTCAACACCGCGGTCTTCATGCCTTCGGCGGCCGCGGCGGGATTTTCGACAACGGACGCAGCCGCTTTCCCGGAGGAAAGCGGCAGGGCCAGGAGCAGGGCAAAAATAATTCCGATTTTGCGCATGTTATCCCCCCCGATTCGCACGTTACTTGACTTTATAACAGATGACGGACATGGGCTCGGCTTCTTCGACATCCTCGTCCGGAGCCGAATTGGCCTGGAGCACGGCGTCCCAGAACCCGGTCACGACGAAGACCCGGTCCCCGGCGAACAGCAGCCGGTCGACGGACGGATCGCCCTCGCACTTGACCCGCACCTGGCGGGTGAACTGGCCGTCGGGACTGAAAACGTCGTAGGTGGCGAAGAACCCCTCCTGGGGCTCGAACATCTCGCGGCTCGGCAGCACCCAGATGTTGCCGTCCTTGTCCACGCGCAGGTCCTCGATGTCCTGCTCCTGGTCCTCGACCTCGACGGGGGTTCCCGGCGGGAACTGCGCCGCCTGGGCCTCCATGATGGACTGGAAGCGCTGCTTGACCTTGTCCGTGCGGGTCCAGGGTTCATACTGCCGCTCGATGACGCGGTCGAGGGTCCCATCGGGGTTCCAGACGCTCAAAGCGTACCCGTAGCGGGGAATGCAGGAAACGACCTTGCCGTCAGGGCCCACGTCCATGCGCCACCAGATAAAATCGTTGTCGATCTCGCGGAACTTGAAATTCGAGTCGAATTTCCAGGTCACCGGTCGCTCGATGTAGGATGCCGTCTGCTGTCCGTCGATGGCGAAACTGCGCAGGAAATAGGTGCGAACCTGGGTCATCGTGGAAGTGTCCATGCTGATCTGGATGCCGGCCAGGGCGAGGTTTCCGCCGGCGCTGCGACAGCTGACCAGGGCCAGGAAACCACCGCTGGTGGAAGTGCCCACTTCGGGGTTGAAGTCCCCGGCCGGAGTCCCGTCCAGGTCCAGCTTGACGATCTTGCCGGGGAAGATCTGGACCAGACCCAGGGTTCCGTCGGGCATGAAGACCATGTCACCGGGGGCGGTGAGTTCGCCGGGCCCGCTGCCCTGGCGGCCCAATGTCTTGATGAACTCGCCGTCGGGCGAGAAGACCTGGGCCTGGGAGAGCTGGGCGTCCAGCAGGTAGATGTCGCCTTTGTCGGCGATCCGGGCTCGGGTGATGATGCCGAGCAGCACGTCCTCGTCGTCTTCGCCGCCGATGCGCCACATCTCTTCCAGATCCATGTCCTGGACCCCGCCGGTGGGCTCGGCGCCGTTGCGGATGTGCAGGACGCCGTCGGTGGTCACCATTTCGGGGGCCGCCAGGGCGGGTAACGCGAGAAGGATCAAGAGGGTTGTGGTCAAAAGCAGGGCGGGTCGGCTGGGCCGAAAGTGTCTCATTTCAATCTCCTGGTCAGGGTTCATGTCGGGGGGCAATAAATACCATACCCGGACCTGAATCGAATATTCATGAATGCGACCTGACTGCATACGCAGTCGGGCGATCGGGGTTGCGTCAGCGTGTGGAATCGGGAGCGACCGTCCACCGGACCAGCCGGTCGGCCGCCTGGGACAGGCTCAGGCCGCCCTGAGCGGTGCTCTCGGATACCCGCCAGCCGTTTTTCCTCAGCAGAGCCAACAGTCGCGTTCCCTGGCCCACGCTGCCCGATTCATCGGGAAAATCAATCCAGGTCACCGGTCCCGTCGGCGGGGGTTTCAGGAGGCTTTCCCAATCCGGATCCCCCGTACCGGACCAGGGCTGCAGTTGACGGCCGGCAAAGAGCAGGGTGCGCGAGACGCGTGGCGGTTCGGCGGCGGCCAGGCGGAGGGCCGCGCTCCCGGTCGCGTCGATGCCCACCACATCGGCACGGTCGGCCCCCAGGAATTCGAGGCACCAGGCGAGGCAGGCACGCCCTTCCTCAGCGTCTTCCTCTGCGCAGGACGGGGCGGAGGCCGGATGGGGGACGACATAGATCGGCCGAGGATCCCCGGCGCCGGACGGCACAAGCTTGCCGAACTCCACGTTGCGGGCGATGCGGTCGATCAGGAACCCTTCGCGACTCTTGGCCCGGTGCAGGACCAGCACCGGCAACGGGCGGCGCGTACCCGTGGAGTCGGGAGTCAGGTAAAGAGTGCAGAGCCGCGGCTGCTTTGCCGGCCCCGGGTAGACCAGGCTCACCGAGCCTTGATCGGGCATGATGGAGCCGGTGGCGGCCGCCTGACGCAGCATGGCCTGGATGTCGCGAATGGTTTTCGAGGCCGGTCCGGGGTTGCTGCGGGGGCGGTGCTGCGCGAGAGCCTCCTCCACGGCATTGCGGATGTAGCGCAACGTCGGTTGTTCCGCGGCGGGGAGGCGGTCGATCTGTTCCTGGACCCCATCCAACCATCCCGGAACGATCCGGAGCACCGAGGTGGCCCAGACGGACTCCTTCCCGGAGGGAAAGCGGATTCCGACCCGCAGGAGATAGGGGCCGGTGGCCAGGGGGCTGAAGTCCACCAGGCGGCTCAGGGCGTTCACGCCCTGGGAAAGGACAACGGTCTGGGAGTTTGCTTCATCCCGCAGAACCGGTTGGCCGGCCTGATCGTTGAAGGCCACCGAGAGGCGCCCCTCACCGGCGGAGGGGCTGATCACGGTCAGACTCAGTTTCAGGGGGTCCGAACCGGAGATCGAATCGGGCAGGCGCCCCATGATGGCGGCCTCGTTCAGGCTGCTGCGGTTGAAGCGCAGGGGCGCGTAGCGGTGTCGGGCCGCATTCGGCGCCCAGGCCCAGGGGTCGGGCATCAGGGCCGCTTCCGCAAAACGGAAATCCGCGCGGCGGCGCACCTGGACGTTGATCCCCAGCACGGGGTCGGACAGGGGATGGAAGGGCGCGATGACCGGCCAGAGCAGGGTCACCGCGTAGACCACCCCCCCCTGGGGATCGGATTTGGTTTTGGGATCCATGTCGGTAAGGCGTTGCCAGAGATTCTGACGGGTCAGATACAAGGCGGTGGCGGTCGCCCCCTTCTCGAAACCGCAAGCGAAGCTGAAGCCGTTGCTCCCGGAAAAGGAGGCGGCGCTGTCGGGCACGACCAGGTTCACGACAATGCCCGCGCCGCCATTCCAGGGGGGCAGATCGCTGAGGGTGAAATCGTCCCAGGGCTCGGCCGCGGTAATTTCCACCCGCAGGCCCGCCGGCATCCAACGAAAGCGCACGCGACAAGGGGCCGCCGATGGATCTCCCGTATCGAGGTCCATGGGATCGGACCAGATCTGGAAATCCAGCATGGTGGCCCGTCCCATGCTTTGCCTCAACAGGCTGTCGCGCACGGCCGGGACGACCGTGAACAGGGCGGGATCGTCCGCCACGCCCTGCATGTCGGGGTCCTGGAGGGCGGAGCCCATTTCGGCAAACCCTGCATCCAGGGCATTCTTCAGGGTCTTGTGGGCTTGGTCGGTGTCGCCGGACCGGTTTTCCAGGCACGCCTGGTTGTAGAGCATGTCCGGATCGCCCGGAAAGCGGCGGTTGAATTCCCGCAGCATGGTCAAGGCGGCCTGCCAGTGACCGCTGCCGAGGGTGTCGAAAATGGCTGCGGAGAAATCCGCCTCGCCGGCGATAGCGGGTTGCGATCGGGAAGGTGGAACGGAAACCAGCGTGGTGAGCAGAGCCGCAAGGATGGCCGGAAACATCGTTCCACGGGATCGGGCTTTCATGCGCAACGGCAAATCGCAACCTCTCGGGGGATGGGGGAGGGTTCAGTTCATGATAGGCTGTGGGCGGCCCGGGGTCAAAACCCCGTCAGTTGATGGGAGTTCCCCGCCCGGGGTTGATTCCCATGGCGGGCGGGTGTATGGTCCGCGCACCATGTCGGGCTGGTGGGTGACCCAGCTTTCGCGGTCAGGGAGGTCGTCATGGCCATCGTTCCGTTCCATATCGTCGACGCCTTCGCGGACCAGCCCTTTACGGGCAATCCCGCCGCCATCATCCCCAACGCCACCGGCCTGAGCGACCAGGAGATGCAGGGCATCTCCGGCGAGTTGTCCATGGAAGCGGGCTTCATCCTGCCGCCGTCGGTTTCCGGGGCGGATATCCGGTTACGCTTTTTCACCCAGCGAGGCGGAGCGGCCCTCAGTGGGCACGTGGCCTTGGCGGCTTTTGCGTCCATGGCCGACCGGGGTTTCTACCGCGTCACTTCCACCGGTTTGGCGGTGAAGCTGGAAACCGGTGTGGGGATCCTGCCCGTCCGGCTCGACCTCCGGGAAGATGGGCGGGTTCAGGTGAGCCTGGATATGCCCGCGCCGCGCTTCGGCGAACCGGTGGCCCCGGGTGAGGTGGCCGCGGCGCTGGGCGTCCCGGCGACGTGCCTGGTGCATCGGGGAGTGGGGCCCCAGAGGGTGTCCTGCGGATTCGATCAGATCGTGGTGCCCGTGTGTGAACGGGAAGTGATGCGCGGCGAGTTCAGGGACACCGAGTCGGTGGGCGGCCTGACCGATCGGCTGGGCGTGGGGGGACTGACCCTGGTCTGCCCGCATACCCACAGCGGATTTGCGGACTTTCACCTGCGGTTCTTCCATCCGCGCTTCGGAGCCAACGAGGAAATCGCCAGCGGCACGAGCATGGGAGCGGCCGCGGCCTTTCTCGTGCAGAACGGTCTGACGCCACCGGGCGACGTGGTCGAATTGATCATGGAACAGGGCCACGCCCTGGGTCGTCCCACCCTGGCCCGTGTGCGGGTCGACGTCTCCGACCGGCGCATCGAAACCATCACCGTGTCGGGCCCCGGCATCGTGGTCATGCGCGGCTCGTTCCACTTCCCGCGCCAGATGGCCGTGGCGTCGGGCTGAGTGCGCGACCGCGTCGGCCAATCGGTTCATGCGGGGAGCGGGAGAATTTGCGGAACGTTCCGCACTAATGGCTGCCTGGGTTAAAAAAGGGAATATATTGCCAAAAATCCCCGTGAAAAACGGGGGCAGTTCTCCTCGCCGACTTGACAATTTCCCCGACCATAGGGCGCCCTTACCCCGGCGCATGCCGCAGAGCCATCCGCGCCGTATCTTCTTGGGCATGCAAGCTGCGATGGCACCGGGAGCAGAGCACCACCAGGTTCTGCAAGTCGTTACTGCCTCCTGCGGCGGCGGGTACGCGGTGGTGGACTTCCAGGAACTGGGCGTGCCCACAGCCTTCGGCCTCGCAGCGGTAGCGGGCGCGCTGCAGAGCCAGACGTCGCAGGCGCGGGGGAATGGAATGCCGGCGCCTGGCGCCGGCGTCCTCAATGATGGCGTCACAATGCGCGGCCTTGAGCAGGGCAGTATCCGCGGGGATTTCTCCCCGGTTAGTCGGGATTGTTGCCCGTCCGCAGGCCGGGCAATTCAGGATCACCAGCAGATGCGGCAGAGCCGCGCCCTTACCGCCGGTGGAGGCCAGGGCACGGAGCACCTTCTCCTCCTTGTCGGCGCCTGCGGCGCCTTCCAGCAGCCGCATGACCCGGGCGTACTGCTCCGGGGTGAAGGCCAGGGTGAGGTACTGCTTCTTCGCTCCGGGGAGGGGCACCGGCGTGGGAGCCTGCGCCCGGCCGGCCTCTGCCCTTTCAACGGGCGGTGGCTCGGCAGAGGGCCGCGCAGGGGCGTGGGCATGGGGCATGGCCGCCTTCAACTGGCGCACCGAAAGGGATTGGGCCTGTTCGATCCATCGCTTTTGGTCCCGGGGATCGGCTCGCCTGGTGATCAAACGGGCCTGCGACCAGCTCAGGTTTCCTGACGCCAGAGCATGTTCCACCTCGGGAAAGCGGGGCAGTTGTCGCCCGATCGCCAGGAATTCCCGGGTCTGGTTGCGGGTTAATCCAGCATACTCGGCGGCGTAGGCCGCCAGCCCGCGGAAGCCGAGTTTGCGGTGGATGTTCCGCTCCTCGACCTGCAGAAGGTAAGAGGCGGTCCGCACCAGGTCTTTGCGCAGATTCTTGATCGATATCCGGAAATTGTTGTGGAGCGCGTGCTCGGCCGGCGTCAAATTCTCGGTAAGTGGCTGTATCTCCAGGTTGGCACCGCAGGGGTTTTCTGTCATGGCTGTTTTCCCAAGGAGGCACGGTAAAGCTTTCGCGAATCGGGCCTTCTGGTGAGCAAATTGCAGCTTCAGTTTGTGCGGGCCGATCGCGCATGGTCGGTGGAAGACGGAGCCATTTGTGTGCCGTTCTCGGCGGTATCCGGGTTTCCGCGGCCATGAACTCGCGGAACGTTCCGCACTTTTTGGTTAGTGAGGAAAAAATCCGAACCAGGTGTTAAAAGGGGGTCGGCCGACCGCTGCCGGGGGCTCAGGAACCGCGCACCAGGTCCCGCGTATCGCGGGCGATCATCAATTCCTCGTTGGTGGGCACGATCATGATCTTCACGCGCGAGGCGGCCTTGGAGATGATGGCTTCGTCGTGGCGGGTGGCGTTCTTGAAGGGGTCGAGCACCGCGCCGATGGCCTCGAGGCCGCGGCAGGCCCACTCGCGGACCAGGGAGGCGTGCTCGCCCACACCCGCGGTGAAGATGATCGCGTCGACGCGTCCCAGGGCCACCGCGTAGGCGCCGATGTACTTGCGGATGTGGTAGGCGTAGACCTCCAGGGCCAGCCGCGCGCGGTCGTTGCCGTTGGCGTAGGCGCGCTCGACGTCGCGCAGGTCGCTGCTGATGCCGCTGATCCCCAGCATGCCGCTCTTCTTGTTGAGCATCTGCTCGACTTCGGCCAACCGCATGTCCAGCCGGCGGGCCAGGTAGCCCACGATGGCCGGATCGATGTCCCCGCTGCGGGTGCCCATCATCAGGCCCTCCAGCGGCGTCAGGCCCATGCTCGTGTCGATGGATTTTCCGCCGCGCACCGCGGCCACCGACGCCCCGTTGCCCAGGTGGCAGGTCACCAGGTTGATGTCCCCGGTGTCGCGCTCGAGGATGTGGGCCGCGCGCAGGGTCACGTAGCGGTGGCTGGTGCCGTGGAAACCGTAGCGGCGGATCTGGTATTTCTCGTACAGCTCGTAGGGGATGGGATAGATGTAGGCCCGGTCCGGCATGGTCTGGTGAAAAGCGGTGTCGAACACACCCACCATGGGCACGTCCGGCATGACCTTCTGCGCCGCCTCGATGCCGGTGATGTTGGCCGGGTTGTGCAGCGGCGCCAGGGGCACGCACTCCTTGAGGGCGTCCACGACGTCTTCGGTGATGATCACCGAGCCGGAATACTTTTCCCCGGCGTGGACCACCCGATGCCCGACGGCCGAGACCTCGGCCATGCTCTTCATCACGCCGTGGTCCGGGTCGGTCAAGGCGGCCAGCACCAGCTCGATGGCACAGGCGTGATCGGGGATGGGCTGTTCCCGCCGGATTTCCTTTCCACCTGCGGGCTCGTAGGTGTGGAACCCTTCGTCCTGCCCGATGCGCTCGACCAGACCCCGCGCCAGGAGCCTCTCGTCGGCCATGTCCAGCAACTGGTACTTCAGCGAGCTGCTGCCGCAGTTGATCACCAGGACGTTCCAGGCCGACGACATTGCGGGCGCTCCGATCAGGCTGTCTGCAGGGCGGTGATGGCCACGACGTTGACGATGTCGTCGACGCTGCAGCCGCGTGACAGGTCGTTCACACCGGCGGCCATACCCTGAAGGACCGGTCCGACCGCTTCGGCTCCGGACAGGCGCTGGACCAGCTTGTAGCCGATGTTTCCGGCGTCCAGGTCCGGGAAGATCAACACGTTGGCCCGGCCCGCCACGGCGCTGCCGGGTGCCTTGCTGGAACCGATTTCCGGCACGATGGCCGCATCCAGCTGCAGCGGTCCGTCCACCAGGAGCTGCGGGGCCTTGGCCTTCACCAGGGCGGTGGCTTCGACCACCTTGTCCACATCCGGGCCGCCGCCGCTGCCCATGGTCGAAAAGCTGAGCATGGCCACCCGCGGCTCCAGGCCGCACAGCTTGCGGCCCGTGTCGGCGGTGGCCAGGGCGATGTCGGCCAATTGCTCGGCGCTGGGCTGGGGATTGACGGCGCAGTCGCCGAATACGATTTGGCCTTCGTGGCCGAACGGCCAGGCGGGGTTGACCATGATGAAGCAGCTCGACACCAGGTTGGTGCCGGGGGCGGTGCCGATGATCTGGAATCCGGCGCGCAGAACGTTGCCGGTGGAGTTGACCGCGCCGGCGACCATGCCGTCGGCCATCCCCTCGTGCACCAGCATGGCGCCGAAGAACAGGGGATCCTCCATGACCTGGGCGGCCTCGTCCTCGGTCATGCCCTTGTGTTTGCGCAGTTCATGGTAGGCGCGCACGAAATCGGTGCGGTAGGTGGAACGGGCCGGGTCGATGGTCCCGATCCCGTCGGCCTCCAGCCCCAGGTCGCGCAAGCCGTCGGCCACGGATTTCTCGTCACCCAGCAGGACGACCCGGGCGAAGCCCTCGTCCCGGATGGCCGCTGCGGCCCGCAGCATGCGCTCGTCCTGCGCCTCGGGCAGGACGATGGTGCGGTTCAACTCGGCTGCCTTGCGTCGCAGCCCCTGCACGAATTCCATGGTCGGCTCCCTCGCCGGTGGTTGGCTTTTTCCGTACGGCCAAAAGTGAACAGCGGCTCATCACCTGTCAACGGACAAACAATCGCAGAGACGCGGTTTCAGGGGCGACGGAGGGGGCAATGAGGCAAAAGGGGGCGACGCCGTGGCTCGGT
This sequence comes from bacterium CG_4_9_14_3_um_filter_65_15, assembly GCA_002790835.1. Classification (GTDB taxonomy): domain Bacteria; phylum Krumholzibacteriota; class Krumholzibacteriia; order LZORAL124-64-63; family LZORAL124-64-63; genus JAHJTW01. The sequence continues at coordinate 70,820 of PFVX01000083.1, read as the reverse complement.
GTGGAAGGCAGGTGGAGGGAACTTTCAGCTCAGGGCTTTTTGATGTCGCTGAGCTGTTGCAAATCCAGGTCGCCGCTCTCGCGCATGGTCTTCAGGAGGTCGGCCAAGGTGTAGCTCTGCCAGAACTCCTGCAAGCGGCTGCTCAAGAGAACCCAGATCGACCGGGTCAGGCAGTCCTCGGAGCGCTCACAGGCCTCCGGGTCGTCGACGCAATCGACCAGAACGGTCTGGTTGTCCAGGGCGGTGATGATCTCCCACAGGTTGACGTCCTGCGGATCCCTGGCCAGGGTGTACCCGCCGTGAACGCCCTTGCGGCTCAGGATCAGTCCGGCCTTGCGCAGGGTGCCGACGACCTGCTCGAGGTACTTGTTGCTGATCTCCTGGCTTTCGCTGATGGCGCTGATGGGCACCGGATCTCCACCGTAGTTGTCGGCGATCTGAAGGATCGACCTCAGTCCGTAGCGGACCCTGGTGTTGACTTTCATCGGACCCCACTTCCGGTTTTCGCCGGGCCATCCGGCAAGGTTGGATTATCTTTCAATTTATACGGTGACAGCCCGCAAGAAAAGGCTTTCGTTGGCGGATTGGGTGTTTGGTCCCCTGGACAAGCAGCCCAGCGGGGCTTATCCTGCCCGGAATTTCGCTTGTTCGACACCAATCCCCTGAGGGAGACCCATGACCCGCGAATCCCGACTCGAATTCATCCGCTCCCTGCCCCTGGCGGATATCCACCGCCATTTCGACGGGTCCATCCGGCCGCAAACCCTCTGGGAGCTGTCGGAAAAATACTACAGGGCCGTGCCCGGCCTGGATTATGAGCAGTTCCGCCACTTCCTGCAGTGGGACGAAAGCCAGGACAGCACCCTGCTCGACTACCTCGACAAGTTCCACGTTCCCCTGCAGTACACCCAGTTCTACGACAACATCCGGCGCATCAGCTACGAGCTGGCCGAGGACGCCTACCTGGACGGAGTGAGGTTGCTGGAACTGCGGATGAATCCGCTGATCCACCGCCGAGCCGGGCTGACCACCCGCCAGGTCATCGCCGCCACCCGCAAGGGGCTGGGAAATTTCGTCGCCGACCATCCGGACTTCCAGGTGGGGATCATCGTCATCGCCATGCGCAACCACGGCGGCAACATGGCCCGCCTGCTGCTGCGCGAGGTGGCCGGTGAGAAGGAGGAGTACCACGACGGCATCGGGGTCATCGGCTTCGACATCGCCGGCCACGAGGCGCCCTTTCCGCCGATCCTCTTCGCCGACGCCTACGCCCTGGCCAGCACCATGGGGCTGAAGAAGACCGCCCACGCGGGGGAGAGCGAGGGCCCCGAGCGCATCTGGGAGGCCCTGGATCGCCTGGGCCCCGACCGCATCGGCCACGGCACCAGCGCCGGCCGCGACCCCGAACTGATCAAGCGTTTGGCCGCCGACGGTGTGTACGTCGAGGTCTGCCTGTCGAGCAATCTGCAGACCGGGGCGGTGGCGGATCTCAAGGATCACCCGTTGCCGCGTTTCCTGGAGGCGGGGGTGAAGGTGGCCCTGTGCACCGACAACCCCACGGTCAGCAGCACGTGCCTGTCGCGCGAATTCGCCCTGGCCATGGAGACCTTCGGCTTCAGCGAGGGCGACATCCGCGACCTGGCCCGCATGTCCTGCCGCGGCACGTTCCTGGCCGCAGGCTGTGGTTGCTACTTCGAAGCCTAGTCGCTCGTCAGCCTGGCCGCTTGCAAGCCTTGGCGGCTACGTATAGTTTCCCGATGAATCGTCCACGGTTCCCGACTCCTCGAGGTGAATGATGAAGCGCAAGATCAAACGAATCGCGATTTTGACCGGCGGGGGCGACGTCCCCGGCCTGAACTCGGCCATGAGGCAGGTGGTCTGGCGCTGCCGGCGCGAGGGCATCGACGTCCTGGGCTTCAAGCGCGGCTGGCGGGGGCTGAGCAGCTACCGGGCGGAGCTGGGCGTGGAGGGCAACACCGAGTGGGTCACCGAGCTGGACTGGAGCCACGTGCGGACCATCGACCGCTCCGGCGGCACCTTCCTGCACACCTCCCGCACCAACCCGGCCAAGGTGCGCGAGAAGGACATGCCCGAACACCTCAAGAAGGACGGCATGACTTACCCGGCGGATATCACCGACACCATCGTGGCCAACCTCGAGGCCCTGGAGATCGACGCCCTGATTCCCATCGGCGGCGACGACACCCTCAGCTACGCGGCGCGGTTGAACCAGGCCGGCTATCCCCAGGTGGCCATCCCCAAGACCATGGACAACGACGTCTTCGGCACCGACTACTGCATCGGGTTCGGGACCGCGATCACCCGCAGCGTCCAGGCCATCAACGACCTGCGCACGCCCATCGGCAGCCACGAGCGCATCGGCGTGATCGAGCTGTTCGGCCGCAACAGCGGTGAGACCTCGCTCATCGCCAGCTATCTGGCCAACGTCGACCGCGCCCTGATCTCCGAGGTGCCCTTCGACGTTGAAAAGCTTTCCGAGATGGTGGTGAAGGACAAGGCCGCCAACCCCAGCCACTACGCCATCATCACCATCAGCGAAGGCGCCACCGCCGTGGGTGGGGAGATCTTCCAGACCGGCGAGACCGACGCCTACGGCCACAAGAAGCTGGGCGGGATCGGCCAGTGGACGGCCGAGAAGATCAAGGAGCACACCGGACTGGGCGTGACCTACCAGCAGCTGGGGTATATGATGCGCTGCGGCGCCCCCGACGCCCTGGACCGCATGGTGGCCATGAACTTCGGCAACCTGGCCATGGATATGCTCCTGGACGGGGCCAGCGGGCTGATGACCGCCCTGCAGGACGGCAAGTACACCACCGTGGGGCTGAACTCGGTGATCGAGGGCGTCAAACGGGTCGAGGTCGACCGCTTCTACGACAAGCAGGAGTACAAGCCCGTGATCCGTCGGGTGCAGAACCTGCCCATGTTCCTCAGATAGAGCGGAGGCCCATGCGTTCGCGCGGGATCATCCCCCTGCTGTTGGCGGTCGCGTTGCTGGCGACCGCCGGCGTCGCCCTGCGCGGTTACATCACCGACGACACCTTCATCCACTTGCGCTACGCCGAGAACCTGCTGCACCGCGGCGAGTTCTCCTTCAATCCCGGCGAACATTCCTACGGGGCCACGAGCCCGCTGTGGATCTTCGGCCTGGCCCTGCTGCTGGCCATAGGGGTCCCGCCGCTGAGCGCTCCCTTCGTGCTGGGGGCGCTGTCGGGGCTGCTGACCGTGGCGGTGGCCTGGTCGCTGCTGCGGCGGTTGGATCTGCCGGAGGTCTGGCGAACGGTGGTCCTGCTGCTGATCACCGGCGACGTGTGGTTCTTGCGCTGGAGCTTTTCGGGCATGGAAACGCCCCTGATCACGGCGCTGCTGCTGGTGCTGGTGGCCCCTGTGGTGCGCAGCGGCGGCCTGCGGGCCGGCGCCTGGTCCCAGCACCTGGCCTGGGGCGTGGCCGCGGGCCTGGCGGGGTTGACGCGGCCGGAGTTCATGCTGGTGGCGCCGCTGGCCTGGCCCTGGCTGGCCTGGGCCGGCCGGACAGACGGCCGCGGGTGGCGGGACGCCGTCGCCGCGGCGTTGGGTTGGCTGCTGGTCCTGGGACCGTGGCTGGGGTTCGCGTGGTGGTCGTTCGGGCGGCTCACGCCCGGGACCGCGGCGGCCAAGAGCGCGGCGGTGACCCTGGCGCCCGGGGCGATCCTGCCGTACGTGCTGCAGGCGGTGCAGGTGCCGGCTTCGACCCAGGGTGTGATGTGGCTGGGTGTGGCTGTCGTCGTCGTCCTGGCGTGGCGTCAGGGATCGGGCAAGCGGTTCAGTCGCCCCGAAGTCGCCCTGGTCGGCGTGGTGTTGACGTGGTCGGCGGTCCTCATCGGCGGCTATGCCGCAGGGCAGGTGTGGATCATCTCGCGCTACATCTGCCCGCTGGCGCCGGTGGTGCTGCTGGCGGCGGCGGTGATCGCCCGGCGCAGCCTGTGCGCCTTGGGCGCGTTCCAGCGCCCCCGGGCGGGAGGCATCCTGGTCGCCGTTGCGGTGGTGACGCTGGCCATCAACGGCTGGATCTTCATCTCGCAGGTCATGCCCCACGCGCGGACATTCCCCGCCGGGGTGCGGGAATGCTACGTGGGCATGGGGGAGTGGCTGCGCGACAACAGCGCGCCCGACGCGGTGGTCGCGGCCCTGGACATCGGCGCGGTGGGCTACGTGAGCGAGCGGCGAGTCCTGGATCTCATGGGGCTGGTCAGCCCGGAAGTGCTTGAGGTGGGGCGTGAGATCGGTTTCGAGGAAATGGTCACCGACGGCGCCTGGTTGGACATCCCCGCCCGTCCGGGCGGCGGCCCCCCGGACTACTTCGTCGACCGCAGCGAGGGAGCGCCCCGCTGGGCCGGACGCACGGTGCACGGCGTGGGGTTCGAGCTGCTGGATACCTGCGAGATCGGCGGCGTGGGCCTGCGCGAGCCCCAGACCTGGACGGTGTCCCTCTACCGCCTGATCGGGCCGGCCAGCCGCAACAGCCCCTCGGCGGGGGGATAGTCCTCGGCCGCCAGACGCCGGATGACCATGACCGTGGCGTCGTCCTTCAACGGCTGGTTGCCGCCGAATTCCTTGATCTTCCTCATGATCTCGGCAGCGATCAGGGATGCGGTGTGGTCCAGGATTCCCGAAACCAGATCGATCAGCCCCTCGCGACCGAACTCGCGCATTCCGTCGGCGTCGGCGGGTCCGTCGAGCCGTTCCCGTTCCGTCACCCCGTCCGATACGATCACCAGGACCTCGCCCGGCCGCAGGTTCACATAGTTGCGCCGGTACACCGCGTCGGGCAGCGGGCCGAGCACGGGGCCGCCGGTCTTCAGCTCGAAGACGTCGCCGCCTGGAGTGAGCAGCAGGGGCTGAACGTGGCCGCCGTTGACGTAGATGAAGTTGCCTGTGTCTTCCAGCTCGCCGTAGAACATGGAGATGAAGCGGCTGGTCAGCCCGCTGTTGTGGATCACCCGGTTCATGCGGCGGATGGCGGCGGTGATCTTCTCGTTTTCCGACTGGCCCATGCGCATGCCGATGACCACGTCGCGCGCCTGCAGGGCGGCGGGCAGGCCGTGCCCGCTGGCGTCGGCCACCATGATGCCCAGGACGCCCTCCTCGACCGGCTGGATGTCGTAGATGTCGCCGCCGACCTCCTCGGCGGCCGTGGTGATCGCGGCGATCTCGAAACCCTTCAGCTCCGGGATGTGCGACGGCAGCAGGGAGGCCTGGATCTCACGCGCCTGACGCATCTGGGTGTCGATGGACTGCTGGCGCAGCTTCATGCCGATGGCCGCGCGCAGGATCTCCAACAGCACCAACAGGTCGTCTTCGCTGCCGTGGTGCCGGATGCCGAGGCTGATGATGTAGGCGGGTTCGCGTCCCACGAGGATGGCCGCCGAATCCATGTCCGAGAACTGGGCCTCCAGTTCGGGGTCGAACCCCGGAGTGTCGGGGGAGATGACATACA
>PFVX01000083.1:0-65316 GCA_002790835.1 bacterium CG_4_9_14_3_um_filter_65_15 | reverse complement strand
CTTTTCGATCTCGCGTACCACCTCGTAGCTCTTGCTGACGGTCTTGCCCAGGATGCCGGGGCCGTGGCCGCTGACGCTGATGATCAATTCGTAGTCGTCGGCTCTTTCGCGGTACACACGCCCGCTGACGATGCCCAGGGCGGCCATGTCGTCGCTCTCGACCAGCAGATGCGCGATGCCCTCGAGCATCTTCTCGCTGCCCTCGGCGGCGGTGATCTGCGCCAGCAGCATCTCGACGTTGCGAAACAGTTTCTTGCCCAACAGGCGGTCCTTCCGGTTCGGGTATCACCGCTGCCGGGTGATGTGGCTCGGTTCAGGCATGGTTCAACCGGGTCCCATTATACATCGACTTCGTCAGGCGCAAACTCTTGATACTCATTGAGGCCCCGCTCTTCACTTGCCTTGCGGTAAGCCGGGGTCATGGGACCAACCATTTCTCCAAAAGAAGGAGGAGCCCCAATGAGATTCTTCACCCACCCCCACACGTTCTCTACAGCGGCGTCGATCTCCATGCCCGATCCATGTACATCTGCATCCTGGATCAGCAAGGCCGGGTCAGACTGCATCGCAACCTGCCCGCCGAACCCGGAGACTTCCTCGACGCCATCAAAAAAAGACTCGAGTTGTACGTCCTGCACAACGTCAGAGAGCACGACCCCCAGGCGGTCTATCGCCTGCGCTCGGTGCCGGGGATCGGGCAGATCCTCTCCCTGGTGATCCTCTACGAGATCGGAGACATCGACCGGTTCCCCCGGGTCCAGGACTTCGTCTCCTACGCTCGGCTCATCAAGTGCGCCAAGGAGTCCGCCGGCAAGCGTGACGGAACTTCCGGCGCCAAAATCGGCAATGCCCATTTGAAGTGGGCGTTCTCCGAGGCCGCCGTCCTGTTCCTGCGCAACAACCCCGAGGGCCGGCGCTACCGGCAGCGCCTGCAGAAGAAGCACGGCAAGGCCAAGTCCCTTTCCATCCTGGCCCACAAGCTGGGCCGGGCCGTCTACTTCATGCTCAAGGGCGACCAAGCCTTCGATCTGCAAAGGTTCGTCGCGGCATGAACGGAGGGGGCGGTCGATCTGAACGTCTAACGGGAGTTTAGCACCTCGTCGCTGTAATTTGGCGTAAGCTAAAGCAACAAATAGCGTTGTTTCCCGGATTCCTGTAAGACCCCACCCCCGTCAACCCGCCACCTGAGCGCCGATAGGACTTCGGCCTGGGTCTTCGACGGCTTCTCCAGCCGCCTGCGGGGCTTCCTGGCTCCGGCCGGCACCATCAGCACCGAGTGAAGATGCTTCATGTCGTCCATCACATCGGCCGCGGAACGGGATACCCCCGCCTCACTCAGCCGCAGTTCCAGCCTGCGAAGGTAGGCCAGGGCCACCACGCAACTGAACATGTGGCAGCGGATCTTGCCGTCGGTCCCGTGCCGGACAGGCTGCACGCCCACCAGATCATGGTCCTTGCTCTGGCGAAAACGATCTTCCACCTGCCAGCGGTCAAGGCTGGCGGTCGCGATCTCCGCGGTCGACCAGTCCACATTGTCGGTGACGATCACCGTCTTGCCGAACCGCTGCTCCGTGCGGCTGACGCGGTAGGCATCCTTGCGGAACCCCATGGCCAGGCCCTCGGGTTCCTCGGCGAACTCCAGGTCGTAAAGATCGCTGCCGAGGTGAAGCTGCTCGCAGAGGCGGAAATACCGCTCCCAGATCACCTCGGGGTCCCGCCACTGTGGCTCCCCGGTGCGAACCTTGGCCCGCATCACGAGCAACTCCTGGCGAACCCGGTCCAGCTTCTGCTCGAGCACGAGCTGCTTCTTGCGCGCCGTGGGTGGGTTCCAGGTTATGACCACGGCCCTCTCCTTGCCCCAGAACTCGCCGCGCGTCCGCCATGCAAGCATCTGCTCTTCGGGGTGGCCGGCGGCAGCCAGGGCCCGATTACGGGGGATCTCGACGGGCAAATAGTCGGCCAGGGGTACGGCCATCAACTCTTCCACGTAGCGGGGGGAGTACGTCGTCACGAAGTGAATCTGCGGGTGCTCATCGAGCCACAGGAAGTTCTCCTCGCTGTTCATCCCCTTGTCCACCACCACGGTCAGCCGTTGCTTGGTCCGCCCCCGGCCGCAGGTGATGCCGAAAATCTCCTGCATCAGGGAACTGAACAGCTTGCTATCGTGAAGGTTGCCCGGATAGGCCTGCCAGTAAAGAGGCAACCGGCACTCCCGGGCCACCAGCAAGGCCAGCCCGACCTGCCTGAGGTGGCTGCGGCCGGCCTTGTTGTGGCCGCGAACAGCCAGGTCCGACTCCGTGCCCCCGGACATGAACGTGTAGTAGTTGGTGGTGTCGAACAGCAGGCAGTCCGACTCGGGCTGCTCGACCGTCCACAGGCGGGCAAAAAACCGGCGGCTGATCTGCTGCAGGTCCGCCTCGGTGACCCGTTCCCACTTCTGCCAGTAGCGTTCACTGGTCAGCTGGTCAACCGCCACCGGACGAATCTGCTGGATGGCGGTCCTGCCGTACCAGCGGGCAAGCTGGTTCTTGCTGACCGCCTCGACCATCCGGTTGAGCACCGCATACAGGAAAAACTCGCCGACGGTGGGACCCGTTTCGGTGCGTCCCCGGGGAACGACGTCATCAACGATACCGGCCAGATCGATGTCCTGGTCCATGAGCCGGGCCAGCCACAGGGCGCCGAACTCCTCGACCTTCAGTTCGAGATCCTCGCCGAACCCGCCGGAGGCCATGGCGGCAACCTTCTCCGGAGAGCCGATGTAGACCTGGTTGACGACCTTGGGCTTGCCGTCGACGCGGGCGATCTCCCTGACATAGAGGTAGGGTCTTCCCTTTTTCTTCTTTATGTGGAAATGAGCCATGCCTGGAGAATATCAGCAGGGTCTTACATGTCAAGAACAAATTGCAGCAAATGGGAGTTTTCCCGGTAGGTTGCATGCAAAAAGAAATTCAACCGCATAGTCCCACCTCCGGACGCCCCGGATCGCACCAAATCCTCGGAGATTGTCCCACCGCGATCATCCCGTGTCAAATCGAAAGCCGCAGGAGTTCCCCCAGAAATTCGTGACAAAGCCTTATAAGTCTATATTGCACACCGCGATGATGAATGTGGTATGTGGAAGTGGTGGTCCAGCCGTAAGCCTCCAGATGAAAACCTCCTGCAGCAGTTTGCGCAGCAACCAGATCCGGCCGAAAGTGAAGTTGCCGCAGAAGCGTTTGACGGCGTGGGAGGACAGCAAATCCTGAGGCCTTCGCTCGATGGTGGCCGCATATCCTGGATCATCCTTGAGGGCATCGAATTGGGTCAGGTGGCGGCAGGTATCATCGACGAGAAACAACAGGATCTGTCGAAGGCACTCGGATGCCGGGGAACCCTTGCCGCTCTTGCGGATCTGGCCAAGCCACCGCTCGGCAAACCAGGCCACGCCGATCCGATCGAGGTAGCGGGCAAACATGGTCAACCCGGCGCGGCTGGTCAGGTTGTCGCGGGTCACTTCGATGGCGGAAATTTGGGGATGATTTGCTTCGTGGGTAAAACGCCCCTGTTTTCGAGAAAATCCGCCTCGGCACCGAGTTGTGTGCAAGGATATGAGATATACAGCGAACCCAAATCTTGGTGGCATCCTATCACCGGCGGTGCCCGGTGTCCATCGCGGATACCCGATCAGAAGTCGTCAAGCTGGAGGATCAGAGCCTGCTGCCTGTTGGCCTGGACCAGCATGGCGACGGCCACCTGCTGCAGGATCTGGGCGCTCGTCAACTCGCATCTCGGCGGCGTAGTCCACGTCGCGGATGCGGCTGTTGGCGGCGGTGAAGTCCCCGCCCAGGCCGAGATCGACCGATCCATTGCCGAGGCTCACCGATACGCTGCCGCCCGACCCGTCCAGCAGCTTGAGCCCGCTGAACTCGGCGCCGGGGGCGATGCGGTTCACCTCTTCGATGAGCGACTGGAACTCGGCGTCCAGATAGCCGCGTCGGTGTCGCTGACGGTGCCGTTTCGGGCTTGCACCGTCAGTTCACTCATTCGCAGGAGGATATCGGCGATCGTGCCCAGGGCGCCGTCGGCCGTCTGCAGCACGCTGATGCCGTCGCCGGCGTTGCGGACGCCGACTTCCAGGCCGCGGATCTCCGCCTTCAGCTTCTCGGATACGGCCAGACCGGCGGGATCGTCGGCGGCTCGATTGATCCGCAGACCGCTGTTCAGGCGCTCGAGGGAGCGCGTGACGCGCGCCGTGGTGTTCATCAGGTGGCGTTGCACGTTGAGCGCGGCCACGTTGGTTTTGCTTCGCAGGCCCAAATTCTCTGGTCCTTCGGTGCCATCGCCTGGAAGGGCGCTGGGGATCCTTCCCCTCATCGGTATGTTAACGGCATAATCTGGGAAAACATGACCTTTCGTTATTCACGCCCCGCATAGCCGCCGATCAAACACCGCCTTCAGTGGACGCTGGAACCTTCCGCCCTTATCGTTCTATACTCCCGACCCGCGCGGCCCCAGCCGCCGTTTTCAGCCCTCTGCGAAAGGATTCCCCGTGAACGACGCCGCCCGGATCGACGCGGTCATGCAGCAGTACGAGGCCATGCGCAAGGAAGTGGCCAAGGTCATCGTGGGCCAGGAGGACGTGGTCGAGGAGATGCTCATCGCCCTGTTCGCCGGCGGTCATGTGCTCCTGGAGGGTGTGCCCGGCCTGGCCAAGACCCTGCTCATCAGCAGCCTGGCCCGCGTCATGGAGCTGAGCTTCCACCGCATCCAGTTCACCCCCGACCTGATGCCCAGCGACATCACCGGCTCGGAGGTCCTGGAGGAGGACCACGGCACGGGCAAGCGCAGTTTCCGCTTCCTGCAGGGCCCGGTGTTCGCCAACATGATCCTGGCCGACGAGATCAACCGCACCCCGCCCAAGACCCAGGCCGCCCTGCTGCAGGCCATGCAGGAGCGCGAGGTCACCGCCGGCGGCACAACCCACCGCCTGGCCGAGCCGTTCTTCGTGCTGGCGACCCAGAACCCCATCGAGCAGGAGGGCACCTACCCGCTGCCGGAGGCCCAGCTCGACCGGTTCATGTTCAACGTGCGCATCGGCTATCCGTCGTACGCCGACGAGGTGACCATCGTCGAGAGCACCACCGGCGAGGTGGCGGCCGACCTGCAGAAGATCCTGTCGGCCGCCGAGGTGCTGGCCAACCGCGAGGTCGTGCGCCGGGTGCCCATCGCGCGCAACGTGACCGGGCTGGCCGTCAAGCTGGTGCGGGCCACGCGTCCCGACCAGCCCGAATCCGCCGCGGCCACCACCGAGTTCTTGGCCTGGGGCGCCGGCCCGCGCGCGGCCCAGTTCCTGGTCACCGGGGCCAAGACCCGCGCCCTGTTGCAGGGCCGGCCCACCCCCGACCTGGACGACATCCGGCGCCTGGCCCACCCGGTGCTGCGGCACCGCCTGGTCTCGAACTTCCACGCCGAGGCCGAGGGCGTCGACAAGGACCGCATCGTCGACCTGATCCTCGCCGAGGTCGCCCCGTGAGCGATCCGCTCCTGAGCCCCGAGACCATCGGCAGCCTGGGCCGTCTGGATCTCATCGCCCGGCTGATGGTCGAAGGGTTCCTGATGGGACTGCACCGCAGTCCGTACCACGGCTTCAGCGCCGAGTTCGCCGAGTACCGCCAGTACATCCCCGGCGAACCGGTCAACAACATCGACTGGCGCCTGTTCGCCAAGACCGATCGCCACTACCTGAAGGTCTTCGCCGAGGAGACCAACCTGCGCGCCACCATCCTGGTGGATTGTTCGGCGAGCATGTCCTACCGCAGCGACCCCAAGCTGCCCCTCAAACGGACCTATGCCGCCTGGCTGGCCGCCGCGCTGAGCTACCTGCTGCTGCGCCAGAACGACGCCGTGGGCCTGGTGACCTTCGACGAACAGCCCCTCGAACGCGTGCCGGCCCGCTCGATGCGCCGCCAGCTCTTCCAGGTGCTCAAGGTGCTGGAACACTTGCCCGACGGTCACGGCACGCGCCTGGGCCCGGTGCTGCACAACGTGGCCGAACGCATCCCGCGCCGCGGTCTGGTGATCCTGCTGAGCGACATGATGGACGACCCCGCCGCGGTCCTTGACGGCCTGAAGCACTTCCGCCACCGCGGCCACGAGGTGCTGGTCTTCCAGGTTCTCGACCCCCGCGAGGTGGACCTCAAATTCTCCGGCGAGGTCGAGTTCGAGGCTCTGGAGGAACCCGGCCGGCGAGTGCGCCTGGAGCCGGCCCACATGGGCGCCGACTACCGGCGCGGCTTCGAAGCCTGGCGCGACGACCTGCGCCGCGAATGCCGCCGTAGGCTGGTGGACATGGTGGAGATGACCACGTCGACCGCCTTCGCCCCGGCCCTGGCCGCCTATCTCCAGAAACGCCGGCGGATGTCCTGATGCCCTTGAGTTTCGCCAACCCCGCCCTGCTCTTCGGCGCCCTGGCCGCCACGTTGCCGGTGATCATCCACTTTCTGAGTCGCCGCAAGGTGCGGCGCGAGAAGTTCAGCGACCTGCGCTTCCTGACGGAGGTCCAGGCCCGCCAGACCCGGCGCCTGAGCACCCGCCGCTGGCTGTTGCTCTTGCTGCGTGTGTTGGCGGTCCTGCTCTTGACCCTGGCGGTGGCCGGGCCGCGCTGGGGCGGCCTGGGCGGCGGGCTCGCCGGCCACAGCGTGCTGATGGTCCTGGATACCAGCGCCAGCATGGGCACCCAGGAGGAAGACGGCACCCGCCTGGCGCAGGCCGCGACCGACGGGGCGCGCATGCTCCGCATGCTGCCCGAAGCCACGCCCATCCAGATTCTCGCAGCCGGCGCGGAGGTCACCCCGCTGCTCGGCGACTGGTTGCCCGCCGGAACGGTGCCCCGGGAGGTTTTGACCCAGCTGGTGCCGGATGACGGCACATTCGCCCTGGAAACCACCCTGCCCGAGGTCGTGCGCCAGGTGCGGGGCGCCCCCGGCAGCGCCGTCGACGTGGTCCTGTTCAGCGACCTGCAGAGAACGCGCAGCCGGCCGGACCTGGCGGGTGTCGCGGCCGACCTGGAGGAAGAACTGCCGGTGCGCTTCCTGGTCCGGCGCACGGGTGAGACCGCCGCCGGGGGCGGAATCATGGACGTGGTCCTGCCCCCGCGCGCGCTGCGCACGGGCGAAACCATCACCGTGACGGCGCGGGTCCTGACCGATGTCGCCGACGAACCGTTCACCCTGGAGCTGGACGGCATCGAGGCGGGCGAGGCGGTGGCCACGGGAGAGGGCAACGGAATCCGCGACCTCGAATTTTCCCTCACCGTGCCCGCGCCCGGCCTGCACCGCGGCTGGATCCGCAAACCCGGCGACCGCCTGCCGGCCGACGATGCGCGGCCCTTCCTCTTGCGGGTCGGCGCCGGGGTGCCGGTCCTGCTGGTCCACGGAGCCGATCGCCCCGACGACGGCCCGCCCGGCCGCGGGGGCTGGCGCTTTTTGCAGCAGGCCCTCGACCCCGGCAGCCGGGGACAACCGTTCGCCGTGCGCCCGGTGATTTCCGCCGACCTGGTCACCGGCGATCTCGATCGCTCGGGGGTGCTGGTCCTGGTGGATCCCGACCCGGTGGGACGAACCGCCCTGGCGGGAATCGGCGCCTGGATTCGCGGCGGAGGTGGCGCGTTCCTGATGGCCGGGGACCCGACCCAAGCGGCCTACCTCGGGTCGACCTTGTTGCCGGCCTTTGGGTTCGGCGATCAGACCCCCCGCTTCCAGGTCCAGGACGAGGGGCTGGCCATGCGGCTGATCGACGACCAGGACGAGATCCTGACCGGCTTCGGAAGAGACGCCCTGGGCACCCTGCGGGACATTCGCTGGCGCCGGTGGTTTTCGCTCCAGGAAAGGCAGGAACGGGTGCTGCTGGCCCTGCCGGGCGGCGATCCCCTGGTGATGCTGAAGCAACGGGATGCCGGACGCGTCCTGGTCATGGCCAGCGACATGCGGCCCGAGTCCGGTGACCTGCCCGTCAGTGCCATGGCCCTGCCCTTGTTGCAGCGCATGACCTCCTGGCTGGCGGCCGCCGGCGACCAGAACGATCGGGACAATCTTGCGGTGGGGCAGGAGATCGCCGTGAACCCGCCCCGCGGCTGGACTCCGCCCACGGAGCCGGGAAATCCCGCTCCCGTGGTGCGCCTGCCCGGTGAGACCCGGGCCCTGCCGGTGATCGCCGATTGGAACGGCGCCCGGCCCCAGCTGCGTTGCGGATCGTCCCGCCGGGCCGGATTCGCCGTCGTGACCGCCGGCACCGACACCCTGGGCCAGGTCGCCATCGGGGTGCCCGGCGCCGAATCGGGCCTGTCCCTGGAGGAGCCCGGTCCCTGGGGAGCCCGGATGACCGCCGCGGGGCTGACCGTCGGCGGAGACCTGACCGGAGCGGCCCCCGGCCGCATGGGCCGCCTGTTGAAAGGTCGGGATCTGGCGCCCTGGTTCTTCCTGCTGACGATCGGCGTGCTGATGCTGGAACTCCGCCTGGGGCGGGGTTCTGGTTGATAATTGCGGGTTTTCATCTACTTTTCAGCACGAAAGGAGCCCGCTTATGTGGAACTATTCCGAAAAGGTCTTCGACCACTTCATGAACCCGCGCAACGTCGGCGAGATCGAGAATCCCGACGGAGTGGGCGAGGTGGGCTCCATGGCCTGCGGCGATGCCCTGCGGCTGTCCTTCAAGCTGGATGACCAGGCCCGGATCGCCGAATGCCGTTTCCAGACTTTCGGCTGCGGCAGCGCCATCGCCAGCAGCAGCGTGCTGACCGAGATGGTCAAGGGCAAGACCCTCGAAGAGGCCGCCCGAATCACCAACGAGGACATCGCCGACGCTCTGGACGGCCTGCCCCGCGAGAAGATGCACTGCTCGGTCATGGGACGCGAAGCCCTCGAGGCCGCCATGATCGATTACTACAAGCGGCTGGGCAAAGGCGTGCCCTGCGACCTGCTGCACCGCGAAACCATCCTCTGCCACTGCCTGCAGGTCAGCAAGGACACCGTCCGCCAGGCCATCCTCGACCACCGCCTGCAGGAGATCGAGGACGTGACCCATTACACCAAGGCCGGCGGTGGCTGCACCGATTGCCACCACGACATCGCCGACATGCTGCGCGACTGCTGGGACCAGATCGAGCGGGGCGAAGCGCCGCCGCCCAAGGGCCTGGTCGAGCTGACGGAACTCTCTCCCGCCACGCCCGCACCGGCGACCGAGGAGGATCCGCGCGCCGCCCGCATCCGGGAGTTGCTGGAAGAGGATATCGCCCCGGCCCTGCGCAACGACGGGGGCGACATCGAGTTCGTGCGCATGCAGGGGGATAGCGTGTTCGTGCGCCTGACCGGGGCCTGCGCGGCCTGCCGCGCCTCCGACGCCACCATCAAGGGCTACGTCGAATCCCGGCTGCACGAATTCGTGGACGAGAAGCTGGAAGTGATCGAGGTGAACAGCTGATGAGTGCCCAGAGCCGGAAATTCAACCTCACCGATGGTCTGCCGGACAAGCCGGAAAAGGGCATTTATTTCGACAACAATGCCACCACCCAGGTGGCGCCCGAAGTGGCCGAGAAGGTCATCCCCATGCTGCGCAGCAACTTCGGCAATCCTTCGAGCATGCACGGTTTCGGTGCCGCCGCCGGAGCGGAAGTCGCCGCGGCGCGCGACAAGGTGGCCGCCCTGGTGGGTGCGGCGGCTGCCGGCGAGATCGTCTTTACCAGCGGGGGATCCGAGAGCGACAACCTGGCCATCGTGGGCGCCCTGCACGCCCAGCCGGACAAGCGCCACGTGGTGACCACGCAGGTCGAGCACCCGGCCGTGCTGGGGCTGTGTCGCGAACTGGAAAAACGTCATGGCCACGAGGTGACCTACCTCGGGGTGGACAAGAGCGGCGCGCTGGATCTGGACGAATTGCGCGCAGCCGTCCGCGACGACACGGCCATCGTCTCGATCATGATGGCCAACAACGAGACCGGCGTGATCTTCGACAGCAACGCCATCGGGAAAATCGTCAAGAGCAAGGGCGCGCTGTTCCACGTCGATGCCGTACAGGCGGCGGGCAAGCTGCCCCTGGACGTGAAGAAGAGCCCCATCGACCTGCTCTCCATTTCGGGGCACAAGCTGCATGCCCCCAAGGGTGTCGGCGCCCTCTACGTGCGTCGGGGTACCAAGCTGCGACCGCTCATCACGGGCGGCCACCAGGAACGCGGACGCCGCGCCGGTACCGAGAACACCCCGGGCATCGCCGGGCTGGGCGTGGCCTGTGATCTCGCTGCGGAAGGGCTGGATCACGAGAACACCGTGGTGCGCGCCCTGCGCGACCGGCTTCAGGACGGCTTGCTTCAGGCCATCCCCGATGTGCACCTCAACGGCGACCGCGAGCGGCGCCTGCCCAACACCTGCAACCTCAGCTTCCAGTACATCGAGGGTGAGGGGATCCTGTTGCTGCTCGATCGTGTGGGGGTCGCCGCGAGCAGCGGGTCGGCCTGCACCAGCGGCAGCCTCGAGCCCAGCCACGTGCTGCGGGCGATGGGTTTGCCCTTCACCCTGACCCACGGATCCATCCGCTTCTCCCTGTCGCGCTACAACACGCAGGACGAGGTGGACTACGTGGTGCAGGTCCTGCCGCCCATCATCGAACGCTTGCGCATGATCACGCCCTTCAACGCCGAACGGGCCACCTTTTGAGCGACGGAGGGTTGCTGCAGGAATCCCTGCTGGGCAGCACCGCCGGCGAAGGGTTGCTGGCGGCGGCCGCCCGTGTCGCCGAGGCGATCGAGCGCGGCCCCGAGCATGACCCCGTCCTGATCCGCGGCCTGCACGGCGGCGCCGCCGGAGCGTTGCTGGCCGGATGGGCCGCCGGCCCCGGCGCCGGGGGAACCGCCCTGCTGGTGACCGCCGACCGCAAGGACGCCGAACAGCTCGCCGACGACCTGGAGGTCTGGCTGGGCGCCGGATCCGCCGTCTATCTCCCCCAACAGGACGTGCTGGCCTTCGACCGCAACTCGCCCGAACCGGCCATGGTGGGCGATTTCTTCGTCGGCCTGGAGCGGATCCGCGCCGGCAGTGGCCGCATCATCGTCACCTCGCTGCCGGCCCTGCGCCAGCGCATCATGGCTCCCCACACTTTCGAACGCGCCCTGTTGCGCCTGAAGACGGGGAAAATCCAGGATCCCGACGAGTTGTGCGCCGCCCTGGTCCAGCGCGGGTACCGGCCGGCCGGCCTGGTGGCCAAGGTGGGCGATTTCGCCCGCCGCGGAGGCATGATCGACGTCTTCACTCCGGGCGAACATCCCTTGCGCATCGAGTTCTTCGACGACGAAATCGTATCCATCCGCCACTTCAGCGTGACGACCCAGCGTACCACCGCGCGCGGGACCGAGGCGCTCATCCTGCCGGTCAGCCACCTGCTGCTGGATGACGACGCGGTGCTGGGTTGCCTGGCCCGGGTGGAAGAACGGTTGCTGGAATCCGGCGCGCCCCCCGACGACGACGACTTTCTCCACGACCTTCAGGCCCGCCTGGAGGACCGCCTCGTGGACGACGGCCTGGAATCCTACCTGCCCTGGCTGGGACCGACGGCGACGGTGGCCGACTACCTGCCCGTCGGGACCCACGTCTTCTGGGTCGATCCCGTTCGGCTCAAGGAACACTCCGAGCTTTTGGACCAGGAGTTGCCGCGGTTGCGGGAGGGGCGGCTGGAGCACGAGGCCATCCTGCCGGATCTGGAGGAACTGGTCGAGCCGGCCGCGCGCCTGGAGCATGCCGGCTTCCGCCATACCCTTGTAGCAGGCGGCTGGATCGTCGGCGACGAGGCAGCCGCCTGGCTCGCCGAGGCGCCGCGGCAGGATGTTGCGTTTCAGACCTCTGGGCAGGATCTCCGGGGCGGAGGGGCCGAGGCCCTTGCCGAACGGTTGCGGGAAAATGCGGCCGAAGGTCGGGCCAGCCTGGTCGTCTGCGACAACAAAGGGCAGGCCGAACGCCTGATCGAATTGCTGCTCGATGAGGGCGAAGTGCCGGCCGAGGCCCTGCCCCGAGTGGGAACGCTGTCCGCGGGGTTCGACTGGCCGGAGGCCAGGCTGACAGTCATCACCGACCACGAATTCTTCCAGCGATACCGACGCCCGGTGCGGGTGCGGCACCGCAGTTCCGGGCTGGTCAAGGAACGGGCATCCCTGCGGCCGGGCGAGTACGTGGTGCACCTGGAATACGGCATCGGGCGTTTCCGGGGCATGAAGGTCATCACGGTCGAAGGCGCCGACCGCGAGTGTCTCGAGCTGGAATACGGAGATGGCGGCAAGGTCTTCGTCCCTGTGGAGAACATCGATCAGATCGAACGCTACAGCACCGACCAGGGCGCGAACCCGCCCCTGGCCCGGCTGGGCTCGGGAAGCTGGCTGAAGGTCAAGGGCAGGGCGCGCAAGGCCATCCGCGCCATGGCGGCCGAGCTGATGGAGATCTACGCGGTCCGCAAGGCGCAGCCCGGCTTCGCCTTTCCCGCCGACACCCACCTGCAGCGGGCCCTGGAGGATTCCTTCCTCTACGAGGAGACTCCCGACCAGTTGACGGCCATCACCGAGACCAAGCGGGACATGGAGGACACCCAGCCCATGGACCGCCTGGTGTGCGGGGACGTGGGTTTCGGCAAGACCGAAGTGGCCATCCGAGCGGCGTTCAAGGCGGTCACCTCCGGCAAACAGGTGGCCGTGCTTTGCCCGACCACTTTGCTGGCGCAGCAGCACGGCGAGACCTTCGGCGAGCGCTTCCGCGACTACCCCGTCCGAGTGGAGGTCCTCAGCCGCTTTCGCACCCCCGCCGAACAGAAGGAAATCCTGCAGCGCTGCGCCGACGGCAAGGTCGACGTACTGGTCGGCACCCACCGGCTGCTCTCGCGGGACGTGAAATTCAAGGACCTGGGGTTGCTGGTCATCGACGAAGAACAGCGTTTCGGGGTGCGCCACAAGGAGCGCATCAAGGAGCTCAAGCGTCAGGTCGACGTGATCACGCTCAGCGCCACTCCCATCCCGCGCACGCTGTACCTGGCGTTGATGGGGGCGCGGGACATGTCCCTGATCAACACGCCGCCCCGCGACCGTCTGCCCATCCACACGGAGATCTGCACCTTCAGCCGCCAGGTTCTGGTGGAGGCGATCCTGCGCGAGGTGCATCGCGGCGGGCAGGTTTTCTTCGTCCACAACAGGGTGCAGACCATCGAGGGGGTGGCGCAACTCATCCGCGAACATCTGCCACACGTGCGGGTGGCCTGGGCCCATGGACAGATGCAGGAGGAGAAGCTCGAGCGCATCATGCTCGATTTCCTGGATCACAAATTCGACGTGCTGGTGGCCACGGCAATCATCGAGTCGGGTCTGGACATGCCGCGCGTCAACACCATCATCATCGACCGCGCCGACCGTTTCGGCCTGGCCCAGCTCTACCAGCTCCGCGGAAGGGTCGGACGCAGCAATCACCGCGCCTTCGCCTACCTGATGACCCCCCCCGGCGAACGCCTGACGCCGGACGCGCGTCGCCGTCTGGCCGCCCTGGAAGAATTCCAGGCCCTG
The DNA here is from genome assembly GCA_002790835.1 of bacterium CG_4_9_14_3_um_filter_65_15. Classification (GTDB taxonomy): domain Bacteria; phylum Krumholzibacteriota; class Krumholzibacteriia; order LZORAL124-64-63; family LZORAL124-64-63; genus JAHJTW01. The sequence goes on along the minus strand of PFVX01000083.1, from coordinate 51,752 downwards.
GGTTCGGGCTACCATATCGCCATGCGCGATCTGGAGATTCGCGGTGCCGGAAACCTGCTGGGGGAGGAGCAGCACGGCCACATGGAGGCCATCGGCTTCGATCTCTACTGCCGTTTGCTGGAGGAAACCGTGGCGGAACTCCAAGGTGGCGGCGGTGTAGCACCGCTGGATGTGAAGGTGGAAATGCGGGTCAGCGCCTACCTGCCCGACGATTACGTTGGCGACCCGCAGCAGAAGATGGATCTTTACCGACGCGTGGCCCGCATGCGGAATCCGGAGGGCTGCGCGCGGTTGGCCGAGGAATTCAAGGACCGCTACGGCCTGCTGCCGGCCCCGGTGGAAAACCTGCTGACCGTTCAACGCCTGCGGATCCTGGCCGGGCAGGCCGGTATCCAGGAGATCAAGGCCACCCGCCAAGGCCTGGATTTCTTTTTCGCTGGCGGGCAGGAACCCGCGCCGCCTATAATTCAAGGCTTGATGGCCAAGGGTCCCCGGGGCTTGAAATTCAAGGCCATCGATCAGTTCATCATGAAGATGCCCGCCGCACGCGAGGAGCATCTCGCCGCCGCCGCGGTCATGCTGGAGCGTGTTCTCGCGCTGCGTGACAAGGAGTAACCATGTTCTGCAAGAAATCCCCTGAGCGTTTCCTTTTCGGCCTGATTGCCGTCGTCATGATCCTGACCCTTCCGGTCTGGTCGGGCTGCAGCAAGAAGGCCGACACACCCGAGGACGTCGTCCTGGCCGACGTGGGCGAAAGCCATATCATGGCCAGCGAGTACATCCGGCGCCTGAGCCATCAGGAAATGGCCGACCTGCCCAAGGATGATGACGGCAAGTTCCTTGACATGACCACCCTGGAGGGCAAGCAGGCTTTCCTGGAAGCCATCATCAACAAGGAACTCATGCGCCAGGAAGCCCAGAAGATCGGGTACCTGAAGGACCCGGCCGTTGCCGAAGCCCAAAAGACCCTGACCGAGATCTACGCCGGACAGGTCCTGTTGGACGAGATCGTCGTCCAGGCCAGCCGGGAAATCAGCGACGAGGAGTTCGACGCCTTTTACGCGAAGATGGGTATCGTGCGCAAATGCCACTATCTGATCACCAACTTCATCGAGGATGCCGAGGCGGCCCGCAAGATGGCGCTCGACGGCTCCGACTGGGACGATGTGGCGGCCGCCTATCACGCCGGTGATGAACCCCCCACCGGTGAATTCGTCATCGATGTTCCCTTTGGGCAATATGGCAGGGATTTCGAGACTCCGGTGTTTGCTGCCGCCGTCGGCAAAATTACCGAACCCATCCTCACGGTCTATGGTTACTGGGTATTGCGTGTCGACCAGGAAACCCAGCCCCGTCCGGAAAAGAAGCTCGATCCGGACAAGGCCCGGGCCAAGATCCTCGATACGGTGTACGCCCGCAAGAGGGCCAAGCTGCACACCGATTTCCGTGACGAACTGCGCGCCAAATACAATCTGGAGATCAACGAAGATGCGCTGTGGAGGTGCTACACCGGTCTCCCGCAGGGCGAAGTGATCCTCAATCCGGAAACCGGGAAGCCGACGGCCCAGGATAAGCTCGAACCCCTGGACATCAAACCCGCCGATATGGATTTGCCGTTCTATTCCTACAAAGCCGAAGGCAAGGTCACAGCCTACTCCCTTGGCGACTTCAAGGCCGTTTTCGACCGCATGAGCGTGTTCCAGCGGCCCAAGAAATCGGAAATGCTGGGTGGCCTGCGCAACAAGATCTACACGGAAATGGACAAGGCCCTGTTCAACATCGAGGCCAGAGCTCGCGGCATGTACGAAGACACGCGGGTGGTGTCCCTGGTGAACGAGAGGCTGGAGGAGGTCCTGGTCAACAAGATCTACCAGGACCTCGTGAAGTACGACGAGCGGGTCACTCCGGAGCAGCTCGACACCTACTGGGCCGAACACAAGGACGACTTCGCCAAACCCGAGTTGCGTTCCGGCCACCTCGTGGTCTGCCTCAACGCCGCGCAGGCCGCCAAGGCCAAGGCCGAGTTGGATGCGGGAGCGCAGTGGAAGAAGATTCTCCTTCAGTACGGCACGGACCGGGACAACAAGGCACGGGCAGGGCGTCTGACGAACATCGGCTCCAACTCTCAGGGCCCGATCCGTGATTACATGTTCGGCTTGGCCAAGGACGAGGTTTCCGGTCCCCTTCCCTTGGACAATGGCCGTTACGGCATCATAAGCTGCGAACAGATCACCCCGGGAAAACCCGGGAATCTGAAGGAAGATTCCGAGACCGTCGGTATGGTCATCCGCCGCCAGCGCGAAAATGCTGCCTTCGAAAAACTTTTGGACGAGTGGCGAACGGACTTCGGGGTGAAGGTATACGAGGAAAACCTCGCCGACCTTCCCGGCTGGGCAGAGCTGGTAAACCCGCCACTTCCCGAGAACGTCATTCCACGCGACAGCTAGTAACCATGTGGGGTCGGCTGCACAGCCGGCCCCTTTTTCGAGAACGGGAGACGCAATCATGTCCTGCCTGCTGCGGATGGGATCCCCTAGCCGATCGGCCCTGGTACTGGGAATCGGGCTCCTCCTGGGTGCGGTCTCGGCCGGTGCCCAGCAACCTGGCGCCGGACAGTCAGGAAGCGGCCCCCGTCTGATCGACCGCATCGTGGCGATCGTGGACGAGGAACCCATCCTGCAGAGTGATCTGGACCGTGAGATCGAGGTCTTCCGGCTGGAAAAGGAGTACGGCGGCGAGAAGGTCACCGCGGCTCCCGCGGAGGTCCGCAAGGAGATGTTGCAGCGCCTCATCGAGAACAAGCTGATCATCGCCGCGGCCAAACAGGCCGACATGAAGGTGGACGCCGAGGCCATCGGCCAGAGCGTGGACCAGAAGATCCAGCAGTATGTCGAGCACTTCGGCTCCATGGAGAAGCTGGAAGTCGAGTTGAAGCGCAGCGGGATGTCCCTGGATGATTACAAGAGGCGCATGAGGACCCAGATGCGTGACCAGCAGTACCTGCGCCTTGTGGTCGGCAAGTTCATTCGGCCCCAGGTGGAGGTGATGGAGAACGAGGTCCGGGCCTACTACCAGGAACATCTGGCCGAGATGCCCACGGACCCGGACAGCTTGACCATCGCCGATATCCTGGTCACCGTGCAACCGTCGGTGGAGGTGCGCCGGCAGGTCCAGGCCGAGGTGGGGCGGATCCAGGCCGCTCTGGCTACGGGGCGGGATTTCGCCTCGGTCGCCAAGGAGTACTCCCTGGGGCCGGCCGCCAAGCGGGGTGGCCGCATCGGCACCATGGGCAAAGGCGAACTGTTCGACCCCGCACTGGAGACCGCGGCCTTCTCCCTGAAGGTCGGGCAGATCAGCGAACCGGTGGTCAGTTCCCGCGGCGTGCACCTGCTGCATCTGGACGCCGTCACCGAAGACGGCCGGCGAACCCTCAGCCAGGTGTTCCTGCCCATCACGGTGTCGCAGGAGGACGTGGCCGCGTCCAAGGCCAAGTGCGAAGCGGCCCGTCGGCGGATCCTGGACGGCGAGGCCTTCGCCCTGGTGGCCGCCGAGGTCAGCGAGGACCCGGCCTCAGCCCGCAGTGGTGGCGTGCTGGGCTCTTTCGCCCTCACGGATCTTTCCAGAAATTTCCAGGAAGCCCTGCAGGACGCCCGGGAGGGGGATGTCACCGAGCCGTTGCTGACCCCGGCCGGCTGGTACGTTTTCAAGGTCCTGGAGCGCCGTGAAGGCCACATGTACACCTTCGAGGAACTCAAGGACAACCTGCGCCAGGCGGTGGAGTCTCAGAAGATCGAAAAGGCTCTTTCCGAGTACGTGGATGGGTTGAGGGACCGGTTTTTCGTGGACATGGAATCCTGACCGGCAGCAGCCCGGGTCTTCCCTTCTGGTCAGTTCATGGACGGACGCCGTCGCCCTCGTGGCGACGGCGTCCTCGGCATTTCGGCCCCTTCGCCATCCATGGCTTCGGGACCTTCATGACGCCATGAACAGGCCAGAAGGGCAGGCCCGGCCTGCAACGGGTCAGGAAAGCTGGGTGGCGGCCAGGGCTTCGGCCAGATCCGTCAGGCCGCAGGATTTGAGGGTCTCGGCCACCGCTGGGGCCGCTTCGGGATAGGCGGTCAGGTGGCCGGCCAGCCAGTCGGCCCGGGCCAGATCCGAGGGCGCGAACATGACCGCAGCCAGGAGGGCCTCGGGGTCGCTGGGGCAGGCTCGCCCGGCGCGGACGGCCTGGTCCCATGCCCCCGGAACATCACCGGCTCCCGCTTTGAGACGACACAATCCCATACCGCAACGCAACCCGAACTGGGTGTCGTTCCCGGCTCGGTCCCCCGCCGCCGCACAGGCGGTGTAGGCGGCCTCGGCATCGTCCGGACGGCCGACCTCCTCCAACCACATTCCGCGGCGCAACTGCACGGCCGGGCCCATGCGAAGTTCCTCGGGCAAGGCGTCCAGCCATTGCAGCCCCTGGGCGGGGTGGTTGTGCAGGCCCTGGGCGAGCAGGGCGCACAGCTCGTCGGCCCACGGCTGGCGGGCGAGGTCTGCTGGGTCGGCCTTCTCGAAACGGCGGCGGCAGCCGCGGGCGGCCTTGCGCCAGGCGGATCGGTCTTCCCAGTACCGCGCCTGCTCCATGATCTTGAACCAGCTGTAGAGGTCGTCGGGGTTTCCCTTCACCTGGCGCCTCAGCAGGGCGGTGTCGCGCCGGCGCTTGCCCTGCGCGGCGGCGACGTTCTTGAGGTAGCCCAGATGGTCCACCACGCCGGTCAGACGACGCATCGCCAATCCCGTGCGCTCCAGGTAGGCCTGGACGTGGCCGGATGGGTCTTCGTGGATGCGGTGGCGGAAACGGATGTCCGGGTCGTTGCGGAACAGGCGCAACAGGTCGGCGTCGCGGTGGGTTCCGTCGGGGCGTCGGTTGCGCATGACGACGGTAGCGGCTCCGGCCTGGGGGTCCTCCAGCAGGTCGCGAACCTGGACGGCCAGTTCCGGGGTGCAGCGCTCGTCCGCGTCCAGGTAGCAGATCCAGTCGCCGGTGGCCGCAGCCAGGGACGCGTTGCGGGCGGCGGAAAAATCATCCTGCCAAAGGTGGTGCAGAACCCGGGCGCCGGCCGCCTCGGCCAGGCGCGGGGTGTCGTCTTCTGAGCCGGTGTCCACGACGATCAGTTCGTCCCAGATTCCGGCCACGCTTGCCAGAAAATCAGGCAGCATCCGCTGTTCGTTGCGGACGATCATGCATAGGCTCAGCCGGCCCATTCTTCCCTCCCGCGGGCAAAATCAGGCTTCAATTGGAAATCCGGGCAGTTGGCGGTCGTCCCGGGGTCCGGGAGCGACGGTCCTGTCTGCGGCATGGAACCTGCAAGTTCAGTGCGCGCGATCAAGACGGGATTCGGCGCTCCGGCGCCACCGACCAGCCCGGGAGGGTGATTTTGCCTCACAATTCGACATCGAGCCCGGACCGCCCTGAGCGGGACGGGCAGGGCCCCCTCGAAGAACGGGTCATCATCAGCCTGAACCACGTGAACTTGTCCTACCCGGACCAGGTCGCCCTGAAGGACGTCAACTTCCAGGTGGCCAACGGCGAGTTCCTCTGCCTGACCGGCCCGAGCGGGGCCGGCAAGAGCAGCATCTTGCGCCTGATCTCCATGGATGCGTTCCCCACCCGGGGCCAGGTGCGTGTGCGCGGCATGCTGGCCAGCAGCATGAACCGTCGCCGCATTCCGCAGTTGCGGCGCGAGATCGGCTTCGTCTTTCAGGACTTTCGCCTGCTGGAGGACCGCAGCGTTTACGACAACGTGGCGTTCGCCCAGCTCGTCATCGGGGTGCCGGGGCGCCAGATCGCCGAGAACGTGACCCGCGTGCTGAACAAGGTCGGCCTGTGGGAAAAGCGCCACCGCAAGCCCTGTCAGCTCAGCGGCGGCGAGCAGCAGCGGGTTGCCGTTGCCCGCGCCATGGTCAACAGCCCCAAGATCCTGCTGGCCGACGAGCCCACCGGAAACCTCGATCCCGTCACCGCCCAGGAGATCATCGATCTGCTGTTCCGTTTCAACGACATGGGCACCTGCGTGATCTTCAGCACCCACGACCACGGCATCGTCAAGACCTTCGGTCGCCGGGTCATCGTGCTGGAGAACGGGGCCATCGTTTCGGACAAGTTGCGCGACGACCAGGTGGACCGCACCGCCCGGCTGGACGACGGGATGTACCGTGCCGAATCCGCCGGACCACGGCCTCAACAGGTGGAGGTTCCCAGCCATGCTTAGCGGCTCCCAGTGGAAATACCTGGCCCGGGAATCGGTGGCCGGGTTCCGGCGTCGGACCCTGACCACGGGCGTCACCATCCTGATCATGTCCTCGTCGCTCATGGTGCTGGCGGTGCTGACCATGACCACCCTGAACCTGGGCAACCTGCTGGATACCGCCCGCCAGGGCATCGACATGCGGGTGTTCCTGATGGACAACCTTCCGGCTCAGCAGCTGGCGGAGCTGCAGCCGCGGTTGCTGCGCATTCCGGGTGTGGCCGACGTGCAATTCATCTCCCGGGACATGGCGCTGGATGAGTTCCGGCAGTCCCTGGGCGATGACGCCAGCCTCCTGGCCCTGCTGGACGCCAACCCTTTGCCGGCCTCCTATCGTCTGGAACTGACGCGGGGCTCGCGCACCCTGCAGGCGGTCCACGGGATTCGCGACGAAATCGCCGGTTGGGAGGAAGTGAGCGACATCCTCTACAACCAGGAATGGATCGACGTCCTCGAGCGCTGGACCTATCGCTTCCAGATGGCCAGCCTGGTGGTGGGCCTGGTGGTGTTCCTGGCCGCCATCTTCGTGATCTCCAATACGGTCAAGCTGACCATCGCCTCCAGTTCCGCGGTGATCCGGGTGCAGAAGCTGGTCGGCGCGACCAACACGTTCATCCGCACGCCGTTCATTTGCGAGGGCATGATGCAGGGCTTGTTGGCCGGGACCCTGGCCATGGGCCTGCTGGCGACGGCCATGCACGTCATGAAGGACGAGCTGACGGGACTGATCGTGTTCACCCCCGCCCAGATGGCGGGCTTCGTGGGGTTGTGTGTCGTCCTGGGCCTGATCGGCAGTTGGGCGGCCATGGGCAAGTATCTCGGTCTGCGGAGCGAGGGATGAGGCGGTTCGGATCCAGAGGTGGGTGTGTGGCCGTCGCGGTGATCGCGTCGGTCCTGCTCGCGGTTCTGCCCGGTGTCACCGCCACCGCGCAGACGCAGGACGGCGACCAGCTTCAGGGCGCGATCGCCAAGAACACGGGCAAGCTTCAAAAGCTGCGCGACGAAATCACCGCCGGCAAGAACCGCATCTCTCATCTGAACGACCAGGAGAACGAGGTCGTCCGGGGCGTGGAGAAGATCCAGCGGGACATCGAGATGTCGCGGAAGCTGCTGGTTCAGATGGCAGAGCGCGAGCGGATGCTGAACGAGCGTTCCAAGCTGCTGGGGCAGGAGCTGGCCACCAGCAGCGAGGATTTCGCGGGCCGTCGGGAGACCCTCGCCGGAAGCCTGCGGGCCATGTACCTGCGCGGCGAGCGCGGGGAGTTGGAAGGCATCCTCACCGCGCAGAGTTTTTCCGACATGATGACGCGTCTGAAGCTGCAGCGCATGCTGGCGCGGATGGAGGCCCAACTGGTCAGCGAGACGCGGCGGCAGGCCAGCACCATCCTGCACGACAAGAAGCAGCAGGAGGCCGCCCTGGCCGAACTCGTCCGCTCCCGTCTGGACATGGATCGGGAGAACGACCATCTGGAACTGCTGCTGGCCGAGCAGCAGGCGGCGTTGCGCGACCTTAAGGACCAGCGCCAAGAGGTGAATGACCATCTGCTGGAGCTGAGCCTGAACGAGCAGAAGCTCACCTACGTCCTGTCGGATCTGGACAAGCAGCGCGAGGCCCGCGCAGCCCGGCAGGATTCCCTCGCCGACAATCACCTGGTCGAATTGGCCGGAATTCTGGAGTGGCCCGTACGCGGCGCCCTGCTGCGGGGATTCGGTCGTTCGGTCCACCCCAAATTCCAGACCGTCACCCTCAACAACGGCGTCAACATCGCCGCCACCGAAGGTGCGCCCGTGGCCGCCGTCGCGTCCGGGGTGGTGGAATTCCAGGACCAGTTGCCCGGCTTCGGGCAATGCGTTATCCTTGACCACGGACAGGGCTATTACACCCTGTACGCCTTCCTGGAGCGCGTTTTCGTCGCCGCCGGCGCCCGGGTTGCCAAGGGGCAGGTCATCGCCGAGGTCGGACGACCGTCGGCGGATGAGGAATCCCAGCTCTATTTCGAGATCCGCAAGGGCCGCACGCCCCTGGATCCGGAGCAGTGGCTGCGGACCCGTTGATCCGCTTTCGAACCCAGCTGATTTTCCGACGATGCCGGCGCTGCGTGGATTTCCGAGCTGCGGGAATTGTTCCGTTTCGTTACCGGAAGGTGCGCTGCCGTGGAATTCTATCCCCATCGAGCGGAAATCCTGGCCCGTCTCCAGCAGATCCACGCCGCCGGGCGCATGCGCCAGCCGGTGCTGCTGACCGGGCCCGAAGGTTCGGGCAAGGAAGCGACGGCCTTGGAATTCGCCCGCCGCCTGGCCTGCGTGTCGCCGGGCGAGTGCACCCCGGCGAAGCCCTGCGAGAGTTGCGCCAAGGTGGTGACTTTCCAGCACCCGGACATCCTGTGGATCGGTCCGGCGCCCGCGAAGTTCGACGAGGACGACGCGCGCGCCCTCTTCAACGCCAAGCAGGCCGACCCCTTCTTCCACCCGCCGTTTGCCGCGACCGCCAACGTGGGTATCGGGGACTCCGAGCATCCCGGCCCCATGACCGTGCGCCACGTGATCCGTTTTCTCCAGCAGCACGCCTTCCAGGCCGCGCAGCGTGTCGCCATCGTCGCCGACGGCCAGCGCCTGAACGTCTCCGCCGCCAACGCCTTTCTCAAGACCCTGGAGGAGCCCCCGGAAAACGCGGTGATCTTCCTGCTGGCCACCGGCACCGAGGGCATGCTGCCGACCATCCTGTCGCGGTGCCAGGAATTGCGGGTCAACCCCTGGCCGGAGGACGAGCTCGCGGCGTTGCTCTGCGAGCTGCACGGGGTCGAAGCGGCCGAGTCGGTGGCCGCGGCGACGGTGGCGGCCGGCAACGCGCGCCGGGCTGCGGCCCTGCTGCAGGATATCGCGCCAGTGGTCCGCCGGGTGGCCATCGCCTGGTTGGAATGGATTACCACGCGGCGCCGGGGATTTGCGGCGATCCTGGCCGACGAGATGCACCGGGGTGTCCCGCCCCATGTTCTCAATGAGAACCAAGCTTCGGTCTGGAAGGGATACGGCAAGAAGGGGGCGACCGATCGCCGGTCCGGAGGCGGCAAGGCGGCCGACGGCGTGGCTCCCGGGGCCGCGGGCCTGCGCAGGGATCTTGCCATCCAGCTTTGCGAATGGCTGGTCCTGCTTTACAGTGAGATCATGAAGTGCCGCGAGCTGCAGGACACCTGGCGGCCCCGCGTGCCCGAGGCCCGGGAGGTAATTCTCCAGGCCGCCGCATCCCGCAGCACCGACAGCGTGCTGGGTGACATGGCCCGTATCGACGCCTGCTGTGCCGCTATCGACCGTAACCTCAACATCGGCCTGCTCTTGGCTGTACTGAGCGAGGAACTGATCGACCATGCCGAAGAGGACCGGACCGCACTCCAGGGGAGCTAGAAACCCAAAGGGCCCACCGATCCGCCGCCCGCGCCGGCAGCCGCCGGACGAGCTGCCCGAGGGCGTTGACCTGGTGATGGTCCAGTTCAAGGGCCACCGCAAGGCGTACTACCACAACCGCCGGCAGGTGCCGGTGAAGGTGGGGCTGTACTGCATGGTGGAAGCGGATCGGGGTCAGGACATGGGGCGGGTGGTCTACATCGGCCCCGGGCGACGCGAATGGTGGGCCTTCGCCCAGGACCAGGGCGTGCTGGACATCGCCGGGGAGCAGGACCTCGCGCGGCTGCACGAGAACCGGGGCGACGAGTGGGAATTCTACGACATCTGCCGGGAGAAGATCCAGGCCCGCCGGCTGAACATGGATCTGGTTGCGGTGGAACGCCAGTTCGACCACAAGAAGATCACCTTCTACTTCACCGCCGAGAACCGCGTGGATTTCCGGGAGCTGGTGCGTGACCTGGCCGGGGTCTTCTGCACGCGCATCGAACTGCGCCAGATCGGAGTGCGGGACGAGGCCCGCTTCAAGGGCGGCATGGGCATCTGTGGCCGGGAATTCTGCTGCTCAGGATTCCTGCACAAGTTCGTCCCGGTGACGCTGAAGATGGCCAAGGTGCAGCAGTTGCCCCTGAATCCGGCGAAGCTGTCGGGGCCGTGCGGTCGCCTGCGTTGCTGCCTCAACTACGAAGAAAAGCTATACGGAGAATTGCGCCGCAATCTGCCCAAGGTGGGCGCGCACGTGACCACACCGGCCGGCGCGGGGGTGGTGCGCAAGCTGGACCTGTTGCGGGAATCCTGCCTGGTCGAGGTTCAGGGCGAAGACCGCTACCTGGAATTCCCCGCGGGACAACTCCACTGGGACGGGCACAACAGCCTTCCGCTCGGCAATCCGTCCTCCCGGCCTCGACGGTGATCGATTCCCCTTCCGTCCAACGTTTTTCCGTTCTGCATCGCATAGGAGATTGATCTCTCGGCCTTCAGAGGGGCTTGGGGGTCATTCCTGGGGTCTTTGAGTTTTGTATATTTAATGTATAGAAAAACATTTACAGATAATATACGATTGATTATTGTGCTGTCACCGGGTGGCGAGCGCCGAACCCGATGACCGAGAGAAAAGGCCTTCGGGCACAGTTGAACACGAAGCTCCAAGGAGCTCGGCCTCATAAAGGGAGAGAACAATGAAGAACAGGAAACTCACACTTCTGGCCTTGACCGCGCTGCTCGCGATGGCCCTGTCTGCCACCGGCTGCTCGGACGACGATGACGACAACGGGATGATGACCGGACCTTCCATCGGTGACGGAGCCATGTTGCGGGTGGTACACGCCTCGCCGGACGCCGGCTCGGTGGATGTCTATGCCGAGGGGATCTCGACTCCCCTTTTGAGCAACGTGCCTTACACCGCGACCGGTCCCTACCTGGAACTGGATCCCGGAACCTACAATATCCAGCTGCGCGCCGCGGGTGCTTCCGCGACCAGCACTCCGGCCTTCGAGACCGGGGATATCGTCGTGCCGGCCGATGCGAAGATCACCGCCGTCGCTTCCGGATTCCTGACCAGCAGCAACCCCGAGGATGCTTTCCGGGTGTTGTTGTTCGTCGAGTCCTTCAATGATCCGGGTACCGGTAACGCCGCCGTGCGCATCGTGCACGGTGCGGCCGACGCTCCTGCCGTTGCGATCGATGTGGGCAACGACGGTAGCCCCGAGATCGCTTCCCTGGATCGCTTCGCCGAAACCGGCGCCGATGGCGTGGCCCTTCCGGCCGGAACGCCTCTGGCCATCGGGATCTGGCAGGCCGATCCTCTGACCAAGGTCACCAGCTTCACCACCCCGGCTTTGCCCGAAGGTGAGATCTTCCTCATCGCCACCGGCAAGCTCTCCGAGTTGCCCCGTGACGAGGACGGATTCGGCCTCCTCGCCGTCGGTCCTACCGGCACCATCGGTCTGATCAAGCAGGATCCGTCCCTCTTAATCCTACACGCTTCGCCGGACGCCCCGGCGGTGGACGTCAAGGTGGGTGGCACCGACATCGAGCTGGTTGGCGATGTCTCTTTCGGTGAACTTTCCCCGGTCATTCAGGTTTCGCCCGCCATGTACAGCCTCGACGTGGTCGTGAGCCAGGGTGGCTCCCTGGTGAGCACCGTCGAGACTCCCGACCTGATGGCCGGGGAGCGTTACCTGGTGATCGCCTCCGGTTTCGGGAGTGATCCCCTGAAGGAGTTCCAGATCCTGCCCCTGCAGGAGATGTTCGGTGAAACGATGAACCCGCTGGTCCGCGTGGTTCACGCCTCTCCCGACGCTCCGGCGGTCGATGTGGGTGTGTATGACGGGACGACCTTCATCCCCGTGGACCCCTTCAGCGATCTGGGCTTCGGTGAGTCGTCCGATGGCGTGGGTACGTCCCTGAATCCCGGTGGTCTGACCATCGGCGTCACCGGAACCGGAACCATCACCCCGATCGTGGCCTCCTTCGACCTGAACCTGACCACGGGCCTGAAGGCCTTCGCGGTGGCCAGTGGGTCCCTGACCGAGCGTGGGGAGGAGTTCCGCCTGATCCTGGTGGATGCCACCATGTTCCCCTGGCAGGCTGTGGAGGTTTTGCCCAACTAGGTTGGATGATCCCCCGACAGGGGCTTGGGTGCCAGACGCCCATGCTCCAATCAAAGGAAGCCCGTGCCCATATGGGTCCGGGCTTCTATTCGCGTCTGATCCCGGCGGATCGGAGGTGGGAGCAGAGCGACAAGGGATTCGCAAAGGCGCACGCGAGATGGTAAGTTTCCGGCCGAAGCATTCATGGCCGGGTATGGAGGAAGCCAGAAATCATGATCGACAGCCACGTCCATCTGAATCGTCCGGAATTCGCCGCCGACCGGGCCGCGGTGATGCAGAGCGCCCGCGAGTCCGGGGTGACGGGCTTCCTCAACGTGGGTTACGACCCGGCGACCTGCGAGGAATCGGTGGCCTTGGCCGAACAGCACGCCGACGTCTGGGCGACCGTCGGCATCCATCCCCATGACGCCGAGCTGCTGGCCGACCCCGAAGGTGCCCTGACCGCCGCGGGCCGCGACATCCTCATCCGCCTGGAGGAGCTGGCCGCGCATCCGCGGGTGCTGGCCATCGGAGAGATCGGCCTCGATTTCTATCGGGATCTTTCTCCGCGTCCCGCCCAGCGAGCGGCCCTGGCGGCCCAGCTGGATCTGGCCGCCCGGGTGGATTTGCCGGTTGTCTTCCACATCCGCGACGCTTGGCCCCAGACCCTGGCCTTTCTGGACGAGCACGGCTTGCCCCGACGCCGCGGCGTGTTGCACGCCTTTTCCGGCACGGCCGATCACGTGGGGTGGGCCCGGGACCGTGGGTTTCTCGTGGGGATCGGAGGGCCGGTGACCTACAAGAACAGCACCCTGCCCGAGCAGGTGGCTGCCGCCGACCTGGACATGCTGCTGCTGGAAACCGACGCCCCCTGGCTGCCTCCGGTTCCGTACCGTGGCCGGCGCAACGAGTCGGGCTATCTCGTCCACACCAGGGACAAGGTGGCCTCGATCTTGGACATTTCCCCCGAGGCCGTGGATGCCGCGACCACCGCCAATTTTCGCCGCCTGTTCGGCGGGCCCACCACGGCATGAGCGATCGACCGGAAAGCCAGTCCGAACTTCTGCGCCGCTACGGCATCCGTCCGGTCAAACGAAGGGGTCAGAATTTCCTCGTCGACGGAAACCTCGCCCGGGCCATTGCGCAGGATGTGCTGGCGGTGGGGGACGAGGTGCTGGAACTGGGCGCGGGGGCCGGCGCCCTGACGGGTCCGCTGCTGGCCGCCGGTGCCCGTCGGGTGCTTTGCGTGGAGGTGGATCGCCACCTGTGTGCCCTGTTGCGGGCCGAATTCGGGTCCCAGGCCGCATTCGACCTGCAGGAAGATGACCTGGGCAAACTGGATTGGCCCGCCCTCGTGGAGCGCGCCGGAAGCCGTCCGGTCGTCGCGGGAAACCTGCCCTACGTGCTGACCAGCACCGTCCTGTTCGCCATCGCCGATCTGCGTGACCGGATCGCCGGGGGAGTGTTCATGGTGCAGAAGGAAGTCGCCGGCCGCCTCACTGCTGCGCCGGGATCACGGGACTACGGGGTGCTTTCGGTGGTGTTAGGCTCGATTTTTGCCATAACCCACCTGCGCAACGTGCCCCCGGAGGTTTTCTGGCCCCGGCCCGAGGTGGCTTCGGCCATGGTGAAGCTGATTCCGGAAGCACCGTGGGAGCCCGACGAATTCACCACCTTTTCCGGCGTGGTGCGCAGAGCCTTCGAGCAGAGGCGCAAAAAACTGGGCTCGGTGCTCAGGCGCCGATTCGGTTACGATGCTCCGGGAGTGGACAAGGTGGCCCGGACCGCGGATATTGATCCGGATCTGCGCCCCGAGCAACTCGACCGCAGCCAGTGGCGCCGACTGGCCGCGGCCATCACCGCCGATCGAGATCAAGGAACGCCCCAGGGAGACTGACGCGTGACCCCAGGTCCTATCCCCGCCATGCCACGAGGGCACGTGACCCCGGTCCTGGTCCCGGGTTTGGTGCTGTGGCTCGCCGTGACCGGCGCGCTGATGGCCCACGCCGACCCGAATTCCGCCGCGGCCGACACCCTTTCCGCGGCCGCCGCCGATAGCGTCGCCACCATTCAATCTGCCGCGGTCGGAGGCGCCGCCGCCGTCGCCCAGGCGGCAGTCCAGGGCAAGACCACGGACACCGCACTCGAGGCCGTGCCCTTCCTCACCAAGGTCTCCCACGAACCCAAGGCCGGGGTCCAGGCCGACGTGCGGCAGTACAAGTACTACGGCGAGGACATCACCACCCTGACTTTCCGCGAGGGCGCCTTCAAGAACACCCTCAATTGGTCCTGGGAGGATTATCGCAAGCAGCAGAAGACCACCGAGAACCGCTCCAGCCAGTTCAACTACGGCACGGGCAAAATGCTGCCGTTCGCCTTCAACATGAACGGGAGCTGGAACTGGTCCGACGATTTGACCACCAACACGGTGGGCTACACGAACCAGTCCCGGCGCGAAACCAAGATGCTGACGGCCTCCGCCTCTCCCGCCAAGATCCAGATGGGGGCACTGACCAACTCCTTCAAGACGATCTTCGAGTTGAACGATCAGAAATCGGTCAACCAGAACCAGCGGAACAACTTCAGTGAGCTCGCGCTTTCGGGAGGCTACCAGGCCGGCCTGGAGGTCGCCGACGGCATCGTGCTGGTCGGCCGCGTCTACGGGAAAACCACCTCCGGCGACCGCTATCTCGGCGATTCCAGTTCGCAGTCTTCGGCCAGCGCCGATTCGACCGGATTCGGGGTCTACTTCTCGCGGGGCGTGGGCACCGGCCGATTCGAAGTTGCCCGGAGCAATATGGACCGCCAGTATCTGGACTTCCGCAAGAACAGCAACGGGCTCATCGACACGGTGGGCCTGGCCGAGGAAGAGAAGGTCGTCCAGGAACTGGAGACCAAGGATGCGGTCAGCGTCGAGTTCCAGAACACCTTCAAGTTGAGTCGAACTTCCTTGTCGGTCACCCTGGGCCGCGACACCGACGACCAGGACTATCGGGTCAGTCGGATCGGTTTGAAGAAGCGCCGGCAGGACCGGATGAACCTGACCTGGAGCGCGAAGGTCGGGCGCGACTCGTTGGCGTTATCCTACAAATACAGCTGGAAGTGGGACGATCAGCGCATCAAGGAGGCCACGGCCTTTCGCGGCAAGCAGTTCGCCAAGGGCCGGGATTTCGACATGACCTGGGAACGGCCGCTGATCGAACGCACCCGCATGACCTTTCGGTACCACGAGGGGTTGACCCAGGACATCGCCGAGAACCTCTACAACCAGAACGACAAGGATCGCCTGCTGACCGATACCTCCCTGCGCCTGAACCGGGAGTGGCCGAACCTGTTCCGCACCTCCATGATCTTCTCCTACAAGCAGGCCCAGGATCTTTCCATCAGGGAATCCCGTTCGTCCAACAACAACATCAAGGACACCTACGAGATATCACCCACGTACCTGTGGACCCTCTCTCCCTGGCTGACCCTGGATCAAAGCTACCAGATCTTCATCCAGTACACCGATTACACCTACAGCGAGCTGGAGGCCGTCGGCCGTTCGGACAACTACAACAAGCGCGGAAACCTGTCGACCAAGGTGACCATCAATCCGACTTCCCGGTTGGATGTGATCGTTCAGCACGATTACAACAAGCGGTTCAATGCCACCCGCACCAAGACCGACGTCACCGGTCGCAGTTTCTACAACAAGGACCAGATCCAGGCCATCAACAAGGTGGACCTGGCGATCCGTTTCCGGGCGACACCGGACGTGACGTTCGAGGGGGCGACCTACCAGACCCGCGACGCCAAGGACCTTCTGGGCTCCGTGGAGGCCACCACCATCACCCACAGCGGCCAGGTCTGGGTGGGTGTGCGGGTGAACAAGAAGTGGGGCAAGACGCGTCCCCTGGAAGTGAACGCGGTGGTCAAGAAATACAACGCCTACGGCCCGGCCGTGAGGGAAACCAGCGCCGACTACTGGGAGGCCGACGTCTGGATGAAGTGGAGCTTCTGAGATGACAAGGATCTTTCGCCACTCAGCTGTCTGCGCCCTGGCCGGGTTTCTGGTTCTGGCCCCGTTGACCGGGTGTCTCTTCGAACCCCGCACCCCGGAAGCTCCCAGCACCGTCAGCGTTCAGTATCTGCCCAAGACCAGCCCCTCCAACGCCTGGGCCAACCTGGAAAGATCCCTCATCAACACCCACGCCTTCGGCTGGGAGGACAACATCGTTCCGGAGGGCAACGACTTCATCTACCTGCCCGACACCAACGCCGACGAGCAATTCCCGGGGATATTCGCCACCTGGGACCGGGCCAAGGAAGTGAACTTCATCGGCAACCTGTACGACAGCGGGGTGTCCATCACCGCCAAGCTGCGTAACGACGAATTCATCGTGCCCGATCCGTCGGGCACCGTGGTGGTCTGGGAGGGAGTCGTCTACGATCTGACGGTCAAGACCGGCGATTCCTCCATCCGATACCGGGGCCGGGCGATAATTACCTTTCGCTTGGTGGCCAATTTTTGGTATATTGCCAAGTGGGAAGACCAATTCGGGGAAAGCAACCCGGACAACGAGGGCCAGATCTTGCCCACCATGGGGGTGTTGCGGGGAACTTTTGGTAGCAAATAATATTGCAATATGTTAAAATGGTGGGGAATAGCACCCCGTGAAGACTGTTCGGTTCCCTTTCTGCTTAGAAGGTTCTGTCACCCCGAGGGGAACCCTGGCCTGCTGGAGGATTGCACAATGATCAGAAAGAGTGTCCTGATGTTGGGATTGGTGGGGTTGCTCGTCGTTCCCACGGGCTGCATTTTTTCCCCGCCCGGTGATAATAACCCGATCATCGATATTAAACCCACCCTCGTTTTTCCCGATACTCCCGCGAAGTTGATGGCGAACTTCAAGACCATCTATGAAAACATGGACTACAACGCCTACCAGACGCTGCTGCACCCGGACTACCTGACCATTCTGCAGGCGTCGACCACGTCGGACTTTCCCGAGGTGGGCACCACGCTGGATTACACCGAGGAAATGGACATCGCCAACCACATGTTCTCCGGCGCCGCCGGCCATGATTCCAAGGGCGATCTGACCACACCCATTTCATCCATCACCCTGCAGGAGCCCACCCAGTTGACGAGTTGGGAAACCTCTCCCGGGGACGATCCCATTCCCAACGCCGAGAGCGCCCTGTTCGACGTGTACTTCGAGTTTTCCCGGGCCGGGGACAAGACCCTGAAGGTCACCGGTCAGATCAAGTTCTACATCACCTCCCATGACTCCCTGCACCAGGGATCCATGAAACCCTACTACCAGATGATCGGGCAGTACGATCTGACCAACGACGGTTAGGGACATCCGCCTGGATGCCATGACATGGGGGGAGCCGAGCGGCTCCCCCTTTTTCGATCTTGGCCACCGGCCCACCGGGCGCTTACCATGTCCGGGACCGATCGCCACCGGATGATTCCCCATGATGTTGCCCCAGGCGCGACGTCTTTCCTGGAGATGCTCCTGAAGTTGAACGCCGTCCGCAAATCCCGTCGCATACCCGGAAAATCGCGTCGTTCCTCCCGTGGGCGGGGGCCGTGGCGCTGGCTGCTGCCGATCGTGGTGGTGGTGATCATCGCCGGCATCGGTCTGGTCAAGTGGGCCGGGACGCGCCCGGGGCAGGCCGCGCTGCTGACCCTGGGTTCTCCGCGGGCTTATCCGGAGGTCCAGGCCGCGGTGGAGGATGCCCTGCTGGCGGTCCTGCCCGATCTGCCGGCCGGACCGGCCGCTCTGCGGTCCGCCGAAGGCAATTCCGCGGGAGCGGATTGCGACTGGCCGGCGGCGGGACTGGGGCCGGGGGCCGCCGTTCGCTGCCGCAGCGTGGGTGTGTCCGCAGACCTGAGCTGGTGGGCGCTGCAGGATCGGATCGTCGAGGCGCTCGACCCCGCCGGAGCCCGGGTCCTGTGGGGGGAACGGCTTTTCCCCGCCGGATCGGCCAACGCCCAGCCCGACGAGCACCGGGACCTCTTGCGCCTGGACGTGGGCGTGCCCGGCCGGCCCACCCATACCCTGGTCCTGTACCGGGAGGGCACGCGCCCGGTGATCCGCTGGGGAGCAGAGGGCGCGCTGACGCTTTGGGAATCCCTGGCGGCCGATCCCCGGCCGACCATCGCCCTGGTCATCGACGACTGGGGCAACAACACCAATTCCCCGACCAAAACCGTCCTGGGTCTCGACATCCCCTTGACCATGTCGGTCCTGCCGGGCCGCCCCTTCAGCCGGAAGTTCGCCCTCGAGGGGACCGAGCTGATCCTACCGCCCGACCGCGACGGGAATGTGGCCCCTGCCGGCCAGGATGAGGCCACGGCCCAGCGCATGGCCGCGGGATGCCCCGTGGAGGTTCGTGTGGGGCGAAGCCGGCAGAGTCTTTCCCCCCGCAGGCGCGAAATCATTCTGCACCTGCCCATGGAACCGCAGGACTATCCCGAGAATGACCCGGGCGCCGGGGCCCTCATGGTGGGCATGAAAGAGAGCGAGATCTCATCCCTCCTGGAGCAGGATCTGCGGGGATTGCCTCCGGTGGCCGGGCTGAACAACCACATGGGCAGCGCCGCCACCAGCGACGAACCCACCATGCGGGCCTTGATGAAGGTGCTGAAGAAGCGGCACTTCTACTTCCTGGACAGTCTGACCTCGGCCAATTCGGTGGCCTATCGGACGGCGCGGGAGGCCGGCCTCCAGGCGCTGCGCAACCGGACATTCCTGGATTACGACCAGGAGAGCCCCGAGCGGATCCGCGCCAACCTGAACCTGCTGGCCGCCAGCGCCCGCAAGTCCGGATTCGTCGTCGGCATCGGCCATCCCCATCCGGCCACCGCCCGGGTGCTGGCGGAGGAGATTCCGCGTCTGCAGCGGGAGGGCATCCGCTTCGTGACCGTGTCGGAGCTGTTGGCCCTGCAGCATGCGGCCGTGGGAGGAACCCCATGAAGAGCTCCGTCCAGCACCGGGTCCTATCTCTCGGCGGCGCCGGGCCCGAGGATATCCGCCGCATCCTGCAAGCGGCGGCAGCGCCCGCCGACAAGGCCGTCTGGGCCCTGAAGATCAAGATCTCCCCCCCGGGCATGTCGGCCTGGATCGAACCGGTATGGCTGCAGTCCGCTGCGGCCGCCCTGGGTTGCGGGCCGACCTCGTTCTGTTTCGACACCGTGTCCATTTCCACCCTGGGGCTGGAAACCACGGCCGCCTTGGGCGATCGGGCGGTCGCCAACGGCCTGGACCGGGTGTCCGGCCTGCGGCCTTTTGTGGCGGCCGGCGGCGAGGAACCGCCCGATCCGGAGCGCGGACCGGGGGAGCGGGTCGCCGGGCTGGATGGCGCCGGGGCCCTGGGCGTCCTGAACCCCGTGCGTCCGGATCCCCATTTCGGTTTCCGGGGCGTGACCGCCGAGTTGGGTGTGGGAATGCTGGCCCGGGAGGGCAAGCTGGCCTTGCACCGACAGGTGAGGCCCCAGGTGGACACCCCCCTGTGCGCGGGTTGCGGTTCGTGCATGGTGGTGTGCCTGTACGATGCCATCGCCCTCAAGGGCGGCAGGGCCCACATCCTCCACGAACGCTGCACCGGCTGCGGGGAGTGCATGAGCGCTTGCCACCTGGAAGGTCTGACGGTCGAGGACAAACAGGATCTGGCCGGCTTCCAAAAATCGGTGGCGGCCTCGGCCGTGTCCGTCCGGGCGTCATTTCCCGGCCCCCAGGTCTATTTGAACCTTTTGCTGGGCCTGGACAGCTATGTGGCGGGGCCGGGACGTCGCATGGCCCTGGCCTTGAACCAGGGGAGATTGCTGGCCGGGACCGATCCGGTCGCCGTGGACCAGGCGGCCTGGGATCTCTTGAGCGAAGCCTGTGGCGGCAGCATCCGCAACTGGCACGGATACCCCACGGATCCGGCGGTGATGCTGGCGGAGGCCGAATCCTTGGGCCTGGGTTCAAGGGAATATCATCTGCAGGACCAGCCATCCGGATAGTTCTGGAAATGTGAACTTCCCCATACTATTATAATAGCCGCTTTCAAGCGGAGCGGAAGTCCGTCCCATACGCCTTGATGCCATTATCCCGCCGCTCCGTTCAGACATCAGGGCGTGTTTTTTTTTGACCCTTGTGCGTGTGACACGGGAGTTGACACATGAATCGTTCCCAGCAGATCAGGGCTGTGGTGAGCGTCGTCGTTCTGCTGCTCGCCGTTATCGGGTTGTTGCCGACCATCCGGGCCCTTTCCGTCCCCAAGGCGGATCGGGAGGCGGCCAAGTCCGATCCGGCCCTGGCCACGAAAATCGCCGAAATCGACGCCAAGGCCATTCGGCGCGGGCTCGACCTCAAGGGCGGCATGTATCTGGTTCTGGAAGTCGACCAGACCGGGATGACCGCCGGCGAAGCCCAGGATGCCCTGGTGAGGGTCAAGGAGATCCTCTACAACCGCATCAACAAATTCGGGGTTTCCGAGCCGGAGATCACGACTTTCGGCAGCAGTCGCATCGTGGTGAAGTTGCCGGGACTGCAGGACCCCGAGCGGGCCAAGCGCCTGCTCGGCCAGACGGCGCGGCTGGAGTTCCGCATGGTTCGTTCGTCCGACGACATCCAGGCCGCTCTCGACAAGATGGACCAGGTGTTCATGGGCAAGACGGTTGGCGCCGCCGAGGGGGACGCCGCGGGCGACCCGGCAGCCGGCAGGGGAGAAACCGCCGTTGCCGCCACCGACAGTGCCGCCACCGACACCACCGGCCTGGACGACCTGGACGCCCTGTTGGGTGGCGAGGAGGACACCGCGGCCGTGGACGCGCAGTACATGAAGGACCATCCCTTCAGCGGTCTCGTGGTCCGGATTCCGAGCGCCAGCCGGAGTTCCAGCACTCCGGTGTTCGTGAACGAGAATAATGTGGCCCGCGTGCAGGCGATGCTGGACGACCCGCTCGTTGCCGGTCGTTTGCGGGGTCTGGAATTCCAGATGGGCATGGAGCCGGTGAACATGGGCCAAGGTCGGTCTGTGCGCCCGCTTTACCTGATGGACGCCAAGGCCGTCCTGACCGGCGACCAGCTGGTGGACGCCACGTCGACGGCCGACTCCCAAACGCCGGGCAACTGGGAAGTCAACTTCACACTGAACAGCCGTGGCGCCCGGGTCTTCGCCAAGGTCACCGGCGAAAACGTGGGGCGCTACCTGGCCATCAGCCTGGACGGCCGAGTCAGTTCCGCCCCGGTGATCCAGGGCAAGATCCCCAGCGGTTCGGGTGTGATCCAGGGGCGGTTCAGCAACGCCGAGGCCAGCGATCTAGCCCTCTTGTTGCGCGCGGGCGCCCTGCCCGTGGACGTTTTCATCGCCGAGGAGCGGACCGTGGGTCCGAGCCTGGGTAGCGACTCCATCCATGCCGGCGTCAACGCCGCGCTGTATGGTTCGGTGCTGGTGATCATCTTCATCGTCCTGTACTACAAGATGACCGGTGTGATCACCGACATCGCCCTGCTGGCCAATATCCTCATCCTCATGGCCGTATTGGCCCAGTTCGACCTGGTGCTGACCCTTCCGGGCATCGCCGGTATCATCCTGACGGTGGGTATGGCCGTGGATGCGAACGTGCTGATCAACGAGCGCGTGCGGGAAGAATTGCACAAGGGCAAAACCATCAAGGCTGCCGTGCAGTCCGGCTACCAGAACGCCACCCGCACCATCGTGGACGCCAACGTGACGACCCTGATCGCCGGTGTGATCCTGCTGTGGTTCGGCACCGGGCCGATCAAGGGCTTCGCCGTCACCCTGAGCATCGGTATCCTGAGCTCCATGTTCACGGCCCTGGTCATGACCCGGGCCCTTTTGGAACTGTTGGTCCGCGGCAGGGGCCAGGATAAAATGAGCATCTGATCCGCGGGGGTGGGCAGCGTCCCACCCGTGTGGACATTTCCCCTGATGGGTAATCGCCGGGGACGGCCCCGGGAAAGGTCGAGCGAGATGGAATTCTTTCGGAACCCCAATTTGAACGTGGTCGGAGCCATGAAGGGGGCTTTCGCCTTCTCCATGATTCTCATCCTGATCAGCGTGGTTTCGCTGGTGATCCACGGAGGCCCGCAGCTGGGTATCGATTTCACCGGTGGGTCGGTTCTCCAGGTGCGGATCCATCCCACACCCAGCGTGAGCGAGGTGCGCGCCACCCTGGAGGAAAAGGGCTACGAGGGGGCGCAGGTCACCGAATTCGGGTCCAATGATGAGTTCCTCATCACCGTGCCGGGGGTGGAGGACACCGAAAAGACCATGGACGCTTCCCAGGTGCTGCTCAACGACCTGAAGGCGGCCATGGCCGGGGCCGATATCGAGCTGCGCCGGGAAGAGAGCGTGGGACCCAAGATCGGCGGCGAGCTGAGGACCGCGGCCATCAACTCCATCGTGGCTGCCCTGGCCCTGATCGTCCTGTACCTGACCATCCGGTTCGTGTTCCGCTACGGGATCGCGGCCATCATCGCCCTGATCCATGACGTGACCCTGACCCTGGGCGCGTTTTCTTTGCTGAACATGGAGGTCAACCTCCAGACCATTGCGGCTTTCCTGACGATCATTGGTTACTCCCTCAACGACACCATCGTGATCTTCGACCGCATCCGCGAGAACATGAAGCTGCGGCGCAAGGAAGGCTACCGTGAGGTCATCAACCGCTCCATCAACGAGTGCCTCAGCCGGACCATCCTGACCTCGTTGACGACCTTGTTCGTGGCGTTGATGCTGTTCCTGTTCGGCGGGCCGGTGATCCACGACTTCGCCTTCGCCCTGGTGTTCGGCGTGGTGGTGGGTACCTACAGTTCGATGTTCATCGCCAGCCCGGTTCTGGTCTGGTGGTACGAATCCCGCCTGAAGGACAAGAAGCGGGCCGCAGTCAGCATGTAGCAGCCTTGCCGAACCTTGGTGGTTCAAAAACCCGGAAGAGCACCCATATTTGGGCTTTCTTCCGGGTTTTTCCTTTTCTGTTGACCCTGACTCTCAATTAACAGATTCCCGTTGCATAATCCCCGATATTAAAGGTATTCTTTAAATTTTTGGTCAATGAGACTCTCGAAATGCACGAGATGAATGAGGTAATTCTATAGTTTCACGATTGAATATAAATGAATAAGTACACCTTTTTCATTAAATTCCGGGATTTTGAAAAATAATTCTTGTATCACATGACATTCCTGTGATATCTTTCTCCTGATGTTAAACAGTTAACCAGTGCCCCCGCAGAGGCGGGCAACGAGGGCAGCGGAGTTGTTGAGCATGACGGCAGTCAAATCCACACTGATGGTAACGGCGATTCTCCTGGCTGGAGCCTCCCCGGCAACGGCCCAGGAGGGAATGTCCGTTCCTGCCGTCTTCGTGCGCGACCTCGGTGTCCCCGGGCAAGGGGACGGTATCGTGCGTCCCAGTGCCATGCATTTTGACCGAGTGCATGGGGAACTGTTGGTCGCCGACCCCGGGCACAACCGCATCGTCATTTTTTCGGCGGCCGGCGCCTTCCGTTTCGCCTTCGGATTGGGTGATTCCATAACCAGCCCTCTGGATTTGGTGACCGATCCTGATGGCTCCATTTATGTTCTGGGGTCCAGCCAGGCAGGCCGCGTGCTGCAACGTTTCGATTTTGACGGGCTGGCCCTGGAGCGTTTTTCCATTCCCGCGACCCTCGCCGGAAAGAATGTCACGCTGACCCACTTGGCCTGCGACGACCGGGGCCGCCTTTACGGCCTCGATGACCGGGGCGCTCGCATCCTGGACATCACGAACGGTTGGCGGGTCGTTTGCGACCTGTCCCCCCAACTGGCCGACGACACCACCAGTGTGTCCGGACTGGGGCAGTTGGTCTGGGATCGCGGCGAATTCCTGCTCCCGGTTTCCACATCGGGATTCGTCATGCGCTATGACACCGGCGGCCGCTTCCTGGGCGCAGTGGGTCACGGGGGTTCCAAGCCCGGTGCCCTGGCCTTCCCCGTGGCGGTGCAGCGGACCGAACAGGGCAATTACCTGGTCCTGGACAAGAATCGGTTCTGCATCGTCTGTTACAGCCCTGAAGGCCGTTTCCTGGGTGAATTCGGCGGCAAGGGATTGTCCCCCGGCTGGTTCATCAACCCGTCCCTGCTCGCCCTCAACGGCCCCGAATCCGCGGTCGTGGGCCAGATTTTCTCCAATCGCATCCAAATCGTCGAGCTGCCCGACTTCGTCCGCACGAATGTGGTCGGGGCAGCTTCCATCAACCCTGAACCGAATGCGGACATCGGGAGCGACGGGGTCGCTTCCGGGGCCGTTTATTCAAGTCCAAGGAGGTCCTCAACATCACCTTATCGCCCGACTTTTCCCGGGGCCCATACCGGGCTTCGAACTTTGGTCAGAATCTCTTCGGAGGCATCAACATGAGGAAGACTTTTGTCATCACCCTGGGGCTCTGCTTCATCGCCGGCACGGCCCTCGCATTCCATGATGGCGGCGTTGCCCATTGCAACGGCTGCCACACCATGCACAACAGCCAGAACGGCCAACTCGTCGATCCCGACAGCCCCAACGGCAACCCGTGGCTGCTCGTCGACGCCACGCCCAGCGACGTTTGCATCGCCTGCCACGACCACCTGGACAAACCCCTGGGCGCCGATCCTCTGGCCCCCCCGGCCATGAAGGGTGCCGGTAACTTCGTGTTCCTGTTGGAAGACAACCTGAACGACGGCCATGGCGGGGCCAGCAACCCCATCGGTGGCGACGCCGCCGGCCACAACCTGAACGCCCCCGGTCACGGGCTGCAAGCGGACGAAACCCTCACCACATCACCGGGCGGATCCTTCCCCGCCAGCGCCATGGGCTGCACGAGCTGCCACGATCCCCACGGCACCAGCGACTTCCGGTTCCTGTACGGCGCCGGTCGCGTGGTCCAGGGCGGGATCGCGAACTTTACCAACCCGGCCCCCGACGCCGAGGGTCTGGCTGTTTTCTTCGGTTCCGAGTCCCAGACCAGCCATACCGCCTATAAGGGCGGCATGTCGGCCTGGTGCGGCAACTGCCACGGCGACTTCCATGCCAACGGCACCAAGCTGATCCACCCCTCGGGCATAACCCTGGGTGGGACCATCGCCCAGACCTACAACCAGTACAATGGCACCGAAGATCAGACCGGTGGCCTCGCCGCCTCGGCCTACCTGGCCGAGGTTCCCTTCGAGGATGCGGCCAACACCACCAGTAGCACCGCTGGCCCCGGCGCCGGCAGCCAGGTGTCCTGCATCACCTGCCACCGCGCCCACGCCAGCTCGGCTCCGGACGCCGGTCGCTGGGACTTCAGCGTGACCCTGCTGGAAGAGGACGGCGCGATATCGGGTTCGTACGCGATCCCCGATCCCTATGCCAGCCCGAACCAGCGCTCGCTGTGCAACAAGTGCCACAACAAGGACGCCTTCGACACGATCGCTCCCTAGGTTGAAACCCAGGGATCGAGAGATATTATTGTGGTAAACTTTCCGACGCCCGGGTTTAACCGCCCGGGCGTCGGATCACGATTGGGGGCCGGGTACCCATTTTCATGGTTACCCGTTGTTTGGAGAACCGGTGAATCGCATCCTGGCCGGCATCCTCGTCATCCTGGCATTGTGCGCGCGGCACGACGCCCAGGCGTCTGCCTTCAGTCCTTTCGGGGGATTCGTGGACCTGGCCCGGGTCCAATCCGAGATCGACGCCCGCAAACAGGATACTTTTCGGCAGGAATTCAACGGCACCTTCCGCAAGTCCCTGGCGCCCCGGCTGGACCTGGACCTGGGATTGAGATACTACCGCTTCGACCAGGACCTGGATCTCACCCTGGGCACTTATCGGGAAGAAATCCTGCCCTCGGGAAATCTGCGCTGGCGCAATCCCCTCTTCCTGTTCGGCGCCACGGGCTCCCGCCGTCGCGTGACCACCAGCAACGACGCGGCCATCGTCACCCGAGACCTGCAGTTCCAGGCCCAATCCGTGGACACCAACCTGCCTTTGGTCAGGTTGAGCTACGGCGACCAGCACACATTCTATCCGGACCAGCCGGAGGCCCAGAATATCCGCAACAGGCGCTTCCAGGCCGGGGCCGATTACGGGCGCAATGGCAGCACCTATTCCTACCAATTCTCCCGGCTCGCAAGCGAAAACGTCATCAGCGGCCTTTCGTCGGTCAACCGCCGGCACACGCTGCGCTGGAGCGGACAACGGGGGAGTGGGGCTGACGGCCGCCTGACTCTGACCGGCAGTTTGTCTTCCCAGTACCAGGACCAGAATGACGAGGTCCTTTCCGGGGGCGTGGTGCTGGAACGTACCCCCGCCACCGCCGGTCTCTATGCCCGGGACGACGGCCCGGATCTGGACCCTCTGGACGAAGTGTCCGGCTTGATCGACGGCAACACCACCGATGCCACCGACCCGGCCATCGACATCGGCGGGGGCAACATCGACATCAACCTGGGCTTGGACCTGGGGGCGCCTTTGCCGGTGGGTGCGATCTACGTCTACACCGACCGGCCGTCGGGGGACCAGGTCACCTGGCAGGTCTATATCTCCGAAGACAACCTCACCTGGGAACTGTGGACATCTTTCCCGGGTCAGGTCTTCAACCCGGCCTTGAACCGTTACGAGATCACCTTTTCCGCCGTCGACCGGCGTTACATCAAGGTGGTCAACGCTGGGCTGAACCAGATCGCGGAGATTTTCGTCACCGAGGTGGATGCTTTGCGTCAGCGCGCGGCCATGGGCCACCAGCGACGGATTTCGGCCATCAATCTGTTCGACGGTCGGGCGGCCTATCGTTTTTCCGAACGGTGGGAGAGCAGCCTCGACGCGTCCCTGCAGCACAGCGAAATCATGGGCACCGAAGGTGACCGAACCCGGACCGGCCTGGGCTGGCGACTGGGTTTCACTCCGTCGGCCGTCCTGGCCCACAATCTGCGGCTGGAATATTCCGACCAGCAGGGCAACGGGGACGAGGCAACTCAGCAGGAAGTGTCCCTCGGCTACACCATGATCTTCAAGCCCGCTCCCGGCTGGTGGGGGGCCCTGTCCGCCAGCCAGCGGAATTCTGATCTGAACGGGGCGGCCTCCCGTGACATCCGCAGCGCGAGCCTGGACAACAACCTGGCCTTGCTGCCGGGGTTGGATGCAAGGCTCAGTCAGGGCCTGTCCCGCAGCAATGATCTGCTGGTCGACCGGATTGTCGACAGCTGGTTCAACCAGGCGGGATTGGAGTCGTCTCTGCGGCGCAATCTTCAGCTGTCCTTGCTGGCACGTTACCAGGAAAGCACCACGGCAAGCGAACCGGGAATTCGCCTGCGTCGCACGGGCACCGCCGGTGTGGACTGGCGGCCGGGGTCGAATCTCTCCATGCGGATGAGTATCCAGGGAGTTTCGGAGAGAAGCGAATCGGTGATTCGTGATATCCTTCTGGGGTGGAACGTGTTGCCCTCGTTGAAGCTATCCGGGCAAGCCTACGATTTGCGGACCGACGGGGTGGTCACCAGCAGGCGGTGGAGCCTCAATCTGAACTTGGATCTGAACAGGCGCAGTTATCTTTACCTGAGGATCGCCCAGGTGGATTTGACGGGAGGTGGCGGTGCCAAGACCGTTTCCATTCAACAGGGATTTAGGGCCACGTTCTGAATCCGGACAGGCGGCGAGTATGACGAAGAAAAAGGGATATCTGATACTGGGGCTGCTGCTGTTCTGCGCCGGTTGCGGGGGTACGGGGGGAGAGAGGTTCATCCATCCCGAATTCGATTTCTCCTTCATCGAGAAGGTCGGAGTCGTTCCCTTCGAGAATCTCTCGGGAGAGCAAGGGGCCGGCGCCAGGGCCACGCGTTATTTGGTCAACTCGCTGCTGGCCAGCGAATCTTTCACCGTGGCCGAACCGGGCGAGGTGGCCAACGCCTTGAGCAAGGTGGGTGTGATCCGCACGGCGGAGTTGACCCGGGACCAGATCACCCAGGTGGGGCGGGAACTGGGCGTCCAGGGCCTGTTCCTGGGTTCGGTGAGCGAATCGGCCTCGGTCCGCAGCGGCTCCAACAACGTCAGCGTGGTGACGGTCGTGCTGCGGCTGGTGGAGACCGAGACGGGCGAAACGGTGTGGTCGGTCACCCAATCGGAGGACAGCCAGGGCTTTTGGTCCTCGCTACTGGGAACCAGCCAGGCCTCGCGCGGGGAAGTCACCCGCAAGTGCCTTGACAAGTGCCTCGGCACCTTGCTCGATTGAGGCAGGAGAAGTTGCGTGTGAAGCCTGCACTGTGGATGATCCTGGTGCTGCCGGTACTCTGGGCCGGTTGTGCAGGGACGGGGAACCGCCCGGCCGGGACCGCCCCGTCGGCCGCCCGCATCCGCATTGGGGTCCTGCCGTTCGCAAACAATTGCCGGAGCGACGTCGCGGCGAATCTGTTGCGGCCCCTGCTTCTGGAGGGGCTCACCGCCTCCGGGTTGACGGTGATCGCCGGCGATTCCCTGCGGCCGGTCCTGCGCCGGAACCGGATCCGCAGCCGCGGCATGATCGGCGACGCCGATGCCCGCCAACTCGCTGCGGAATTGGACCTGGATTTTCTCCTGACGGGCTCCTGGGATGTGTACGGCGCGCCGCCTGCCCCCGAACTGGGCCTGTCCCTGCGGGTGCTGGATCCGGCGACCGGGACCCTGGTTCGCTCGATCAGCCTGGGGCGCACGGGTGAGGGTCGGGTCGGCTGGCTTGGCATGGGGCGCGTTGATTCCCTGGCCACCCTGGGAACCGACCTGGTGGATGCGGCCTTGACGGGTCTGTTGCCGTTGCCGGAACCGGGTCTCCCTTCCGCCGCCGGTCCTCGAATCGCCGTCGTCGCCCTGGACAACCTTTCGGAGTCGGACAACGCGGGGGCTGTTTGCAGCGGGATCCTGGTCACCAGCCTGATGAAGGCCGGATACGATGTCCTGGAGCCGGGATTCATCCGCACGCGACAGTTGGTCCGCGAGACGGCCTACCGCGGAGCCGTCGATCGAGAGAATTTGCTGGACCTGGGTCGCAGCTACTCCCTCGTAGCCGTGGCCACCGGCACGGTGGATGTCCTGAATCAGGCTGTAGGAGATCAGATCACCAGTGTTCCCCGCGCGGCACTTGGTCTGCGTGTTTTGGACGCCCGCACCGGGCGAGTGTTCCTGGCCCGGGAACTGGCAAAGGCCGGGAATGACCACGAAGGTTGGTTTCAACAGAGCCGGGTCCATGCTCTGACCGACCTGGTTTCGGTCATGTGTGATGAATTCGTGAAGGATCTGCAAAACAACCTGCCGCTGCAGGAACAAGAAAGGTCACCATGATCTGCAACTCGATGCTCCGCTCCGTCACCATCGGCAACAAACGACGTCCGATGGGTGGCTGGGTTTTTCTGTCGGCATTGCTGGTCCTCCTGGTTGCGACATCACCCGTCGTCGCACAGGAGCAAGCGCCCGGGGACACCCTGATCCTCGTCAACGAGGATCCCATCACCGTTGCCGATCTGGATGCCATGGTGCTGGAAGCCCATCAGAGCGGGAAGTTGGCGGCGAGCGGCCAGGGGCTGGTCTATCGCTACCTGGAAAAGCGGGTGAACGACCTGCTCCTGCTGCAGGATGCCTTGGCCTCCGGTATGGACCAGGAACCCGAGGTGCTGGAATTCGCGGCGGACAAGGAGCGGCAGTACGCCATCCAGGCCTACGTGAAGGACAACTTCACCTACCGCGAGTCGGCCCCGGAGGATTCGGTGCGGGCCTTCTTCGACCGCTACTACTGGCGGATCCAGCTGCGTCAGGTCTCGGTGCGCACGCGCGAGGAAGCCGAGCAGTTGCGGGCCGAGGTGCTGGCGGGGGCGGACATGGATTCCCTGGCCCGAGCGGTGTCACTGGACACCAAGAAGCTCAACGGCGGTTTGTTCAAACTTCTGCACTGGGCCGACATCGAAAACGTCCTGCGTGACCAGGTGCGGACCCTCGGGGTGGGGGACATCTCCCCCGTGTTCCCTTTCCGGGAATCCTTCACCTTCGTGCGGGTGGAACAACGCACCCCTGTGGACGAGGAATCCTTCGCCAAGGTCCACGACAAGTCCGCGGCCGCCGTTCTGGGAATCCTGAGGCAGCGGGACTGGGACGCGTTCCTCGCCCGGACCATGGCCAAGGTGCCGGTGAACGAGGACATGAACGCCCTGTTCGCCATCGCGGCCGATTCGGCCCAGGTACTCCAGGGATCCTTCGTCGGCGAGAGTGCGCGACCGGTGCTTTTCCTTGCCGACGGCCCGGTGGTCACCGAGGCGGAGTTGCGCAAGGCCGTTTCCCACGAAGCCATGACGGACAACTCCCGACCCTTCGCCGCGATCATGGCCGCCGCGCGCACGGAAAAGAAGCGCGGCCTGGTGCTGGGGTATCTGGCTTCCCAGGAAGGGTACCCGGAGCGGGCGGACGTCCAGAAACGGGTGGACACCGATTGGGAACAGCTTCTCATCCAGGCCTATCTCAACGACGCCGTCGCCTCCCGCATCACGTTCAAGAAGGGGGAGTTCGAGGAGTTCTACCAGAAGAACCTGGATCGCTTCCGTGGTCCCGACGAGGTCCGGCTGGAGATTCTGATTCTCGACGACGAGGCCCAGGCCAAGGAGGCCTCCCAAAAACTCGCGGCCGGCGCGGACTTCGGCTTTGTGTTCGGGCTTAACAACCCCAACACCGATTTTACCCCCGGCAAGTCGGCCTACATCAGCACGGATCAGTTGTCCAAACCGTTCCGTGACCAGCTGGAAAACATGCAGGTGGGGCAGAGCAGCCAGGCTGTGGAGATGCCCATGGGTTGGATGGTCTTCCAGCTGGCCGATCAGAGGCCCGGGACTCCGCCGCCCCTGGAGGATGTGGAGATGGACATCCGCAAGGTCATCTACCAGGAGAAGTTCAACGACCGTCTGGACGAATTGCTGGACAAGTTGAAATCCCGTTCCACCATCGTCCGCCACGAGGACAGGATCAAAAAATACTTCAATCCCTCCGAGGAGTCAGGGTCATGAGGATTCCGGTCCGGGCCAGGGAATTCCGACGAGGCGGGAGCTGGATGACCGGGGTCCTGTTGATCGCAATCGGGGCGCTCCTGCTGGATGTCGCCGCCGCGGACGCCCAGATCCAGCGGGGACGTCGCTTCAGCAAGAAGGGCGACTGCCTGAGTTGTCATGAGAAGGATTTCCAGGTCGGTTCGCGGCCCCACAAACCGGTGGCCGACAAGGAATGCCAGAGCTGCCACAAGTCCCACGGTCTGGTCGGGGCCCTGCGACTGAAGGAGACGGGCCGCCAGCTGTGCCTGCTGTGCCACCAGGAAGCCGACCTGGGTCTGGCGAGGGGAAACCTGCACGGGCCGGTTGCCCAGGGCCGCTGCGATGCCTGCCACGACCCTCACGGCACGGATTTTCCGAATCTGCTGGCCGCCGACGGAGATCAAGCCTGCTTCCTGTGTCACGACGCCGAGCCGTTCGAACGCTCCCACCATCATGCTCCTTTGGCCAAGGATGGTTGCGCAGCGTGCCATGAGATCCACGGCAGCGATCACCCGCACCTGCTGGTCGACGAACCGGACGCGCTCTGCGCCCGGTGCCACGACGCCAAGCAGAAGAAGCTGGTCGCAGCCCATGACGGCTTCGACCTGGCCGGCCGGGATTGCCTGGGTTGCCACACGCCCCACTCTTCCGACTCCGGCGGTTTGATGCGGCGGTCCAGCCACCCCCCGATGACCGATGGGGAGTGCACATCCTGCCATGCCGGGCCGGAGGCCGACGATCCCCTGGCCTTGAATGCCGATTCGGCTGAAGCGATGTGCATGGAATGTCACGACCTGGGCGAGCTGGCGCCCCCCGGAACCCACGATCCGGTGGCCGAGGGGGATTGCCTGGCCTGCCATGTTCCCCACGCGGCCACGGGCGAACATCTGCTGCCGGCCTCGGTCGGCACGGCTTGCCTGGAGTGCCACGACGACATCGGGGATAAGGTGAACTCCGCCCATCCCCACGATCCCGCCCGCAAGGATTGCCTGGCCTGCCACAGGGGCCACGGCAAGGTCGCGGACCACTTGCTGGCCGAATCGGGAACCCAGCTGTGCTCCCGTTGCCATGAGAATACGACCCCTGCGGAGGATGCGGTCTCGGTGCATTCTCCCTTCGCCGATGGCGAATGCCTGTCTTGCCATGATCCCCATGGAACACAGGAGGCGGGTCTGGTGCGCGGTTCGGTCAAGGCCCTTTGCCAGGATTGTCACGACGAGCCGGAAGAATGGCTGACCTTGACCCAGACCCACCAGCCGGTGGTTCGGGGCCAGTGCCTGGATTGCCATCTTCCCCACCAATCGACGCAGCCCGCGCTTTTGCAGCGTAAGGGGGCGGAGACCTGCCTCACTTGCCATGAACAGGTGCGCACCGACATGGAAGGCGATGTCGCCCATCCGCCCATGGAAGACGACGACTGCACCCAGTGTCACCAGCCGCACGGTTCCATGGAGCCGGGCATGCTGGTCAAACCCCAGGGCGACCTGTGCCGGGACTGTCACGACGACATGGAGTCTGCCCCGGTGGCCGGCGGCAGTGTCCACAAGCCGTTAGTCCAGAGCGCCTGCACCTCCTGTCATCTGCCCCACGGCGGTCGGCTGAAGGCCTTGCTGGCGGAAAATGCCCCGGAACTCTGTTTCAATTGTCATCGGGAACTCCGCGAGCAGTTGCAGGGCGACCATGTCCATCCGCCGGCAGCCGACGGCGAGTGCCTGACCTGCCATGATCCCCATCGCACGGACCATCCGGCTCTTTTGAGAGCGGAGGTCGCCACCTTGTGCCTGGAATGTCACGATGGCGAGGACGAGGATTTCCTGGACGCCCATCTGGGTCGGTCCGGTGCGGGCTTGAACTGTACCGAGTGTCACGATCCCCATGTGTCCGATGAAGCGGGCCTCATACTGCCCAACCGTCATGATCCGTTCGCCGGTCGAGACTGTGCCATGTGCCATCCCGCAGGCGTACAGGGAGGTGAGGAATGAGGTACCGATTGATTCCCTCTGCCCTGGTGGTCTGGATCGCGGCCCTCAACCCGGTCCTCGGACATGGCGCTCCGGCCGCCGTGGATCAGCCGAAGGTCTGCCTGGAATGCCACAGCGAACTCGAGGAAGCCTTCCAGCGTGCCCACGTCCACACGGCGTTCGCCGACGGGGAATGTTCATCGTGCCACAATCCCCACGCCTCGCGTCACGCCGCCCTGCTGCGGTCCGATGTGGGCGCCCTTTGCTTGAAGTGTCATGACGACATGCAGGGTTTGGGAGATCTCCCGGCTCCGCACCGGCCGGTCGCCCTGGGGGAGTGCACCAGTTGCCACGACCCCCACGGCAGCGCCTATGCGGCCAACACCGTGGCGGCGACTGCCCAGTTGTGCGCCGGCTGTCATGAGGAGGCCGGCCAGTGGGTGCAACGGCAGGTGGTGCATGACCCGGTTGCGGCCGGGGACTGCACGGATTGCCACGTGCCCCACGGCGGAACCGTGGAGGGCCTGCTGAAAACCGCGGTGCCCGGACTATGCATGGAGTGTCACGACGGGGGGGCGAAGCTCGATCGCGCCCATGCCGGCCGTTCCATGGCCGGTACTGACTGCACGGCCTGCCATGACCCGCACGCTTCCTCCGGAAAGGGGTTGTTGCGGACCAACCAGCACCAGCCTTTCGCCGCGGGGCAGTGCTCGCGGTGCCATGGGAATCTGGATTCGGGGGGCTCCTTCGCCCTGACGACATCGGTGGGCGAGTTGTGCCTGGGTTGTCACCGGGCCGTGGCTCCCGGCCAAAAGGCAGAATTCCCTCATATCATGAACACCGAGGAGTCCTGCGCCTCGTGCCACAACCCCCACGCTTCCAACTCGCCGGACCTCCTGCTGAAATCCCAGGTCAAGCTCTGCCTGGGTTGCCACTTCGGGGACCGGGAGGGCAGGAAGAAGGAGGAGTTCATCACCCACGACGGGATGGACTGCGTGAATTGCCATCGTCCCCACGGGGCGGACAATCCGCGGCTGCTGGTGAAGACCGATTCCGGCCTTTGCGTCGACTGTCACGAGCAGGCTCACCGGTCAACCCATCCGGTGGGACCCGAGGTCATCGATCCACGCACCAAGGAACAGGTGACCTGCATGAGTTGCCACCAATTGCACGGAGCGAAATTCTCGCCGTACTTGCCCCTGAATCCCGATATGGAACTGTGTTTGCAATGCCACGACAAATAGGGATGGGGGAAGGATATTCTTGAGATGAGCACGGCTGGGCAGAAAACGTGGATGAGGGGGCTGTTGTTCTGCTGCTCCCTGGTGCTGGTCACCCGGCCGGTCTTCGCCGAAGTGCATGGCGGGGGCGTGGCGGCCTGCAACTACTGCCACGACATGCACGGTCAAAGCCTGGTGGGCTCCGGCGACGGGCTGCTCCTGGAGGAATCGGCCAGCGATGTCTGCCTTGCCTGCCATGCCGAAACATATGGAGCCGTCCTCGGAACCGATCCTCTGGCGCCGCCGCCCGAACGCGGCGCGGGCAACTTCGTCTTCCTGTGGGAGGACAACCTCAACGACGGCGCCGACGGTGTCCTCAACCCCATCAGTGGCGATGCCGCAGGCCACAACATCGACGCTCCGGGGCACGGGCTCTCGGCTGACGGCTCGTATCTGAATTCGCCGGGGGGGAGCTTCCCGTCCGGGCAGCTGGGATGCACCAGTTGCCACGATCCCCACGGAAACACGAGCTACCGCTTCCTCCGCGGGCCGGACCAACCGGTGGACGGCGCGGTTTTCCTCTACCCCGCCTATGAGGCCGCTGGGATTCCCTTCGATGGTTCGTCCGAAAGGCCCGACAACCACATCGCCTATCAGGCAGGGGTCAGCAACTGGTGCGGGAATTGCCATGGGGATTATCTGAACGACCACAACGAGACCGGGGGGTTCGAACACCCCACCGACGAGACCCTGCCCAGCGGCTTTGCCACGCGATACAACCGCTATAACGGGACGGCCGATTCTTTCGGCGGGGATGCATCCACCGCTTACCTGCCGGAAGTCCCCTTCCAGGACCCATCCACGACGGTGTCGGGCACGGCCGGGCCGAGCACCTCGAGCCGGGTCATGTGCCTGAGCTGCCACCGGGCCCACGCCACATCGGGGCCCCACGCGGGTCGTTGGGATTTCAACGTCGATACCCTGGGGCAGGACGGCGTGGTGTCGGGGTCGTATCCCCTGCCGAATCCCTATCCGGATCCCAACCAGGATCCCCTGTGCCGCAAGTGCCACAGCGGCATGATGGGCGGTTGATCAGCGCCTGACCATGGTGGCCACCATGTCGGTCGTTCCCCATCCCGATCCCGGATCGTGTTCGTGACATCCCAGGCAGAGATCGTAGGGATTCGTGTAGGCGATCAGGTCGTCGTCGGTGCCGGAGGAGAGCAGGTGGCAGCTCTGGCATTCCATGCGGCCGTCGAAGAGGGGCAATCGCGAGTCCGGATCCCAGCGGATGTGATCGACGCTGTTGCCCTGGCCCGCAACCACCTTCACGCCGAAGGGGTGGCTGGCGTGGGTGTTGAGGGTCAGGGTGCCTGCGGTTTGCCTCTGCCATGGAGATGCGGAAGTGGAGTCATGGCAGCGCAGGCATGCTTGCGAAGGGGATGTGCGGCGCAGTTCGGCCCCTGCGCTGTGGTACAGGGTCGCCGCCATGCGGTGGGCTTCGCTGACCTGACTGAGACGGCCTTCGGGGCTGTGGCAACTCCGGCAGTGGCCCGAACTCGGTCCCGGTGAACCGGGGGCGAGTTGACCTTGAGTGGTGTTCACCAGGTCGGTCTGGTGGAAGTGATGGCAGGTCAGGCAGTCCTGCCGATCGGGGCCATGGATGTTCGTGGTTCCGGTCTGAACCGGAGCCGTACCTTCGTGGCAGCCCAGGCAGGTTCCGTTGAGTGCCGTGCCGCGTGCGGCAGAAGCCGCGACTCCGCCCTGGTGGCACATCCGGCAGGATGCTGTGCGATGGGCCTCCGGTTGCACAGGAGGTTCCTGGGCCGGTGAGGAGCAAGCCCAGAACGCCGTGATCATAACGAAAATTTGCAGTTGTTTTCTCATGGTGATATGGTTATCGGGTCAAAAATATAATCATTAAGAAAAACCTTCCCTTGTTTCGTGGGGAGTCCAATTTGCCTTCCCGAGGGGACGCTTTTGCGGCGGTGGACCTTCAACGTGGCGCAATTCGGCCTTCAGGGGGTAGAATGCGGCTGAGAGGGCGGGTCTGCGTGGCACGCCTCTTGCGAAACTCCCTAATCTACCGGGAAATGGATTGGCTTGGCTTGTGAGGGTTGAGGATATGCGCCACGGTTGGGATCTGGACAACGCCGGGTCAGGAGAGGGTCGGCGCGGAGGCTACCGCGCTGCTGTCCTGTGGCTTCTGGTGGCCGTCGTGACTCTCATGGCGGGGGTGGCTCCGGCCATGGCTGAAACCCGGGAACACGACCGGTCCAGCCAGGATGGTCCTACCTATCAAGTCGAATTCTCGCGACTGGCCCAGGCCTGGCGGAGCGCGGACCGCAAGACCCTGGCCGGGATGGTGCATCCGGACGGTCTTGTCATCACTCCCCAGGGAGCGAGTGACCGCACCGCCACCTACAGCCCCAGTCAGGCTTTCTATTATTTTCGCAACCTCTTCCAGGACAATCACACCCTCACCTTCACCATGACCCGGATCCAGGGCTTTCCCCGGGGTGACCGCGTCCACGGCCTGGCGCTGTGGGATTTCGAGGATGGGACGCAACGGAAGGCCTTGCGGCTCGTCATCGTTCTGGCCCGTGACCAGGACCACTGGTACCTGAGCGAGATCACCACCATCAAGTAAGAGGCACGGATGCGCACGGTCTGGTCGGGTCCCCTGCTGCCTGCGGTTCTGCTGGTGCTGGGTGGCCAGGCCCTGTTGCTGCTGATGTTGGGGGGGGGCAATCCGGACACGCGGGTGATGAACCCCCTGTTTTTGCTGACCACATTGCTGCTTGCCGTCGCTGTTGCCGGCTGGTCCCGCTCCTTGGGGAACCGGAAAAAGAGCCGGTCACGGTGGTGGGACCTGCGCCTGCTTTTCATTGTCGCCGGTCTGGCGGTTCAGGTGGGCACCTTGGCCTTGGCCCTCGGATCCCGTGAGGGAATCACGCCGGACGGCCGGGCGGTCCTGAGCCGCCAAGAAGCTCTTGAGCACGCCTCCCAGCGCATGGAATACCTCCTGGATGGACTGGATCAGGCTGCGGGCGGAACCGTCGGGGTCTTCCCGAACGGTCTGGGTACCGGAGCCGAGCTGTTTGCCAGGGCCTCGGAAGTGGCCGGCTTGTGGCCGCAGGACCTGACGGAGGATTTCCCTCTCAAAGTCGTGCTGTGGTCGAATGACCAGCGGTTGGCGTGGACTCCCCGAGCGGTGCCCCTGACCCCTCCGGTTGGGAATTCCGACGTGGCCGGACTTGAGGCCATGGACCGTTTCCTGGAGGCGGGCAACGGCGGTTGGTATGTGCGGGAAGCCGTCCCGGTGAAGGGTGGCGGAATCGTCGAGTTGCAGGCGCAATTGCCCCAAACCCTGCCCGGAACCGGAGCAGACGCGGTCGGTTTGAAAGTTGTCTCGCCCCGCGAGGCAGCCATGTTGGCCCGCCCCGGAAAGGACCGCGGGCGCACCGTCAATCTGGTGGCCGGCGACGGCGAACCGGTTCTCTGGTTGGAGTCCGACCTGGCCCCTGGTGATCCTTCCCGGCGGCGAAATCTATCCTTGTTGATGCTGGCGGGAGGATGGCTGCTCATTCTGGGCGCCATGCTCGCCTCGAGAAAGCCGACGGGTCGGCAACTCCTTCTGATAACGGCTGGTGCCTGGTTCGCCCGTGGTGTCCTGGCCCGATTGGATGTGGCGCACCGCCTGGCCAACCTCGACCCATCCCAGGTCTTTCCCGTTCCGCCGAACTCCCTGCTGAGCCTCCTGGACCCGGCTTATTTCGCCACTCCCGTCCTGGGGGGATGGTTGGCGTCGTCCGCGGACGCCCTCCTGAGCGCCTTGGTCGTGCTGGGTACGGCCATCGCCCTGTGGCGCACCTTCGGCTGGCCCCGGCTGGTCGGCGGGGGTTCGAACTGGCGGCCGGGAGCCGGAAAAGGCCCTGGTTCGGCGCTGGTTTTCGGGATGGGCACGGCCCTGGTTCTGGCGGCTCTGGAGTCCCTGACCGGCTTGATGACGGCCAACGCCAATGCCCGGTTGGTCGGCACAAGCATTCCGCTGGCCTCGACATCCTTCTGGGCCCTGCACCTGGCCTTGATGGCCGTTTCGGTGGCCGCGATATTCGTCCTCGCCCTCCTGTTGACCGCAGGGCGGGGACGCTCGCAGGAGCAAAGGGCGCAGGGGTGGTCCGTCACGGGCCTCTTCGCCGCGCCGGCCGGTGTGCTGATCGCATCCCTGCTGGTTCCGGGGTACACCGCGGCGGGGAGGATTCTGGCCGCCCTGCTGGCTCTCGCCTTCTGGCTTCTGATTCCCGGACTGGGCAGGACCACCCGTTTGTTGCGGCGGCTGACCCTGCCGGCCCTGCTGATGCTGGTGGTGGTCTGGAACCACACGGTGTTGCGGGATCTGGATGGGCGCGCCGAGCGGCGCTGGTTGGAGAACAAGGCCGAGGCCATCACCACCGTGGACGACGATTGGACCCGGTTCCTGCTGGGCAGCATTCTTGAGGACATGCTTGGGCAGGACGAGGCCTTGCCCCAGGATTCGCCGGCGGATATCTGGCGGGACGAACCGGCTTGGCGGCTGTGGAAGGAATCGGCCCTGGAGGATCTGGGCGGAGCCTGCCTCGTCGAGGTGTTGGATCCCGCCGGTGATCAGGAAAGCCTCATGGCCCGGGGCTTTTTGCGGGATTTCCAGTACGAGGTGTCCCTGCGCACCGCCCGTATCGATCGCGACGGTCAGCCGCCGGGTGAGGGGGACATCACCTTCCAGACCGAACGGCGCCTCTACTCCGGCGGCGAGGAAGAGGTCCTGATCGGTGAAGCGCCGCGTCCCGCAGGGCGAGGCTGGGTTCGGGTCGAGATGCCCCTGCGCTCCTGGCGGGTCTCCACCCTGCAGGCCCGCTTGCGTCCGTTGGCGGATGTGGTGACGCGAGCGTATCGGCCCCGTGTCGAAGCGGCGGGGCCCGTCCTCCTCGTACGGGGCGATGCGGCGGGGTGGCGCCAGGCGGTGGACAACATCTTCCCCGACCTCGGGAGCGCCGCTGTGGTGGACGCCCTCAAGTCCGGGCAGACGCGGTGGGGACGCATCGCGGCCGGCGGGCGCCGGTGGAGGTGCCTGTGGCAGGCCCTGCCGGAGGCCTCGGCTCGTTTCCCCGGCGAGGGTTTCCTGATCGGTTTGCAGATTCCCGGTCTGTCGTGGCGCCTGTTGGATCTGTCCCGCCTCATGTTGCTGAATCTGGCTTTCTTCTTCCTGGGTCGTGCCCTTTGGTGGTTGGTGACGGTCTCCGCGTTGGGGACCTGGGCGTTGCGTCCGGGTTCGCGCTGGCGCATCGGTTTCCAGGAGCGGTTTTTGGGCGGATACCTGCTGCTGGGCCTGTTCCTGCTCCTGGTCGTGGGTATGAGCGTGGATCAGGCCGGGTACCAGTCGGTTCGTTCGGAGGCCAGGAACCGGACCCGCCAGGGGCTGTCGGTCGCGGTGGAGCAGCTGCGCAGCCTGCTGGTCGAACAGGCACGATCCCTGGCCGGCAGCGAGTACATCGCCGACATGTTGCTGGGGCAATTGGCGGGAAACCGCACCGCCGGGCCGGTGGAATTGCGCCAGGCCATGGTGTTCGACGGTCATGGCGAGCTGTTGCTGGACGAGACGTTGAGCAATCTGGATGCGCGACAGGCCCGTGCCCTGCTGAACGCAGGTCGGGAAGCGCCCCTGGTGATCATCCGCAATCGCAACGACCTGTTCGTCGGGGCGGTGATCCCCATCGACCTGACCGATATCCTGAATGCGGCGGCGCCGACGCCGGGGCTGGACAACCGGGCGATCGCCAGCGACGGATTCTTCCTCTACCGCCAGCGGTTGGACGAGGATCTGCTGGTCGGGCTCGCGGACCTGGTCCAGGGAGAGGCGACCCTGAGTGTGGGTGGCCGTCCCCTCATCGCCAGCCATCCGGAAGAATTCTTCGCCGGTAACCAGGGCCGGTTGGTTGCGGCGCACATGATGGCCGAGTTGATGCGACACCCGGGCAGCCCCGGGATCTTTGCCGGCAGCGACCGCCCGTTCGCCTTTACCGGGGCCATGCCCTTGCCCGCTTTCGAGACCGGCGGGGATCGCTGGCTCGCGGACGTCCTGCCGGCGGTCCTGGCGTTGTCGTTTCCGGACCGGGAGCGGGAATTCACGACACGCCGGACGGAGACGGTCCTCTTCCTGACCGGACTCGCCAATCTGATCCTGCTGACGGCCCTGGCGCTGGCGGGCATCCTGGGCTGGAGCATT
Organism: bacterium CG_4_9_14_3_um_filter_65_15; assembly: GCA_002790835.1. Taxonomy (GTDB): domain Bacteria; phylum Krumholzibacteriota; class Krumholzibacteriia; order LZORAL124-64-63; family LZORAL124-64-63; genus JAHJTW01. Next base: position 10,977 of record PFVX01000083.1, on the reverse strand, counting down.
TTTCGGCCCCTGCAGTTGCTCGCGGAGGCCACCCGATCCCTGGCGGCGGGGGATTTCCAGGCGCCGTTGCCGGTGCCCGGCCACGACGAAGTGGGTGAACTGACCACCGCCTTCGGCGCCATGCGCACCCAGTTGCACACAGCGCGGGAGAGTCTGGCGGCCCGGGAACGTTTCCTGTCCCTGGTGCTGGAGCGGGTTCCGGTGGGTGTGGGCGTGGTGGACGACACGGGACGTCTGGTGGTCCTCAACCCGGCGGGGAGCAGGATCCTGGCGGAATTCACCCCGGGAGGGGATCCGGCGCTGGCCCTGCAGGGGTTGCGGGACCAGTTCCTGGGCGCCTTCGCCGCCGGAGAGGGGGGCGAGGTCCGCAGCGCAGGCGGGCGCACCGTGCGCGGAGCCGTGGCACCTCTGGAATTGCCCGCTGGCCGCACGGACACCATGGTCGTGTTCGAGGACATCACCGATTTCCTGGTCAACAAGAAGCTGGCGCTGAGCGCCGAGCTGGCCCGCCAGGTGGCCCACGAGATCAAGAATCCCCTCACGCCGATCCGGCTCTCCGCCCAACTCTTGGGCCAGGCCTGGCAGGACCAGCACGCGCGTCTGGACGAGATCGTCCCCGACACGGTGCAGCGGATCCTGGACCAGGTGGATCTGCTGCGCCGGATCGCATCGGAATTCAGCCTTCTGGGCCGACCGGATCAGCTCGATGTCGTGCCGGTGGACCTGGGGAACCTGGTGACGGAAGTCGCGGCCGCCTACGCCTCGGGGCGGTCCGCCGCCGAAACCGAGACCGGTCCGCCGCTGGTGGAAATCGCGGATGTTGTGGTGCCCCGGGTGCTGGCCAACACCGAATCCCTGCAGAAAATCCTCGGGAATCTCATGCAGAACTCGCTGGACGCGGCCGTCCCCGGCGCCCAGGTGCACGTCGAAATCACCTGGCATTGGGACGACGCCGGCGTCACCCTCGTTTGGCGGGATCACGGCAGCGGCATTCCCGACGATGTGGCCGATCACCTCTTTGATCCCTATTTTTCCACCAAGACACGGGGCACGGGCCTCGGTCTGGCCATTTGCCGCAGCCTGGTCGATCGCATGGGAGGGATCATCACCCTGGCCAACTGCGAGGACGGCGAGGGCGCCGTGGCCAACCTGGTTTTGCCCCGGGCGGAGGCCACGGGCACAGTCGACGAGGATTCATGAACCACAGCGGAACAGCGGGAAGAAGGGGACAGCGACGCTGGATGGCTTCGGCCGCCCTGTGGTTGGTGCTGGGGGGAAGCCACAACCCGGTTGCCGCGGCGGCTGCGGATCAGGAGGGATTGCTGGGCATCGCCCGCCTGCACTACGACGGGGGAGGGGACTGGTACTGCGATCCCAGCAGCCTGCCCAACTGGCTCGAACTCATGCGCACACGGGTGGGTGTGTCCACGGAGGAGCGGGACCATGTGGTGACCCTGGACAGCGAGGATCTCTACCGCTACCCGCTGCTCTACATGTCCGGCCATGGCCGGGTGGCCCTGAGCGATGAGGAAGCCGTCCAGCTGCGCGGTTATCTCGATGCCGGCGGATTCCTCTACGCCGACGACAACTACGGCATGGACGCGTCTTTCCGGGCGATGGTGGCGCAGGTTTTTCCCGATGAGCAGCTCGTGCCCCTGCCGGCGGGACACCCCATCTACCACGCCTACTACGATCTGCCGGGTCTGCCCAAGATCCATCGGCACGATGGGGAACCGGCCCAGGGTTTCGGCGTAGTACGCCGCGGCCGGTTGGTGCTGTTCTATTCCTATTCCTCGGACATCGGCGACGGCCTGGAGGACCCCGACGTCCACGGCGATCCCGCGCCCGTGCGGGAGGCTGCCGCACGCATGGCCGTCAACGTCATGATGTATGCCCTGACCCACCCGTGATTGGAGAAGCATGAACCGGGAACGCCAGTTTGCAGCGAGGCTCAAGAGGCTGTGGGAAACCGCCCGCCTCCGCCTGTTGCTGCGGGGGTTCCTGCGCGCCGGCGCGGTGGCTTTGCCTGCGGCGGCGGCTGCGATTTGGGCTGCCGGCGGTTCCCGGACCCCGGGTCCGGTGTTGCTGGGTGGCCTGGGCCTCACCCTCGCGGCCCTGGTGCTGATGCTGCTGTGGGACCAGGTGCTGATCCCCTGGCGCAGACTGTCCTCGCCGCGCCGGTTGGCCCAGATCATCGAGAAGGTGGCGCCGTGCCGGAACCTGGTGGCGGCGGCGGCCGAGCCCGACACCTCGGGTGACGACCCGGTAGGAAGGGAGTTTCGGCGGCGGGTCGTGGACAAGGCGGAGCGGATCGTGGCCGGGATATCGGTTCGGGATCTGGTCCCCCTGGGCCACGGTACCCGGGTGGTTGTCGGCTGGACAATCGGGTCGTTGGTCGTCCTGGGGCTGCTGCTGAGCGGTCCCGAACAGATCGTGCTGGGCCTGGGACGGCTCCTGCATCCGAGCGCCGGAGAGCTCACCCCGCCGACGGGCGGCATCTATGCGATCGGCATCGAGGATCCGGTTGTGGAAGGCGAGACGGTGGTGCTGGGAGCCAGGGATTTCGGCGACGACCGGGAGGCTGCCGTCTGCCAGGTGCGGACCGGAACCGGCGGCTGGCGCGACATTGCGGCCCTGGAAGTCCCGCCTCCGGGATACGAATTGACCCTGCGGGCGCCGTTTCGAGCCCTGGAAGCCCGCCTCGAGGATGTCCGCGAGGATTTCCAGTGGCGGTATCGCAGCGGGACGAGAGTGTCGGCGGCGCAACAGGTGCAGGTGCTCCGTCATCCGCTGCTGACCGCCGTTGCGGGCCGAGTGCTCCCCCCCGACTACACCCATGCGCCCGAGCGAAATCTCGAGATCCTGCCCGCTGTCAGCGAGGTGCCGCAGGGCGGCCGGCTGGTCCTGACGGGAACCAGCAGCCAGCCTTTGCGCCGGGCGTTGATCGTGACCGACGGCGGGGATTCCCTGGCCATGACGGCCGATGCGACGACGGTCCGTGGCGGCTTCACGGTGGAGACCGAGACCACCTTCCACGTGGTGCTGGAGAACGAGTACGGGCTGTTCAACCGGGACCCCCTGACCTATCGCGTCCTGCCCTTGCCCGACGAGAAACCGGCCATCCGCCTGGACCGGCCGGATGACGACGGCATCCTGCCCCTGGGCGGGCAAATCTCCCTGGTGGCCGAAGCGGTGGACGATTTCGGGCTGGCCGATGTGAGCCTGATGCTCCGGCCTCTGGGCTCCGGATCCCCGGCCAATCCCGAAGCGGGCTGGCAAGGCGGCTCCGTCTGGCCTCTGGGGGCCGATTCCACGTCCAACCTGGTGTCGGAGCTCGGACCCTGGTCGGTGCGCGTGGTCCAAAGTGACGGGACCGCGAGGCCGTTGCAGGCCCGGCAGGAACTGGCGTTGGATCTGGCCGGCCTTACGCTGGGTGCGGGCGAGGGCTTGGAACTCGTGGCGGTGGCCCGGGACAATCGGCGACCGGGCGCGGGGCAGAGCACCTGGTCGACGATCTTGACCTTGGTGTTGCCTTCGGCCGGGGAAGTTCTCGCGGATCAGACCCAGGCGCGCGAATCCCGTACCGCCGAACTTGAGGACGCCCGCCGCCGCACCCGCAAACTGGGGCAGGATCTGGACCGTCTGACCCGGGAACTCATGAAGAATCCCACTCCGGATTGGTCCCGCCGGCAGGAGATGGAAGACGCCATCGCCCGCCGCAACGAGCTCCAGGACAAGTTGCAGGAGATGAGCCAACGACTGCAGCAGGAACTGGACCGGTTGGCGGCCAACCAGATGACCAGCGAACGCCAGCTGGAAATGGCCGAGCAGGTTTCCCAGCTCATGGAGCAGCAGGACAGCCCCTACCTGGACAGCCTGCTGAAGAAACTGGATCGGCCACGGGGCGAGGTCTCGCCGCAGGATGTCGCGCGGACCCTGCAGGAAGTGGCCCGGAACCAGAATGACCTGGCCCGCCGCATGGACATGGCCCTGGCCATGATGGAGAAGATGGACCAGCAGCAGGAGCTGGAAGGCCTGACCGCTATGCTGGAAAAGATCATGCAGCAGCAGCAGGAACTGGCCGAGCAAAGTCGGGCCCTCGCCGAGGAGCGCAAAGACCAAGCGGGTCAGTCCGACCGAAAGGAAGGTCAGGACCCGGAGGGGGATTCCGAGACCAAGGAATCCGCTAGTCGCGAAGCATCAGACGAGACGGACCTGGGAGAGCGGCAACAGCAGGGCGAGAAAACCGGCGAGGGTGAGCAGCAGGAAGACCAGGATGTCCAGCAGGGGCAGAAATCGCCCGAGGACCAGGGAGCCCAGGAGGATGCCGACGATCTGGCAGCGCAGCAGGAGATATTGGCAACCCAGCTGGACGAGTTGCAGGAGCGCCTTGAAGCCGCCCGCAAGGAAGCGGAGAAGCGCGCCCAGGAGCAGAACGGTCAGCAGTCCGGGGAGAAATCCGCGCAGCAGCTTCAGCAGTCGCTGGAAGAAATGCTGGAGCAATTGAAGAAGCAGGAGGCCAAGCAGAAGATGCAACAGGCCGGCCAGCAGCTCCAGCAGCTCGACCCCGAACAGGCGGCCGAGATGCAGGAGCAGGCCCTGCGGGACCTGAGCTCCTTGTACCACGTTTTGCTCGAGTCCCATGAGGCCATGCAGATGGCCATGAAGAACAACGAGATCAAGTCCCTGCACGGAATCGCCGCCGATTTGCTGGATCTGTCGATGCGCCAGGAGGAAATCGCCCAGCAGGTGCCTTCACGGTTACGCGATGTGAGGACCCGCGAAGTGACCCGCAAACAGCACCGGATGCAGCAGGCGGCCACCAAGGTCCGCGAGAAGCTTGCCAAGCTTTCCACCGAAGCGCCCATGCAGACCCTCGAGTTGCTGAAGAAGCTGGACGGTCTCATCGAGACCATGGGTTACGCCGTCAACGCCATCGAGGAAGGGCAAGGCAGTTCGGCCCAGCGGCAAAGCCGCGATGCCCTTGCGCAGACCAACAACATCGTCATCGGTCTGCTGACCCAGGCCCAGATGAGCAGCAGCAGTAGCAGCCAGGGCGGGGAAACCTCGTCGTCCCTGGCCGAGCAGCTCATGCAGATGATCAAGGAACAGGCCGGCACGAACGAGCTGACGGCGCAGTTGCGCAAGATGCTGGCCGACCGGGGCATGAGCCAGGAAGCGCGCGCGCAGATGAAGCGCCTGGGCGAGCAGCAGGGCCAACTCGCCGGCCGGATGCAGGAACTGGCCGAACAGGAACGGGTGCGGCCCGAAAGCGGCCGTCTGCTGGGAAACCTCGACCAGATGGGCGAGGATCTGCAGGCCATCACCGACGACATCGAGCAGGGGGGCGTCAGCGACGAGACCCTGCAGCGCCAGGAACGGATCCTCAGCCGGATGCTCGACGCCCGCAACAGCGTTCGGCAGAGGGATTTCAGCATGCGCAGGGAGAGCCGGACCGCGGAGCGGGTATACGGCGATCAGCAAAACGGCACGCTGGCCGAGGACGCTCGGCGGGAACGGTTCCGCCTGCGCTACCAGTCCCTCGACGCCGCGCCGCCGGACTACCAGAGCCTGGTGCGCCGCTACTTCAGCGCGCTGGATTCCCTGCAGAGACTCGAGACGTTGCCGCTACCGGGGGACACCCCATGATGCGCCGAAGCGGATTTGTTGCGCTCGGTCTGGCGGCGCTGATGGCCGTGTCCGTGCAGGCCCAGGATTCCCGCTCCCAGGATCCTCGTCCCCAGGAGACGCCGCGGCCGGAGCCTGAGCGTCCCGGCATGATGAAGTTCGATCCCCACGTGGCCATGGATCTTCAGCGTCGGCTGCAGGAACTGGATCGCAAACTCTCCCTGGGGAGCGTGAGCCAGGCCCAGGCCCTGATCACCGACCTGGAACAGCACAGCATCATGCAGGGCCCACTGGTGACGCGACGCGCCCGTCTGGCCCAGTTGCAGGGCGATCATGCGGGCGCCATCCGCATCGCCCGCGAGGGGCTGAACACCCAACCGACAGAAGTCTCGTTGTGGCGTTACCTGGCCGGATCGCTGCTGGTCACGGCGCAGACCGATTCGGCCCGCATCGCCCTGGACGGGTTCATGAAGACCAGCCCCGAACTGCGCAGCGCCGGCACCGTGGGGATCGACATGTGCCTGCAGACCCGGCGCTATCGGATGGCCGCGGGGCTGATCGATTCTTTGCGCGGGGTGTTGGAGGAGCCCCGCTATGCCGCCCTGCAGAAATCCCAGGCCCTGCTGGCTCTCGACCGCAAGACGGCCGCCGCCGTGGAGATCAGCGCCGCCCTGCGCGAACAGCCCTACAACCTGTCCCTGGTCAGGGGGCGCCTCCTGCAAGGGAACTTCGACCCGAAGACCGACGGGGATTTCCTCCAGGCCATGCGCTCCATTGCCGACGGGCCCGGCTCCATCCCGGCGGAGAAAATCCTGGTGGCCAACATGTTGCTGGTGTCGGGGCGGGCGCGGGAGGCGACCGACTACGCACTGGCCCTCACCGCCGATGCGGCTGCCGGCAACGCCATTCTGCAGAATGCCGGGACCCTGGTCCGCGAACTGGAGCTGCTCGATCACGACGACCAGTACGACGCCACGGTGAGCTACCTCCTGGAGGTCATGGAAAAGACGGCCACGTCTTCGGTCATGCCGCGGCTGCTGCGGCAACGCGCGGCCGATCGTCTCGCCGAGGTGTGCCAGCAAGCCCTGGTCACGGGGCGTCTGGGCGACGACCCGGTGGCTGCGGTGGAGCGGTTCAACGACCTGGTGGAAGAGGTGCGCAAGGTCAACCCGGCCAGCGACAACCTGTACGCGGCCCAGCTCACTTTGGCCCGCTACCTCAAGGACACCCTGAAGGATCCCGAGCGTGCGGCTCGCCGCCTGGAACGCCTGCTGCTGGATCCCGATCTGCCCACCGCGGGCGTGGCGCTGACGCGGCTGTCGCTGGGCGAATGCTACCTGGCCGCCGCCGACACCGCGCGCGGCCGGGCGGTCCTGACCCAGCTGGGCCGGGACCCCGACTATCGCGATGCGGCCGGAGCGGCCCACTTCCAGCTCGCCCGCCTGGACCTGGCCGAGGGGGCATGGCCGACGGCCCGCGATCGCTTCGCCGTGGTGGCCCTGGACAACCCGGGCGCACCCTACGCCAACGACTCTCTGGAACTGGGGCTGACCGTGGCCGAGGAGCTGGACAACCCCAGCGGCGGCCCGGAGATCCTGGAACTGTACGCGCCCTGCGTCCTGGCCCAGGTGTTTGAGCGCCCGAACGAGCGTCTGGCCGCCTTGCGCACCTTCGTCTACGAGGTCACCCGCCGGGTGGATTCCGACGAGCCCCAACACATGCTGGAACGGGGTCTGTTCGAACTGGGCGGAGCGCTGGCCGAGGCCGATTCCGTCGTTGCGGCCCGACGGGTGCTGCGGACCCTCTACACGGAACATCCCGACAGTCGCTACGCGGCGCGGGCCATGAACCTTGCGGGCCAGTTGCTGCAGGCCCAGGGACGCCTGGACGAGGCGCGCGACATCTGGACTCGACTGCTGGTCCAGTACCCCGACGACCTGTTCCTGGCCGACGTCCGCGAGGAACTGGAAAATCTGAAGGAATTGCCATGAGAAAAATGCGTCTGGCGGTGAGTCTGACCGCTCTGCTGCTGGGTGCGGTCTGGAGCCAGGCCTGTGCGGCGTCCTGGTTGCTGGTGCCCATGGATCTGGATCAGACCAACCATCTGAAGGCCTACGGCATGGCGTTCCACCGCCTGCAGGTCGGCCAGAACGTGACCTGGCTGCTGAACTACCGCGGGGGCAGCTTCCTGATGGAGGACGACCAGCGGGCGCGCCTGGATGCCCGTTTGATGGGCGTGTTGTTCGAAGCCATCGACGATACCGAGCGGCAGCGGATCCGCGCCGTCGTAGCCCAGGAGAACATGGACGAGGTCCTGCTGGAGAAACCGCCTCGCATCGCCGTCTACAGCCCGCCCAACAAGCAGCCCTGGGACGACGCGGTCACCCTGGCGCTGAGCTACGCCGAGGTGCCGTACGACGTGGTCTACGACCAGAACGTGCTGAGCGGCAAACTGAACGACTACGACTGGCTCCATCTGCACCACGAGGACTTCACCGGCCAGTACGGGAAGTTCTACGCGAGCTTCGGACTCGAGCCGTGGTATCTGGAGCAGAAGAAGTTCAACGAGGATCTCGCCTCGGCTCTCGGGTTCAAGACGGTCTGGGAGCTGAAGCACGCGGTCGCCGCGACCATTCGGGATTACGTCGAAGGCGGAGGATTCCTGTTCGCCATGTGCTCGGCCACCGACACCATCGACATCGCCCTGGCCTGGCTGACTACCGATATCGTCGGCACACCATTCGACAATACGCCCCTGGACCCGGATTACCGGGCCAAGGTCGAATTCGAGAACACCTTCGCCTTTGAGAACTTCAAGCTGGTGACCAACCCCATGCAGTACGAGTTCTCGAACATCGACACCAGCGACTACGCCCGGTTGCGCGGGGCGCTGGCCGACTACTTCACCCTGTTCTCCTTCGCGGCCAAGTACGATCCCGTCCCGGCGATGCTGACCCAGAACCACGTCAACGTGATCAACGGCTTTCTGGGCCAGACCACGGGCTTCCACCGCGAGTTCCTCAAACGTTCGGTCATCGTGCTGGGTGCGGTGGACGGGCCCGACGAGGTCAAGTACATCCACGGTCGCAAGGGGCGCGGCACCTGGACCTTCCTGGGCGGGCACGACCCGGAAGACTACCAGCATCGAGTGGGGGATCCACCCACCGACCTGGACCTCTATCCGACCAGTCCCGGCTACCGCTTGATCCTGAATAATGTCCTGTTCCCGGCGGCGCGGAAGAAACCCCAGAAGACCTAGGGAGTCACCGCCCGCCGATGAGCTTCAATCCCTTGCCGTGGATGGTGCGGATCTCGACCGAAGGGTCGGGAGCGAGATGCTTGCGCAGGCGGGAGACGAAGACGTCCATGCTGCGGCCCGCGTGGTAACCGTCGTCGCCCCAGATGCGGCGCAGGATGGTCGTGCGGGCGACGGTCCGGTTGACGGAGGCCGCCAGCAGGTGCAGGAGTTCGGACTCGCGCGCGGTGAGCCGGGTTTCCGCCGCGTTGCGGACCAGGGTCTGCTGCACCGGGTCGAAGATGAAGGTTCCCACCTGGATCGCCGTTGCGGTCTCCCCGGTTTCCAGCCCTTGTCCGCAGCGGCGCAACACCGCATCGATGCGCAGGACCAGTTCCTCGAGGCTGAAGGGTTTTGTCACATAGTCGTCCGCCCCCAGCCGCAGGCCTTCGACGCGGTCATCCACCAGGGAGCGGGCGGTCAGGAAGATCAGGGGCAGGGTCACGCGCACACAGGAGCCGCCTCCGGGGTTCGGCTCCAGCACCACGTTGCCGCCGTGGGCCCGCACCACCAGCCGCACGAAGCTCAGCCCCAGCCCGTAACCCTTGACGTTGTGGCGGTCACCCGTGGCACAGCGGAAGTAGGGATCGAAGACCCGCTCGCGGTCGGCTTGGGGCACGCCCTGTCCGCGGTCGGCCACGGTGACGATGAAGCTGCCGTCCCGGTTGAAGGTCGCCATGGTGATGTCCGGCTTGGCCGGGGAGTACTTCAGGGCGTTGTCCAGCAGGTTGTCCAGGACCCCGGTCAGGTGCATCTCGTCTCCCCGCAGGCCCGAAAGCTCCGCTTCGGTCCGGGTTGCCAGCTCGCCGTCGCGCTGCTGCACCCGCAGGGCGAAGGATTCGGCCGCACACCGGACCAGTAGGTTTCCGTCCAGCAAGGCCGGGGCGAAATCCAGCTCGCCTTGCTCCAGACGGGCCACCTGGAGGATTCGCTCGGCCTGCAGACCCATGCGCACGGTCTCTTCGCGGATCATGCGCGCGTGCCGCCTGAGCGACGCGTCATCGGGACCGGCTTCGCGGGCGATGGCGTCGGCGGCGAGGGTGAGGGTGGACAGGGGGGTCTTGAACTCGTGGGTCATGTTGTTGACGAAATCCACGACCTGCCCGGCGAACCGCCGCTGCTCCAAGAGGGTGCGCACGGTCTGGACCAGGGCGGCGATGACCACGATGACGAACACCAGGGACAGGCCCAGCAGCGGGGCCATGCGACGCAGGACCCAGGAGCGTTCGCCGGGAAACACCAGGACCAGATCGTGGAAGGGCGGCTTGAGGTCGAGGTCGAACACCCGGGTCCGCAAGGGCGAGGCGACGAAGGCGGTGGTGTCGGCGCCGGCGGGCAAGCGCACCGGAACGTCGTCGATCGTGCCGATCACGCCGACTTCCGGCCGCGCGTCGATGCCCGCTTCGCCCAGCTGGACGATCAGGATGGAATCCAGCGGCACGGCGTCCAGTCGTGCGGTGATGGGTGGCCGCTCGGTGTCCACGATGCCCCGAACGACATGCTGGATGAAGCGGCGGCGGTCGTGTTCGACGGTGACGGTCAGGCTGCGGGTCTCCAGATCGACTTGGCGCACACTCCCATCCGGCTTCCGCTGGAGAAAGGCCGCCATCATGCTGTCGGGAAAGCTGCCGATGGCGATCATCGTGTCGATGTCGGCAACGGAGCGGATCGAATCGACCGTGGTGAGGAGCGAATCATCAAGGGTCCCGCGGATGATGTATGTGGCGTCGCCGGCGATCTCCAGCGCGTCCAACTGCTGCACGGTCAGGGCCATGGCCGACAGGACGTTGCGCTGAAAGGTCTGGGCCTCCCGCTGCCAGGCCTGGCGCAAGAGGACCGCCTGAACGGTCACCAGGCCGGCCAAGGCGGCGATCAGGAGGAAAACGACGGCACCGAGCCTGCGATTCGAGATGATCATGGATCCATCATAACCCATGGGCGGGGCCGTTGCCCGGCGGGAATGGCTCGTTCACATCTTTTAACGTGTGCCGGCATCCCTTACTAACCGTCTCATAATTGTCTAGACATTCTCCAGGTAATGTGTTATCTTCACC
>PFVX01000094.1:21774-94618 GCA_002790835.1 bacterium CG_4_9_14_3_um_filter_65_15 | reverse complement strand
ATTGGCAGTTCACCATCAACGACGCACGGCTCAAGCTCAAGTCACTCTACCCGAAAGGCAAATTCTGACAGAGCACTAGTCCGCACGCGGACGAAAGCAGGGGGTACAAGATGAGATTGATTTCCACGGCATTTCTGGTGGCCGTCCTGGTCGCGGGTCTGGGCCAGGTTTCGGCCCGGGCCGAATCGTCGAGCGATGTCGGCTACCGTGGCTGGGGACCGCGGGTCGGCCTTTCGGACGATCCGGACCAGATCCACTTCGGCGTCCACCTCGATTACGGCAACTTCGCCCAACACGTCCGTTTCCAGCCGAACGTTGAGCTTGGCCTGTCGGACCACCTCAAACTCTGGGCGATCAACGCGGAAGCGGCCTATCGCTTCAGCGAAAACTGGGATGTGTGGACGCCCTACCTTGGCGGCGGTCTCGGCGCCAACATCAAGAACTACGACTACGATCATGGCAACGGGTCGGACACCGACCTGGGGGTTAACCTTCTCGGGGGAATCGAGAAGGGGCTGGACAACGGCGACCGCTTCTTCATCGAGGCGAAGGTCAGCTTGAACGATGTGCCGGATCTCAAGGTGACTTTCGGCTGGACATTCTACCACTAGGCGCCGGAGTACGGATGGCCCTGGAAACGGACGTGGGGTGACGATATCGGAAATTCCCTGATAGGAAGCAAATCAAAGGTAGCGCATGAATGCAGACACATTGGTTTACAGCGAAAATGAATTTGGTCAAATCGACGGGAAGGTAGCCAACGGCCTGGCCCGGCACTCGGAAAAATACAAGATCCTCGGCATAATCGACAGCACCAAGGCTGGCCTCGATGCGAGTGAATATCTTGATGGGGTCAAGAACGGGATCCCGGTCTTCGCAAGCATGGAGGAGGCATTGCAGAGCCTCCGCTCTCAGTTCCCGATTACTTTATCTACGGCATCGCCCCCCTGGCCTCGTTTCTCGATAGGACCCAAAGAGACGTCATTCTCTGCGCCATGAAAAAGGGCATGAACATCGTCAATGGTCTGCCGGAGTTCCTGTCCGAGGACGGTGAATTCATTCAGATGGCCATCGAATGTGGGGTCCGGATCCACGACATTCGCAAGCCGCCTGCGAGGAAGGATCTTCATTGTTTTAAAGGAGATATCCGGGACGTGGGAATGCCGGTCATCACCGTCTTGGGGACCGATTGTGCGGTCGGAAAGCGAACCACGGCAGTCAATCTCGTGAGGCGCTCAGGCAATCGGGCCTCAGCCCAACATTCATTGCGACGGGGCAAACAGGTCTGCTCCAGGGTGCGAAGTACGGTGTGGCAGTGGACGTCTTGAGTTCCGGTTTTTCTACGGGTGAGGTGGAACATGCGATTCTCGAGGCCAATAACGAACATCCCGACATCATCGTCGAAGGGCAGGGAGCCCTGAGTCATCCGGCGTTCACCTCCTCGGCGGCGATTGCATTGCGGGTCCGCGGAATACTCATATTCTCTGTTTGATGTCGGAAGTTGGCGCGCCCTGAGCCGCCGCAGTGCTGATTCGTTCCTTTGACAGGAGTCCGCGACCATGAAAAGCAAGCTGACCGCCCTGGTGGACGGGCCCCTGCAACTCGTTTCGGATAAACAAATTCTCTTCAAGGATGGGGTCGAGGTCGCGGCCGGCCAGAAGGTGTTGCTTTGCACGTGCGGCCAATCCGGAACCAAGCCGTTCTGCGACTTCACCCATGTGGAGACCGATTTTTCGAGTGCCCGCGAGATCGAAGAAGAGATTCTCCAGGAGTATCCCGGCCGGGAGATCACCGTCTATTTCAACCGCTCCATCTGTTCCGGGGCCGCCAACTGTGTGCAGGGTTTGCCCTCGGTCTTCAAGTCCGGTGACGGGAGCCACTGGATCTACCCGGACAACGGCACGGTGGAGGAGATCGTGGATCGCGTGCACGCCTGCCCGTCTGGTGCTTTGGCCTATAGCTTGGGTGAAGAGGTGATCGTCGGCGAAGCTACCGAGGAAAAAATCACGATCGTCAAGGACGGCCCCTACAACGTGGAAGCGGTTGTCCTGACCGATAATCCGAACTCGACGAATTGTTCGCACAGCAAGTATGCCCTGTGCCGTTGTGGTTTTTCGCGCAACAAGCCTTTCTGTGACTATTCCCACGCCGAGAACAGCTGGAAAGAGGGTGACGGCGCCCCAGCCACGGCGGAGGCGGCACCGGCACAGGCTCCAGGCGACGGGCCGGTCATCGCCGACAACAAACCGGCGATGGTGAACCTGACCAAGGGTGAGGAAAAGTACTTCTGCACCTGCGGTCGTTCAGCAGGCCAACCGTTCTGTGACGGATCCCATGCCGGCACCACGTTCGTTCCCCATGCCTTCACCGCCGACGCCGACGGCAACGCGGCCCTCTGCGCGTGTAAGGCCTCGTCCAACTTCCCCTATTGCGATGGATCCCACGCCCCGATACCCGACAGTCAGGTGGGGCAGGTGGGCGCCCTGAGCAGCAAGACGGTCTCCGGCGCACCGGTCGCCAAGCCCACGGCCGAAGAACCAATCGTCGCTTTTATCCACCAACTGGCCAGTGAAGGTCTCAGCAAGCTCGGCCACCATGGCCCGATGACTGCCATGGGGGTGCCCCGGCATCTGTTGCCGAACTGGGATGATCTGCAGATCATGACGGCGCAGATGGCGACCAAGCCGTTGCTCGAGGACCAGGCGGTAGGCACGCAGCTGGTGATCGGGCCGCAGGCCAAGAAGCCCCTGGTTCTGGACATTCCGCTCTTCGTGTCGGACATGAGTTTCGGCTCCCTGTCCGAAGAGGCCAAGGTGGCGTTGGCGCGGGGCGCCGAGCTGGCCGGGACCGGCATTTGTTCGGGTGAGGGGGGCATGTTGCCCGAAGAGCAGGCCGCGAATTCCCGCTATTTCTATGAGCTGGCCAGCGCCATGTTCGGCTACTCCGAGGAAGCAGTCGCCAAGGTGCAGGCCTTCCACTTCAAGGGCGGACAGGGGGCCAAGACCGGCACCGGCGGGCATCTGCCCGGAGCCAAGAACACCGGGAAGATCTCGCAGGTGAGGGGCATTCCCGAGGGTGAACCCGCCGTCTCCCCGCCGACCTTCAAGGACCTGGTGACGGTGGCCGATTTTCGTCGCTTCGGCGATCGGGTGCGTGAGATCACGGGCGGAATCCCCATCGGCTTCAAGCTGAGCGCCAATCACATCGAGCAGGACATTCAGTTCGCACTCGATGCCGGCGCGGATTACATCATCCTCGACGGTCGCGGGGGTGGTACCGGCGCCGCTCCGGAGATTTTCCGCGACCACATCAGTGTGCCCACGATCCCGGCCCTGGCCCGGGCCAGGCGGTATCTGGATGAGCAGCGGGCGAGCGGACGCGTGACGCTGATCATCACCGGCGGCTTGCGCACGCCCGTCGACTTCGTGAAGGCCATGGCGCTGGGGGCCGATGGCGTGGCCCTTTCCAACAGCGCTCTGCAGGCCATCGGCTGCGTGGCGGCCCGCATCTGCAATACGAACAATTGTCCGGTGGGGATCGCCACCCAGAAGCCCGAACTGCGGCAACGGCTGGATGTGGGGGAAGCGGCGCTGCGGCTGCAGCGGTTCCTGGGGGCCTCGGTGGAATTGATGCAGGTCATGGCTCGCGCTTGTGGACATTCGAGCCTGAGTGCTTTTGCCAACGTGGATCTGGCGACGTGGAAGCATGATATGGCGCGGTTGTCGGGAGTCATGTTTTCGGGGCTGGGTGAATGATCTGCCCCGGGCGCCGTTCGAGTCTCCCAGAAGTAAGAAATGAGCCCTGCAGCCGAACGGTTGCAGGGCTCGGTCGTCAGGCCTCCGGGTAATCCGTGTAACCCTTCGCTCCGTCGCCGTAGAACGTCTCGGGATCCGGAGCGTTGAGCGGCAGGTCAGCGGCGAACCGCTTATCCAGGTCGGGGTTGGCGATATAGAGACGGCCGAAGGCCACCGCGTCGGCATCTTCCCGGGCGAGGGTGTCTTCGGCCGATTCGCGGGTGAATTCCTGATTGACGATGTAGATCCCTCCGAACGCCTCTTTCAGCCGTGGACCCAGCCGGCCTTCGGTCCGCGGTTCACGCCCACAGATGAAGGCCAGCCCGCGCTTTCCCAGCTCACGGGCCACATAACCGAAAACCTTTTCGCCCGTGGGATCGTTGTCAGGGTCTTCTCCGCCCCGCGGGGCCAGATGCATGCCCACGCGGCCGGGATTCCACACTTCGCACACCGCATCGGTCGCTTCCAGCAGGAAGCGGGCACGGTTCTCGATCGACCCACCGTACGCGTCGTCGCGGAGGTTGGACGAGGCCTGCAGGAACTGGTCGATGAGATACCCGTTGGCGCCGTGCAACTCCACGCCGTCGAACCCGGCTTCCCGCGCATTCTCGGCGCCGCGCCGGTATGCCGCGACGATGCCCGGGATCTCCTCGATTTCGAGCGCGCGCGGCACGGGGTAGGGGCGCTGGGGCCTGAGCAGGCTGACGTGGCCCGGTTGGGCCACCGCGCTGGGAGCGACCGGCATTGCGCCGTCCAGGTAGACGGGGTCGCTGATCCGGCCGACGTGCCACAGCTGCATGAAAATGCGCCCGCCCGCTTCATGGACGGCTGCGGTGATGAGACGCCAGCCGGCGACCTGCTCTTCGTTCCAGATCCCGGGGGTGTTGGGATAGCCCACACCCATGGGGTCGACGGCGGTCGCTTCGCTGAGAATGAGCCCCGCGCCCGCGCGTTGCCGGTAATACTCGGCCATCAGGGCGTTGGGAATCCGGCGGTCGACGGCCCGGCAACGGGTCAGCGGCGCCATGATCACGCGGTTGGGCAGGCAAAGATCACCGATCTTTAGGGGGGTCATCAGTTTCAAGGTCAGTTTCCTTTGTTGCGGATCATCGCCAGCACTTCGGCCGGCGTCATTTCGCCCATACCGCCCTTGCCGAGCAGGCCGGTGATTTCATAGTGGGCAAGGTCCTTGCCGATCATGGGGGGACCATTCGGTTAAGGGGGAATTCAGCGCCAGGACGGCTGAAAGTATAGACAATACCAATCTTGTTGGGAAGCCCCGGGAGTTCTCATTTCCGCGGGTGTCTCCTGAATTGCCCCGACTAGGAGAACTTGCGCGCCAGGTCCAACCGGCTTGCGTAGAATGACGCGGGCCGCGGGACCTTCAGCAATATGGTGACGAACCCCACCGCAGCGAACGGCAGGATCACCGGGAAACTGGCCTGCAGGACCGCCAGGACCAGGCCCAGAACGACGATGCTTTCCCGGCAGGCCCAGATGACGATGTTGGCCGTCTGGTAGGGGATGCTCAGGCCCACCAACCGTTTCTCCGTGTCGGAAAGCCTGTCGAACAGTTGGGTCTGATTCCCGCTGGGCGTCGCGGGGAAATCGCTGTTGAAAGCGAGCACGGACGCCGCTGTCGGCACCTCGCGGAGATGGGTTTCGAGGCGGGATGGCGTCAGGAGCATGCGTTCCGCCACCACCGAGGCGCCAAGCGCCAATATGGCCACAACGGCGAAAATGGTCGGCAGCAGGCCACCGGATGACGGGGAATCAAGGACGGGTTCCGCGCCGCCACTGGCCAGCCCGAACATGATCCAGGCAACCACCACATAAACCACACAAGCGGCCAGGAAAGCTCCCCAGATGATGTTGAGGGTCTTGGCCTTGGGCGCAATGACTTGATGGAATCCGGAGCTGAGCATATTTCCTCCTTATTGGAACCATCCCATTATCTCAAAACCTGGAAGTGAGGTCAACCTGGGGTTCGCGGGGAATGGGCGAAGATTTGGCCTTGACAGGTAAGTAAACGGTTACTTACTTGTGAACCATGAAAAACACCAGCCGGAAATCCAGTGCCGTCCGCCGTGAGGAGATTGCCGTCGCGGCCTTGCGGATCATCGGTGAACGGGGCCTCGCCTCGTTGACCACAGCCACCCTGGCCGCAGAGGTCGGGGTCACCTCGGGGGCATTGTTCCGGCATTTTGACTCGCGCGAGGCGATGCTGAATGAAGCCGCCCGGTTTGCGCTGGCTCGAATCGAGTCCACGTTTCCCGACCCGTCACTGCCCCCGCTGAAACGCCTGTTCGCCTTGGCTGAAAACCGTGTGCGCATCGTGGGACGGGATCCGGGGGTGGCCTGGGTGCTGCGCTCCGAACAGGCATCACTGAGCCTGCCCGCCGAGGCGGTCGTCCATCTGCAGGATCTTGTCAAGCGTTCCAAGAGATTCGTGCTCACGGCTCTCCGGGATGGTGCAGCGGACGGGACAGTTCGCACCGACATCGAACCCGAGATCCTTTTTGTGCCCGTCATGGGCACCATCCATGCCCTGATCGGAATGGCCGGAGTCCATGCGGCTGCCGGTCGAGTCAGGGGAAGCGGGACGGGGCCGGTCCTGGCGGCGTTGGCCGTATTGTTGGCCCCGGCGGACGGTGGTTCCGCCGACCCATGTTGAATCCGGACCAAATGGAAGTCATGAACCTGAGCATAGAGGAGAATCGCCATGATGATCACGAGTGAAACCAAAGTGGGGCAATTGGCGGCCCAGCACCCCCTGGCCACCCGCGTCTTCGCGCGGCACGGCATCGATTTCTGCTGCGGCGGGGGTGAAGAACTTGGTGTGGTGTGTGCCGGCAAGGGACTCCAGACCGAGGTGATCGTGGCGGAGATCGCCAAGGAACTGGAAGCCGCGGACGAAACCGCGGACCGTTGGGAGGACGGGACCCTCGGCGAGTTGATCGACCATATCATGGTCACTTACCACCAGCCGCTCTACGAGGAACTCCCCCGTCTGGAATCGATGGCCCGCAAGGTGCTCGATGTGCATCGGGACAAGGATCCGGAGCGACTCTCGGAACTGTTCTCGGTCTACCTGACGATCCAGGCCGAGCTCAAGCAACACATGATGAAAGAGGAGCAGGTCCTGTTCCCCATGATCCGGCAAGGCCAGGGAGCACGGGCGGGCCGCCCTATCGCGGTGATGGAGCATGAGCATGAGGCCGTGGGTGGGGGGCTGCGCAGGATGCGCGAGCTGACCGACGATTACACGGTCCCCGACGAGGCCTGCAACACCTGGCGCGCCCTGTGGCACGGCCTTGAGGCCCTGGAGAAGGACTTGCACCTGCACATCCACCTGGAGAACAACATCCTGTTCCCCCGGGCGTTGGCCGGCGGCGCCTAGGCGGGTCCGTCAGCTGTCTGCGTGAGGGGGCACCCTGCGAAACAGGAACATGGTCGGGACCCGCTGCGCCCGGCCATCCACTTCCAGCAGGGGATAGGCCAGGAAGTTGACGGGGCCCGATTCGGGACCGGGCTCCAGTACCAGGTCGCGACCGTGGGTGAACTCGAAGCGGTTGGCCGGGTGGTGGCCGAAGTAGTACATGCTCAGGGCGCTGAACTTGTCGGCCTCGCTGATGTCCACAGGCCACCACTTGCCGTCGGCGTAGAATTCCGCCCAGCAATGATATCCGTCGGTGCCGCCCTCGTTCCGTTCGGAGGGGATGGCCGCGCCGATGGCGAAACGGGCGGGGATGCTGACCGAGCGGGCCAACCCGATGAAAAAGGCATGGTAGTCGGTGCAGTTGCCGTAGAGGGAATTGCAGGCGAACACGGCGTCACCCTGGCCCCAGCCTTCGCCGAACTTCTTGTAGTTCATCTGGTCGATCACCAAGTCGTAGAGGGCGCGCGCCTTCATCAGGTCGCTCTTGCGGTCGGCCACGGCCGTCTCGGCGGCGGCCCTGATGGTCGGGTCCGAGGGCACCATCCGCTCGGGCATCAGGTATCGTTTCGCCTCGGCGGGATCCCCCGGGTAGGCGCTCTTCTCCTTGCGCACGACCTCGTATACGATCTCGAGGGAACGGCCGCCGTCCTCGGGGGTCAATTCCAAAAACAGCACCTTGTTGCCGTGGTCGCGGTCGGTCAGGATTTCCCGGGTTCCCGGAGCGTCGATGGATTTGAGGGTCACGGTCTGGAAATCGTCGGAACCGGCCAGGGGAATCCACCAGCGGGCATGAGCCGTGAACTCGGGAAGCGTCGCCTGGTAGCGGAACTCGAAGGTGTCGGTGCCGTCGATCACGCCCAGCAGGGCATTCGAACCATCGTCCACCGAAGTTCGCCCCCACAGTCCCTCGTCATCCTGTTCCCACAGGTAATAGGGCCGGCCGTTGAGCTTGTGCACCGTGGTCTCGGTCACGGTCATGCTGTCGGCCTTGCCGGCGAGGAAGAAGTCGATGTCGTAGAACTGGCCGTCGTCGCTGGCCATGTCCACGCAGGCGAAGTGGCGGGTCGGAGCCAGGGACGCGAGGTATTCCAGGTGCACCCGCACCAGATTGAGCCTCAGTTGCCGGCCCTCGAAGTCCACGGTGAAGAATCCGTCACCGCGGGCGATCTGCTCGGCGATGTGCTTCTCGATGCCGGCCTTGATGTCCCCGGTCACGATAGGCGGGGCGCTGGTGTCGGTCGCGGCGGAGGCCGGTACCGCCGGCGTCTGACCCTGGGCGAGGGGGGCGGCCAGCAGGGCCATGGCCAGGAAAAGGCCGGTCCGCGAGAGGATATTCGACATCTCAAACTCCTTGGACCGGCGATGAGGTCGACCGGTCAGGAAAGCGGCTCCACGGGGGTGCCGCTCCTGGTTGTGGGCTGTGCACCGAGCGAAGGGTTCAGTGCGCGGGATGGTCCTCGGGCTTGTCGGAAGACGGGTGCTCGGGCGCCGCGGTGGTCATGATCACCTTGTCGATCCCGTGGATCACTCCGTTGGCTGCGCCGATGTCCGCCTTGACCACCTGGGCGTCGTTCACGAAAACCTTGCCGTCCTGCACCACGATGTTGAGGTCGTGGCCGCTGACGGTGGAGGCCTTCATGGTCTTGATATCCGAGGACATGATCTTGCCGGGCACCACGTGGTTGGCGAGGATGCCGGCCAGCATCGCCCTGTTGGCGGGTTTGAGCAGGTCTTCCACCGTGCCAGCGGGCAGCTTGGCGAAGGCCTCGTCGGTCGGGGCGAAAAGGGTGAACGGACCCTTGCCCTGAAGCTCTGCGGCCAGGCCTGCCGCCTCGATGGCGGCGACGAGGGTCTTGAAGTTCCCCGCGCTTCCGGCGACGCTGACGACGTCCGTGGCGTCGGCCGCAGGCGTGGCCGTGGCCGGGTGCTCGGTTTTCTTGGGATGCTCGGCCCGCGCCGCGTCGAACGTGACGGTCGAGGCGACCAGGGCGAGGAGGACGAGAATATGTCGGGTTTTCATGCAATTCTCCGGGGGTTTGAATTCAGAGGGGCAGGGTACGCTGCCGGTCCCGAGCAGGTGTTCGGGTTTGTCCTTGAGGGGGTAATCTATGAATGCCGCCGCCAAGCCGCCACGGTCCGGCCGGCAGGTGTGGCGCTGATGTTCCGCAAGATCGGGGAAATCCCCATCTTTACTTCTTGAACATTCCTTCCAGCTTGCCCTTCAGCTCGTCGGCGGCCTCCTGGCCGCGGGCTTTGGCCATGGCGGAAAAATCCAGGGCGACTTCGGGCTTGGTGAAGGCGCCGCCGATCTTGACCGGCAGCTTCAGGCGCGGCACGGTCGCCGGCTCCTTCTTGCCCAGGATGTTGCCGATGGCGCCGGTCAGGCCGCTCCCCGCAGATCCCAGCAACTTGCGGGAATTCTCCTCCGTCAGCAAAAGCTCACCCCGGAAATCCAGATCGCCGGTGAAGCCGTAGCTGCCGCCGATGCTCAAGGTGCCCAGGCCGGGCAACTCGCTGGTGAAGCGTTCGAGAATCACGCGTTCGCCGCTGACCTTCACCGGGCCGGCCAGATCCTTCAGCTTCTCCTCCTGGTCGAAAGTGCGACCGAGTTTCCGGGCCAGGGTATTCAGCCCCTGCTGGATCACCCCCGAGGTGACGAGGCGGCCCTGGGTCATGGCGCTCTGGGCGTCCAGGGAGAGGGATCGCCGGAAGGCGGCAGGGTCTTTCCCCGCCGCCGTGTAGGTCCCGCCGAAATCCAGGCCACCGAAAACATGGTTCTTCAGCGGCGTGAACCGGCTCAGCAGGGAGTCGGCCTGGATGCCCTGTGCGGCGAAGCTCCCTTTGTAGCCGGGGGTGGTCATGCTGTTGAGGTCGACCGTGGTCTGGCCGGTGATTTTCCCCGCAAAGACCGCACCGGCGGCCTCGCTGATCTTTACGGCGCGGTCGGCGACGGCCACCTTGCCGGTGATGCCGGTGAAGGCCACACCGCCGTAGATCAGGTTGGCGATGGAAACGGCGCCCGAACCCGTGACATCGGGAAATTCCGCTATCACGGGGGGGGAGGCGGCCCCTTTCGTCACCGCGCCGGGGCTGGCGGCGGGGAACAGGTGGTCGACGTTCAAGAGCTGGGAGTTCAGGGTGAAATCCAGATGGGGCTTGGGGCCGGGTTTTTTCTGCAGGGCGGGCACGAGTCCCTTGACCACCCCACTGAGGGTGAAGTTGCTGGGCTGGAACTTCACCGCGCAGCTCTTGATGGTCACATCGCGGGGCCCGAACGCCAGGGTGGCGTCGAGGTCGGTCACGGGCTCGAAGATGTTGGCATCGCGATAGCTGAGATCGGTGAGGGTGATCTCCCCACCGGTCGGCAGATCGCCGGGGCTGTCCAAACGGCCGGCCAGCTTGATGGTCCCGGTGGCCTTGCCGGCCAGGGTCGCCTTGCGCTCGGCGGGCAGGTAGCCCTGCAGTCGGGCCAGATCCGCGGTCAGATGGATGGTGCCCTCGGTTCGGGCCTCGGCCGGCTGCTTCAGGCCGGTAACCGCTCCGGTATAGTTGAGATTTGCCCCCGAAATTCTCGCCTGGGATGCCGTCACGCGCAGGGTGTCGAGGTTGAATACGCCCCTGGCGGACAGATCGGTGATGGGATCGGAAAATTTCGGCAGTTCAAACCGCCCGCCGGTCAACTCACACGATCCTTCGATGTTCAAGGGGTCGTCTCGGGCCTGGTCGAAGGTCAGA
The DNA here is from genome assembly GCA_002790835.1 of bacterium CG_4_9_14_3_um_filter_65_15. Taxonomy (GTDB): domain Bacteria; phylum Krumholzibacteriota; class Krumholzibacteriia; order LZORAL124-64-63; family LZORAL124-64-63; genus JAHJTW01. The sequence continues at coordinate 83,650 of PFVX01000094.1, read as the reverse complement.
ACCGTCCGCAGGGCGAGTTTTCCGTCGGGCCTGATTTCGTCCAGAGTCCCCGGTTTGTTCTCCGCCGCCAGGGCCAGGACGGTCGCAAGATCGAGGGTTTCGCTGCCGATCTCGGCGCGCATGACGGGAGTCCCTTGACCATATTGGCCCTCGGCGGTGACCGTGAAATCCAACCCTCCCAAGGCCAAAGCACCTTGTTCCAGGGTGAATCTATTCTGCTTCGTGTCGAGGCGCGCTGAGTGGGCGAGGGTCACGGGACCTGCGGCGAACTTCTGGGCCCCGGTAACCTTTAGGCTGTCCGCCTCGGTGTCGCCGCGGCAGTCGAGCCGCCCTGCGCCCGCGTCGGTCACCGTCCAGTTCAGGTGCAGGCCCGTGAGTTCGAACCCGCCGCCGGCTTCCACGTCCTGGAAACTCAGGAATCCACCGTTGCACTCGAACCGGTCGAAGTTGAGCGTGGCTCCGGAACTGTCCGGGGGCGCAACCGGGGAGGCTGGGCGGGTGGGTTTGCCTCCGTCAAAGGTGAAGTTGTTCCGTGCGGAGTCCAGCTTGGTCAAAATGATGCGGGGGGCGTTGATCACCAGACGGTCGGCGTGCACCTGACGCGAAAAAAGGGGCCGCAGCTGCAGCTTGAGATCCACGTTTTCGGCCGTCATCAGGTGTCCGGCGGGGAATCCCACAGGATTGCCGACGCTCACGTCGGTCAACTGGATTCCGAGCCCGCCCCGCAGGGACACGCGCACATCCTTGACCGTCACCTCGCGGCCCAGGGAGGCCGAGGCGCGGGCGACCGCCAGGTCCCGCAGTTTTTCCGCGGGCAGGAAGAGTCGCAGGCCCACCACAAGCAGGATCAGCAACGCGGCGAACGACCCGGCCGTCCAGCCGAGGATCTTCAGGGGTTTCTTCAATGTCACCATCCAGCCTCACCTCTTTCCTGATGGCAGGGTATACCTTCCAGGAAAAGGGCGCCAGGCCGGGCGGGGTTTGCCCATGGTGTTTTTGTTTGTCGCCTCTTTTGCCCTCAGCTTACCAGCCGATCAGGATTCCTGGGTCTCGGAGCCTACCGCAGCCAACCGTGACAATTCCAGGTCATGATCGTAACAGTAGGTCCCGCAATTCAGGCAGCGCGAGGCTTCGTAACGAGCGTCTTCCTCGTCGATCGTGCCTTCGACTTCCTTGAAATACGAGTGCGTCTATCTGAAGGAGTTCGAAACCGGGCTGGTGGCCAGGCAGGAGATAGGGGACTGGACCAGGAAGTACAACTGGGAGCGCCCGCACTCCTCCTTGCCCGATGACATGACCCCGATGGAAGTGTACAATGAGAGAATGGCGGCATGACAAAGCACGGGGAGTCCACCTTAAACTGGCCGCCGACCTGTCCTAAAGACGGGGCCCACCTCAACCCCGGAAGAACTCTTCGCCCGCGCCGATGCGGCTCTCTACCGCGCCAAGCAAGCCGGCCGCAACTGCGTCCGTACCTGAGGGGCGGGGCCCTTCAGGACGACCGGTAGGGGGACATCCATGCCCGTCCACAAACCAGCACTTCCCCGCGACCCCGCCTTCGCCGACCAGGTTTTGGCGGCCACGGCCAGGCTCCGGGACCGCGCCGCCGGCCTGAACTTCGCCGACCCGGTGGCCTTCACCTACAACCCCCTGGAATACGCCTGGGATCTGCACGCCGCCTACGTGAGTCGCTGGTGCGCTTCCCCGCGTCGGGTGCTCATGCTGGGCATGAATCCTGGTCCCTGGGGCATGGCCCAGACCGGTGTTCCGTTCGGCGAGGTCGCCGCGGTGAAGGGGTGGCTCGACCTGGGCGGTGCGGTCGGCAAGCCGGATCCCGAGCATCCCAAGCGGCCCGTCCTGGGTCTGGAATGCGCGCGCTCCGAGGTCAGCGGTCGTCGTTTGTGGGGTTATTTCCAGGAGCGATTCGGGTCGCCCGAGGCCTTTTTCGCCGAGCACGTGATCGTCAACTATTGCCCCCTGGTCTTCATGGAGGACAGCGGGCGCAACCGGACCCCGGACAAGTTGCCCGTGGCCGAATCCGGCCCCCTGTTCGCCGCCTGTGAGGAGCGTTTGGGCGCCCTCATCGGCCTTTATCGGCCGCATTGGCTGGTGGGAGTGGGCGGTTTTGCCCGCAAGAAGCTCGAGGCGCTGGTGGGCAAGGATCCTGCGGATGTGCGCCTAGGCACCCTTCTGCACCCCAGCCCCGCCAGCCCGGCGGCCAACCGGGGCTGGGCGGAGGCGGCCGCGCGACAGCTCGCCGAGCAGGGCATTTGGCCGGATTCCGCGTAATTTTCTTGGAATTGTGCTATCATGGGCCTGAGCCCCCGGCTGTTCCCCTGGGCCGCGGGCGGTCTCCTGCCTGGGAGGTTGGCCATGCCCAGCGCCCGACTCTTGAACTATCTCCAGGAAAATTCCGTGGATTACGACCTGGTCCGGCATCCAAGCGCCTTTGCGGCGCGGGATGTGGCCCATCGGTCCGGGGTGGCCCAGGCCGTGTTCGCCAAGACGGTGCTGGTGAAGATCGATCGCCGTCCGGCCATGGTGGTTCTGCCGGCGGACAGCCGCATCGACCTGACCCTGCTGCAGGCGGCCGCCGGCGCCGACGAGGTCGCCCTGTGTACCGGAGACGAGTGCGAGGGGAAGTTTCCCGATTGCGAGACCGGAGCCATGCCGCCCATCGGGCCATTGTACGATCTGCCGGTCTACGTGGCGGGCAGCCTCCTGCGGTCCGGGCGCATCGCCTTCAACGCCGGCACCCACACCGAGATCGTGGCCATGTCGTTCGCCGATTTCCGGCGGTTGGTCCAGCCCCGGGTGGGGCATTTCGCGACTCGGGCCGGAGTTGCCCGTCAGGCGCGGGCCTGAGCTGACGGCTTCGCCATCCGAGGCAGGATCTCCGTGTCCGCGATGCTGCCCAGCCCCATGAGATATTGCAGCAGACGTCCGATGCCCAGGCTGAACCCCGCGCGTGGCATGGCACCGTCTTCGATGCCGCCGTCCATGATCTCTCCCGCGTAAGGCGCCAGATATTTGATCCGCGCCGAAACCCCCGGTTCGCAGGTGACGAGCCCCGCTTTGAGCGCGGTCGGCCAGTGCGTGACCAGCAGGGGCAGGTTGCCGCCGTGGCGGACCAGGGCGGCTTCGACGTCGGGTGGCAGGTCGTCTCCTGGGCCGACTTCCCAGCCCCGGCCATGGGCCACAGCCACGGCTTCGCTGTGCCGCAGGCGCAGATGGGGCGAGTGCAGGCTCCGATCCAGGCGGGTGACCTGCATCCCGCCGAGCAACTCGGCCCCGAGGGCGCCGGTCACGTCCTTGAGCAGGTTTTCCATCAGATCGGCCAGTTCGTTCAGGCCATGGGCGGTGCTCCGCGCGGTGATGACCCGGTAGACCGGCAATTGTCGCTGGCCGGTGGCATCGGGCGGGCCCTGGACCTGGTGTTCGCACCACAGGGCGGGAAAACCCCGCTCGATCATGGCATCCAGCACGGAAAGGGGTTCGGGCCCCGAGGCGGGAATTTCCTGGAAACCGGCGGCTTCCAGGTTGCTGCGCACCCGCCGCACCACGCGGTTGTGGATGGCCAGTCGGCGGGCCAAGGGGCGTGGCCGTCCCGGAGGCGCAAAGAGCCGGGATTGATGCATGTCGGGAACTGTCTGGGCGGAAAGAACCTGGGCGGAAGCGAACATGGGAGGCTCCTTTCGGGCTCGCGGGCCGCGGTTAAAGGACGCCGGGAGAATAACCGCCTGTCGAGGCGCTGTCAAGATGAGGGCGCGATCCTTGCAAATTCCCTCCGCAAAGGCGAATTGGGCCCCCTTCGGGGGGTTGAATGGTCGATTTTCGACCAGGAGGGATTGATTTCATGGCTTACACCCACGACCACCCGCGCCCCACCGTATCGGTGATCATTCCGGTCTATAACAAGCTCGACCTGACCCGGGTCTGCATCGAATCGCTGCATACCCATCCCGTCGAACCGGGATTCGAGATCATCGTGGTGGACAACGGATCCACCGACGGCACCACCGAGTGGTTGCGGGAGCAGCAGGAGGCCAAGCGCCTGCGGTCGGTGCTCAGCGGGGAAAACCTGGGATTCGCCGACGGGTGCAACGCGGGGGCGGCGGTCGCTCGCGGCAAGTACCTGCTGTTCCTGAACAACGATATGGAAGTGAAACCAAGCTGGTTGGATCCCCTGGTGACGACCCTCGACCACGATCCCCAGGTGGGTGTGGTGGGCGCCAAGCTGCTGTTTCCCGACGGGACCATCCAGCACGGCGGAGTGGCCCTGGTGGAAGTCCACGCCGACCGGGTCACCTTCGGCGGCATCCATCTTTCCTACCAGAAGAGCGGATCGGATCCGGCGGCCAACCGCGCCCAGCAGATGCAGGTGGTCACCGGCGCGTGCCTGGCCATCCGCCCGGAGGTCTTCGCGGCCGCCGGCGGATTCGACGCCGAGTACTGGAACGGCAACGAGGACGTGGATCTGTGTCTCAAGGTGAAGCAGGCCGGGTGGAAGGTGGTCTATCGTCCCGAGTGCGAGATCATCCACTACGAATCCCAGAGCGGCACCCAGCGGTGGACCAAGGTCGAACACAACCTGCAGATCTTCATGAAGCGTTGGCACGGGGTGGCGGGGCCCGATTTCATCCGCGACCAGGACGGCAAGTTCATCGCCACGCCCGACAACAAAATCAGCCCCTACATCCAGCCCCGCCTACGGCTGGGCGAGCCCGAACCGTCGCGGTGGCGGGCCAGCGTGGTGGTTCTGGTGTGGAACGCCCTGGACTATGTGCGCCGGTGCGCCGATTCCCTGCTGCAGCACACCGGCGACGACTGCGAACTCATCTTCGTGGACAACGGGTCCGAAATGGACACCCTGAAGTATCTGAGCGAGTTGGACGGCAAACACGAACGGGTCCGCGTGATCTTCAACGGGGAGAACCGGGGCTTCGCCGCCGGGAACAACGTCGGCATCGCGGCGTCCCGCGGGCGCTACATCTGCCTGCTCAACAGCGACACCGTGGTGACCGCCGGGTGGCTGGACCGCCTGATCGCGGCGGCGGAATCGGGGGCGGGCGTGGGCCTGGCCGGACCGGTGACCAACAGCATCACGGGGGGGCAGAAGCTGGACCAGGTGGGTTACGACCAGGACAGCCTGGAGGGGCTGGACGATTTCGCGGCCACCCATGCGTCGACCTGTGCCGGGGGCGCCGAGCAGGCCCTGTGGCTGGTGGGCTACTGCCTGCTGATCAAGCGCGAGGTCGTCGAGAAGATCGGCGGCCTGGACGAGGGCTTCGGACGTGGCAACTACGAGGACACCGACTACTGCCTGCGCGCATTCCTGGCCGGGTATTCCTCGGTGGTGGCCCGGGACAGCTTCGTGCATCACTACGGCAGCCGCAGTTTCATCGCCGGGGGCGTGGACTACGACCGCGAGCTGGACGAGAAATTCCAGATCTTCCGCAAGAAGTGGGACCTCGAACCCACCGCCCGCCAGACCGGCAACCTCAACCTCAAGCAGCTCATCGACGACGGCTTCCTGCCCGGCCTGCACTTCCACCCCCTGCCGCTGTCGACACGGGTCGAGGTGCTGCCTCTGCCCTCATGGGAGGCCGACCGCTGGACCGAAAAGGCCGAGAGGTTCTACGCCCTGGGCCGCCTGGACAAGGCCGAGCGCATGCTGCGGGCGGTCCTGGCCGGCCGGCCGGACCACGACCGCGCCGCCAACGATCTGGCGGTCATCGTTTGGCAGGCGGATTCCGCGGGGAAGGGCCGCGACGAGGCCGTGGATATTCTCGCCGGCATCCTGGCCCGCGATCCCAACAACACCGACGCGCGGTGGAACTTGGAGCAGATGGAAGAGCCGGTCGGCGTGTGATCCCGGACCTGCCCGGTTGTCGCGGGGCTGGGGGGGTGCTATCTTTTTCCTTCGCCAGTCCCCCGATCCCCTGAATTCGAGGATCCGCCATGTCCGATGCGAAAATCTCCGCGTTGTTCGCCGGTGCCGTGCCGGTGGGCTCCGATGTGACCGTGCGCGGCTGGGTGCGCACCCGCCGCGATTCCAAGGCCGGCCTGAGCTTCATCGCCGTTCACGACGGCACCTGCTTCGACGCCATCCAGGTGGTGGTGCAGGCGGACCTGTCCAATTACGCCTCCGAGGTGCAGAAGCTGACCGCCGGTTGCGCCGTGCGCTGCAGCGGCGAGCTGGTGGCCTCCCAGGGCAAGGGCCAGAGCGTGGAGATCCAGGCCCGCGAGGTCGAGGTGGTCGGCTGGGTCGAGGATCCCGAGACCTATCCCGTGCAGCCCAAGCGCCACACCATGGAGTACCTGCGCGAGATCGCGCACCTGCGTTCGCGGACCAACACCTTCGGCGCCGTGGCCCGGGTGCGCAACTGTCTGGCCCAGGCCACCCATCGCTTCTTCCACGAGAACGATTTCTACTGGATCCACACGCCCATCATCACCACCAGCGACGCCGAAGGTGCGGGTGAGGCCTTCCGCATTTCCACCTTGGATCTGGCCAACCCGCCGCGCACCGCAGCGGGCGAGATCGATTTCAGCCAGGACTTCTTCGGGCGCGAGGCCTTTCTGACCGTCTCGGGCCAGCTCAACGTCGAGACCTACTGCTGTGCCCTGTCGCGTGTCTACACTTTCGGGCCTACCTTTCGGGCGGAGAACTCGAACACCAGCCGGCACCTGTCCGAGTTCTGGATGATCGAGCCGGAGATCGCCTTCGCCGACCTGAACGACGACGCCGACCTGGCCGAGGACTACCTGAAGTACCTGTTCCAGGCCGTGCTGAACGAGCGGGGCGACGACATGGCGTTCTTCGCCCAGCACATCGAGCCCGAGGCGGTTTCCCGGCTGGAGAAGTTCGTCACCAGCAGCTTCGAGCGCATGGACTACACCGAGGCCGTCGAGCAGCTCGGCAAGGCCAAGGTGAAATTCGAATTTCCCGTCTCATGGGGCATGGACCTGCAATCCGAGCACGAACGCTACCTGTGCGAGGATCTTTGCCAGCGCCCCGTGGTGGTGATGAACTACCCCAAGGACATCAAGGCCTTCTACATGCGCATGAACGACGACGGCAAGACCGTGGCCGCCATGGACGTGCTGGCACCCGGCATCGGCGAGATCATCGGCGGCAGCCAGCGCGAGGAACGCCTGGACGTGCTCGATGCGCGCATTGCCGAAATGGGCTTGGATGGAAAAGAATACTGGTGGTATCGTGATTTGCGCCGTTATGGCACCGTACCCCACGCCGGATTCGGCCTGGGTTTCGATCGCTCCGTGAACTACGTGACCGGCATCAAGAACATTCGGGATGTCATTCCTTTCCCGCGGGCGCCCAAACTGGCCGATTTCTGACAACCGGACAGCACGACGCAAGGCCGCGAGGGGTCGAACCATGGAATGGAAACGCGAACCGTACCGGGTCAGCGACGACAAGTCGGAGCTGGACCTGTTCTATATCGTTCCCGCCCTGCAGGATTCCTACTGGGCCGTGGGGCGTCCCCAGGAAAAGGTCGAGGAATCGATCCAGAATTCCCTCTGCTTCGGTCTGTATGAAAACGACCGGCAGATCGGATTCGCGCGGGTGGTCACCGACCGCTGCACCTTCGCCTGGATCTGCGACGTCATGGTGCACCCGGATTTCCGCGGCACCGGTCTGGGCAAGTGGGTGATCGAGTGTGTGGAGGACCACCCCTGGGTGGCCGCCGCCACCCAGAAGCTGCTGCGCACCCGCGACGCCCACGGTCTGTACGAACGCTACGGGTACGTGGTGTGCGATGCGATGGTGAAGAAGGCGGAGAAGTAGGCCGCCTAGCCGGGGCCCGGCGTCCTACCCCAAGCTCGCCAACGCCTCTTCGACGGTCGGGAACACCTGGAACACCTTTTCCAGCTGCGAGATGTAGAAGATGCTCAGGACCCGTTCGCGGACGTTGCAGATCCGCACGGTTCCGCCGGCGTTCTTCATCGACAGGTGGCCGGTGATCAGGATGCCCAGGCCGGTGGAGTTGATCCAGGGTACGCCGCCGAAATCCAGGACGACATCCTTGAAGCCCTTGTCGATCAGGTCGGTGATCTCGCCCTTGAACAGGTCGAAATCCGGTCCGCCCATGATCTTGCCGGACAGCTCCAGCACCATGACTTTGTCCAGGGGTTTCTGCTTGACCTTCATGCATATCTCCTTCAGGTGGCGGCGGTGTACAGGGTCCGCTTGATCTTGCGGGTCGGCGTCTTCTCGAATTCCTCGAACATGATCCGCATCTCGCTGATGCGGGCGTAGCTGGGCAGGTCCTCGTTGAGCTGCTGCCGGTTGGTCTCCATGAGTTCCTGCATCTGGCGGTCCTTCAGGCAGGCCCGATCCATGGCTTCGAGGTCCGGATAAACCAAAGCGACCAGCTTGCCCCCGTGGTCGATCACCAGGGATTCCTCCACGCAGGGCAGATTGTTGATCCGTGATTCGATCTCCTCAGGATAAATGTTTTGGCCCGAGGCCGAAAGGATCATGTTCTTGCAGCGTCCGGTCAGGTACAGGAAGCCCTCGTCGTCCAGGTGGCCGAGGTCGCCGGTGTAAAGCCAGCCGTCGGGGTCGATGGCGGCGCTGGTGGCTTCCTCGTCACGGTAATAGCCCAGCATGACGTTCTCGCCGCGCACGTGGACCTCGCCGATGCCGGTCGCGGGGTCGGGCCGGTGGATGCGGCACTCCAGATGCGGAATCATGCGCCCCACGCTGCCCAGCGGGGGTTGGTCTGCGCTCACGGTGTAGCTGATCAGCGGCCCGCATTCGGTCATGCCGTAACCGCAGGTGATGTTCAGGCCGATCAAGCGGAAGAACGCCTCCACCTCCCGGTTCAGGGCCGCCCCGCCGATGACCAGCTCGCGATAGTTCCCGCCGAACACCTCGTAGATCTTGTCGCGCAGCTTGGCGCGGAGGAACCGGTTGAGGCCGGGAATCTTGAGCATGGTGCGCATGCGGGGCGTCTCGATGATGGGCCGAATGCGGTTGCGATAGATCTTCTCGATGATCAGGGGCACCGACATGACCACCACCGGGCGATGTTCCTCGAAGGCGGCAACCAGGATCTTGGGGGAGGGGATCTGCTCCACGAACACCACGTGGCAACCGCAGGCGAACGGTGCCAGGAAATCGAACGAGCACCCGAAGGCGTGGGCCAGCGGCAGGAACGAGACGATGCGGTCCTCGGCCTTCAACTCCACGCACACGCTGAAGTGCTGCACGTTGGCCATCAGGGCGTTGTGGGTCAGCATGACGCCCTTGGAAAAGCCGGTGGTGCCGGAGGTGTAGACGATGGCCGCCAGGGTGTCGCCGCCCAGGGCGCCGAAGGTGAGGGTTTCGCGGGAGAGCCTGTCGCGGAACTGTTCCACGTAGCCGGTGTCGGCGCCCTTGACGATGCCGGGCAGGCTGGTGTTCCGGTGCCAGATCAACCCCATGTCCAGCAGCCCGAAGACGCCTTGCAGGGGCTCCATGTGCTCGGGATCCAGACCGTCGAAGATGCCGGGCGCGGCGACCATCAGCTTGGCCCCGCTGTGCCGTACCAGGTGCTCGATCTCCCCGGGGGTGAAATCCGGCAAAATGGGCACGATGACCGCGCCGTAGCTCACCGTCGCCAGGTAGGTGACCGCCCAGTTCACGGTGTTGCGGCCCACCAGCGCGACGCGGTCGCCGCGTTCCATGCCCAGGCGGTCGAAAATGTGGTGCAGGCGGAAGATGCGGTTGGCCACGTCACCGTAGGATATGGCGCTGCCGCCCAGATCGCTGAAGCAGGAGGCGGGCCAGTGGTTGCGCAAAGATGCGCCGAAGGTTTCGACGAGGTTTTCCTCGAGCATGGCATTCCCCGGATTGTCGGGCATACGGGACTGCGAAAGGCCACTATAAAGGAAGGTATCGGGGCGGGCAATAGGGTTAGCGCAGGCGGGGTAGGAACCGCGGCACCCGGCGGCGGTACTTCGCGTACTGCTCGCCCAGCTCGCGCAGCAGCTTGCGCTCCTCCAACTCGGTGCCGATCAGGATGTAGACGATGAAAACGCCGCGCCACACTGCGTTCACGTCGGTCACGGGCAGACAGCACAGGAAAAGCAGGATGGATCCGGTGTACCAAGGATGGCGGATGCGCGCGAGGATTCCGGTTTGCCGGAACGGTGGTTCGGGCGCAGGCCGGCCGCCCAGCCAGGCCCGCAGCTGGGATAGACCGAGGAAGGTACGGTTGTCGTAGGCGCGGCCGCCCAACCAGAAGAGCACGAGCGCGGCGGCCAGCCCGGCCCCGCGCAGCACCACCCAGCCTCCCGGCCAATCCCACAGCAAATGTTCGGGAAGGGTCCGGATCCAGGCCATCAGGCCGAGGAAGGTCAGGGTGCTGAAGACCACGTAGCCCACACGGCCCAGCGCGTGGGCGCGGGGCAGCCGCCGCCGCAGCACGCCGTCCCACCAGTGGGTCACCAGAAGGCTGTGGCCGAAGCACCATAGCCCACTGGCAATGCCCACTTCGATCAGCACGGCGGCCTAACGCGCTCCCTGGCGGACCATGTTTTCCACGCCGCCGGCGATGACGATCTCCTGGACGGGTTTGCCCAAGGGCGAGAATGAGAATTCGTGCCCCTGCCAGCGCGCCAGCGAATCGGAAAAGTCCAGCTGGATCCCATCCTGATCGATGATGGTCTTCTGGCCGGCCTGCACCTGGGCGGCGAAGTGCTCCCGCACGGCCTTGACCAGGGCGGGGCATTCCACGCACACGAAGCCGTTGTTGATGGCGTTGCGCAGGTAGGTCTGGCTGTAGCTGCCGGCGATGACGAGCTTGATGCCCGCGGCCATCAGCGCGGTGGCGGCCTGCTCGCGCGAGCTGCCGGTGCCGAAGTTGAAGCCGCCGACGACCACGTCACCCGCCTGCACGATGCCCGCGAACTGCGGGTCGTAGTTTTCCATGACCACCTTCGCCATCATCGGCGGGGTCATGTCCTCGCGGTAGGTGTAGTCCTTGCCGTAGATGCCGTCGGTGTTGAGGTTGTCGGCCGGCAACAGCAGCATGCGTCCGGTGTGGCCGGCGGGGAAGCCGGGCAACACCTCCACGGCGGCGGTCCCGCGCTCGGGGGCCGGGAAGACTTCGATGGTGCGCTCCGGCGCGGCGCCTCCGAGGTCCACCCCCTCGGGCCCTGCGATGAATCCGGCCAGGGCGCTGGCGGTCACCACCGCGGGGCTGGCCAGGTAGGCTTCGGCGTCGCGGCTGCCCATGCGACCCTTGAAGTTGCGGTTGGTGGCGGAGATGCCCACCTCGCCCGCCTCCAGCAGGCCAACTCCCAAACCGATGCACGGCCCGCAGCCCGGGGGCAGGGCGATGGCGCCGGCGTCCAGCAGGGTCTGCCAGGCGCCGCTGGCGCGGGCGTCGGTCTCGATGGGTTCGCTGGCCGCAGCGACGTAGAACTCCACCCCGTCGGCCACCTTGCCGCCCCGGACCACCGCCGCGGCGGCCTCCAGGTCGCCGAGACGGCTGTTGGTGCACGAGACTAGGTAGGCCTTGTCCACCTTGATGCGCCGGGCGGACATTTCCCGCAGCGAGGTCGCCACCTGCACGGAGTGGGGTCCGCTGATGTGGGGGGTGACGCGATCGAGGTCCAGTTCGATGCGCGCGGCGTACCACGCGCCGTCGTCCGAACGCGGGGGATCCGCGTGCCAGGCGGCCAGCTCGTCGGCGGTGATGCGCTCGGGGTGGCTCTGCCCGGCCAACCACGCCCGCCGCTGCGCCATGAATTCCAGGCAGGTCTCGTCGCAGGGGAACCAGCCGGCCAGCGCGCCCCACTCGGTGGTCATGTTGGCGATGGTCAGGCGTCCCTCCATATCCAGGGCCGCAACGCCGTCGCCGCAGAATTCGATGACGGTGTTCAGCACCTCGCCCTGGTTGTAGAGGCCGCACAGGGTGATGATCACGTCCTTGCCCGTCACACCGGGGCGCAGCTCACCCTTCAGCACGACCTGCACCGTGGGCGGCACCTGCCACCACACCGTGCCGGTGGCCCACAGCGCCGCGGCGTCGGTCCGCACCACGGGGGTGCCCAGGGCGCCGAGGGCGCCGTAGGTGTTGCTGTGGCTGTCGCTCGCCACGCAGAACCCGCCCGGCTTGACGTAGCCCTCTTCGACCATGACCTGATGCCCGATACCGCGCCCGGCCGGATAGGCGGTCACGCCGTGGCCCGAGGCGAACTCGGCAATGGCCGCGTACTTGGCCTGATTCGCCTCCCCCAGATCCTGGATGTTGTGGTCGAGGGTGAAAACGGGCTGACCCGGATCGGCAAAACGGTCGCTGCCCAGGCTCTGGAACTTGAGCATCACCGCGGAGGTGTTGTCGTGGGTCATGACGTGGTCGGGCCGGAGGGTCACGAAGTCCCCGGCGCGGATTTCGCTGCCTGCCGGATGGTCGACGGCGTGGGCCTGCACGATTTTTTCGATGACGGTCTGGGCCATGGCGGGATTCCCCCTGCGTGCGGTGTGGGACGACCGGAACAGGGGGAATCTAGTGCATCAGGGGGAGGGCCACAATACCGCTCCGGCGCAAAACGGCCCCGGCGTCGAAACGCCGGGGCCTTCAGCCGAAACCCGGTGGGGAACAAGGGCGGGGTCGGCACCATGCCTAGCGGGGATAGGTGTCGCTGATGTATTCCTCCAGGTGGCGGATGCGGGCCTTGCGGTCGCGGCTGATTTGCTTGACCACGTCGCCGATGGAGACGATGCCCACGAGTTTGCCCTGATCCATGACCGGAACGTGGCGGATCCGGCATTCGGTCATCAGGGCTCCGACGTCGCTGAGCTGGGCCTCGGGGGTGACGAACACGATCTTGGCGGTCATCAGATCGCTGACGGGGGTGTTGCGGGCCGTCCGGCCCTGGTCGGTGACGAAGCGCAGGTAGTCACGCTCGGTCATGATGCCGCGGATCTCTTCTCCATCGCAGATCAAGATGGCGCCGATGTTGTTCTTGACCATGCAGGTGACGGCCTCGAAAACCGTCGTATCGGGAGGGGTCGTGATCACGGGGCCGCGATCCTTGGCGGCCAGCAGTTCACCGATGGACTTCATGCCGCTTCCTTTCTTTGAGGTGGACAAAATTATAAAACTATTTTACACCTGATTTTCGATTTTCGCCACGATTCTTGCGGCCGGCACCGCCGCCGGGCTACATTCCCGGCAAACCCCGACTGGAAGGATCTGCCCATGTACCGGGATTTCGAGGATCTGCGCGACAACTGCCCCGTCCGCATCACCGCCAACATCGCCATCGACCTCGTGCACGAGGATCTGAAGCGCCTCAATGCGGTGTGGCCCGTGACCGGAGACGGGGAGTTCCGCCTCTACCTGAACGGAGAGGTCGCCGGCTTCTGGGAGGAGGCCGTGCGCGCGACGGGGGGCAAGGCGATCCCCGAGGATGGGTTCGCCATCGACATCGAAGTGGACAGCTTCCACGATCCGGAGATGGGTTTCTCGCTCTACCTGGACCTGCACGCCTACTGCGGGGACGAGAAGGTGGGTGAGATCTGCTGGAACGTGTTCGACGACGACGCTCGGGAAAAGGTTTTCATCGAACACGCCCGCCGCAAGACCTTGGAACTGCTGGGCGAAAAAACCGACATCACGGGCCTGCACTGCGAGGTGGAGGTCACGGAGGTCGAAGAGGCCTAGCGCGGCATCATCCGGAGGCCGCCATGCGTGCCATGCTCCTGGAACGACTCGGTCCCATCACCGGCGGCCGTGAATTCCTGCGTCTCGCCGAACTGCTCGTCCCCGCACCGGGTCCGGGAGAGGTCCTGATCCGCGTTCATACCTGCGGCGTCTGCCACACCGAACTCGACGAGATCGAAGGCCGCTTGTCGCCGCCGCGGCTGCCGGTGGTCCTCGGCCACCAGGTGGTGGGGGAGATCGCGGCCCACGGCGAGGGAGTGACCGAACCCGCCGTCGGCAGCCGCGTGGGCGCGGGCTGGATCGCCGCCGCCTGCGGGACCTGCACCCGCTGCCGTGCCGGCGACGACAACCTCTGCGCGGATTTCCGGGCCACCGGTCGGGACATCGACGGCGGCTACGCCGAATTCATGACGGTGGACGCCCGCTATGCCCACCCGCTGCCGGACGGGCTGGATGCCGTGCGGGCCGCGCCCCTGCTCTGCGCCGGGGCCATCGGGTGGCGCTCGTTGCGGTTGTGCGCATTGGAGAACGGGCAGCGCCTGGGACTGACCGGTTTCGGCGGTTCGGGGCACCTGGTGTTGCAACTGGCGCGGCATCTGTATCCGGACAGCGAGGTGTTCGTGTTCGCGCGCAGCGAGCAGACCCGCAGGTTCGCCCGCGGCCTGGGCGCGGCCTGGGCGGGCCACACCGACCACACGCCGCCCACCCCCCTGGACGCGATCATCGACACGACATCGGCTTGGGTCCCGGTGCTGCGCGCCCTGGAATGCCTCGCGCCCGGGGGACGACTGGTCATCAACGCCATCCGCAAGGAAGACGGCGACCGCGAGGCTTTGCGGGAGCTGGATTACGAGAAACACCTGTGGCGCGAGCGGGAGATCAAGTCGGTGGCCAATGTGGCGGGGCGGGACATCCGCGAGTTCCTGAATCTGGCGATGGCGGCGGACCTGCGCCCCGAGACCGAGGTCTACGACCTTGCCGACGCCGGCCGGGCTCTGCGGGAGCTGCGCGCAGGCGGCGTCAAGGGGGCCAAGGTGCTGCGGATCAGCGGGTGATCAGGGCAGGGTGATGTTAAGCTCCTGGTGCTTCCAACCGTCTACCAGGGTGACGGTTTCGCGGTGATAGTCGACCTGGTCATCGATGCGCCGCGCGACAACGACCTTCACCGTGGAGCTCACGAAAGCCTCGTTGCTCAGACCTCCTTCGTCCATATAGGGAATGACGGCTCCGGTGGGAACCAACTCCCGGGGAATGCGGAAATATCCCCGGTCATCGGTGACGACGTTGGCGCGGTCGAAGAGAGTTTCCTGGTCCAGAGAATTCAGCAGCATGGATATCCGCGCGATCTCTTGCTGGTCCGTCTCCACTACCGCCACGTACAATCCGTTGGGCGCCGGATTCCCGACGTCGTCCAGGGCATTCCAGATAACCGTATGTGATCCTGCGGGGAGTTGGCCGTCCATCAGGGTGCGGACCAGCTGGTCCATGCCGTCCAGCACCACCAGGGTCACCCGTGTGGCTTCCGGGAGCTGGAATTTCAGGGCTGTGGAGGGCTTGGCGTAGGGGTCGGGAACCTGGACCTCGTACTCCAGACCGATGGCCGCTCCGGCGACGGGAGCGCCGGTGCTGTCGGTAACCCACCCGACGAGGCCGTCATTGACACGGGGTGTGGTGCCGTCGCTGCAGCCGGTCCCGGGGAGCAGGGTCGCCAGGGCCAGCAGGATCAGGTAAGGTTTGATCGGGGATTTCATGGGCTATCCTCAATCTAGGATATGGTCCATCAATAGGTCAGGAACAAACAGCATACCATATGCCGACATTTTGACAGAGGATATTCTTCCCGCGGACTAGGGTACGAGCCCCAACTGCTGCAGCATCTCCGGCGCGGTGTGGACGGGCCTCTGGCACGCGCCGAATTCACACACGTAGGCCGTGGCATGGCCGTCCGCGACGGTCTTTCCGGCCAGTGCCGGAGCCAGCTTCAACCACGGCGCCGTCGGCCCATCGGCGGGGATCATGGTCAGCACGGCGCTGTCGGGCAGGCGGTCGAGGTAGGCCTGCCGCAGCGTCACGGCGTCGCCGTGGCCGGGTTCTCCGGCGATGACCACCTCGTACAACGGTGAGAGGGTCTTGCCGACGGCGTCCAGCATCCAGGCGGTTTCGATGCCGGCCCGGCGCATCAGCTCGGCCCAGCGGCCCAGGTCCTCGCGCGATTCTTCGCGGTAACCCGTCTCGCCGGTGAGCGCGGACATGGCGAGCAGGGCGTGGTGCATGGCGGACAGTCCCGAGGGGGTCACGTTGTCGAAGGTGTCCACCGGGCGGCCCAGGGGGGCGCGGACCTGGTCGCGGGACATGAAGTAACCGCCTTCGGCGCGCTGAAACTCGTGGCGGGCGAAGTCCAGCAGCGCGCGCGCGGCACCGAGGTACCGGACCTGGAGGTCGGGGTCCTCGCTCACCTGGTAGACGTCGAGCAGGGCCGACACCAGCAGGGCGTAGTCGTCGAGGATGCCTTCACCGGCGGTGCGGTCGCCGTCGGAAGTCCGCCGAAGGGATCCGTCGGGGCGCAGGTGTCGGGAAAGCAAGAAATCCGCGGCCTTCACCGCGCCTTCCAGATAGCGGGTGTGGCCGGTGACGGCGTAGCCCTGGGCCAGGGCGCTGATGGTCAGGGCGTTCCAGGCGGAAACGACCTTGGTGTCCAGGCCCGGGGCTGTGCGACGGTCGCGCTCCCGGCGCAGGACGACGCGGTACTTGGTCAAAAGGGCGCCGGCGGTGGCCGGGGTCAGACCGTAGCGGTCGGCCATGAGGACGGGGTCGGCCCGCCAGGTCGGCACGCTCTTGCCGCTGTTCTCGAAGTTCCCGTGTTCGGCGACTCCCATGAGTTCGGCCAGGGCGGGGCCGTCGTCCTGACCTGCCACCTCGAGGATGTCGTCTCGGGACCACACGTAGTACGAGCCCTCTTCACCACCGCTGTCGGCGTCGAAGCTGGCGCAGAAGGCGCCGCCGGCGGTGCGCATTTCCCTGAGCAGAAAGTCCAGCACGTCGCTGCCGGTGGCGATGAAGTCGGGCCGGGACAGGGCCACGCCGGCCTCCAGGAACAACCCGGCCAGCTGGCCGTTGTCGTAGAGCATCTTCTCGAAGTGGGGCACGGTCCAGTCAGGGTCCACGGTATAGCGATGGAAACCGCCGCCGACCAGGTCGTGGATGCCGCCGCCCTGCATGGCCTCCAGGGTGCGGGCGATCATGTCGCGCAGCTCGTCGTCGCCGGCGCGGCGCCAGCGGTGCAGCAGGAAGCGCCACTTGACCGGCGTGGGAAATTTCTGGTTCTGGAGGAATCCGCCCCGCCGGGTGTCGAACCGCTCCTTGGCACCGTCCACCGCGGCAGTGATCAGGGCTTCGTCGAGGGATTCGTCACCGTTCAGCATGGCCACCGGCTGGGCCGCGATGTGGGCGGCCAACTGAGCGGCTTGCTGGTCGATGTCTTCGCGGCGGTCGCGGTAGGCCGCGACGATCTGTTCCACCAGGTCCATGAACTGGGCCCGGGGAAAGTAGGTCCCGCCGTAGAAGGGTTCGAGGTCGGGGGTCAGAAAGGTGCTCATGGGCCAGCCGCCTCGTCCGGTCATGGCCTGCACGGCGTTCATGTAGACCGTGTCCAGATCCGGACGTTCCTCGCGATCCACCTTGATGCAGATGAAATGGTCGTTGAGGTACGCGGCCACCTCGTCGTGGGCGAAGACCTCTTCCTCCATGACGTGGCACCAGTGGCAGGACGAATACCCGATGGAAAGGAAGACAGGGCGATCGAGTTCGCGGGCCCGGGCCAGGGCCTCATCGCCCCAGGGGTACCAGTCCACCGGGTTGTGGGCGTGCTGCTGGAGATAGAGCGAAGCCTCGCCGGTCAGGTGGTTTCCGTGCTCCCGGATGAAGGCCGGAGTGCGTGGGGAACCGGAGTCGGATGTCCGCATGGTGCAACCTGCCGGGGAAACGAGGATGAAAAGGCTCAGAATGACGCTCGCGGGAACCAATTTGGTCATGGTGTTTCTCCTTCAGATGGAAGTCATGCCCATGGTAAGGTGGATCAGTCCCGCCGCAACCCGAGTGAATATTCTCATTTGCGATTGCAGGAGTAAAATGATAGTTTTGCTCGCGTTTCCTGTCCGGAAACCATGGGATATGGAGACAGAGCGGAGTTTCTCTTGCGCGGTCCGAGGGCGACCTCTATGCTCCGCAACTTGAACGAAAGTCGTCAATACCGGGGCCACCCCGCTCCGGAGGCAGCCTTGGGTCCGGCCGAAGGGGGAGAGTCGCTTGACTCGGAACGATAACGAATTCCAGGATGGAACCGCTTCCGGTTCCGGGACGACAACCACCGACAAGTTCGTTTTTCCCCGCTGGACCAATCGCCTGCGGGAGATTTCCGCCGTCGCCGCTCTCGGTGGCCTGGTTTACGCTGTCGTTCTGGTCTACGGGGTGTTTTCCCCCGAGACTTCGGCCATGGGCTACGCGCCGACCCAGCCGGTGTCCTACAGCCATGCCCTGCACGTGGGCGCGATGGGCATCGATTGCCGTTATTGCCACACCAGCGTGGAAACCACGGCCAAGGCGAACATCCCGCCCACTTCGACCTGCATGAACTGCCACAGCCACGTGCGCACCGAGAGCCCCAAGCTGGAACTGGTGCGCAAGAGCGCGGAGACCGGTGAACCCATCCCCTGGGTCCGGGTCCACGACCTGCCGGATTTCGTGTACTTCAATCACGCCGGGCATATCCAGTCCGGGGTGGGTTGCGTCAGTTGTCACGGCCGCATCGACCGCATGGAAGTCGTTGCCCAGGACAAACCTCTGACCATGGGCTGGTGCCTGGGCTGCCATCGCAACCCCGAGCCCAATCTGCGGCCCAAGGAATTCGTGACGGATATGACCTGGCAGCCCCCCAACGGCGAAGATCCCGCCGACCTGGGCGCGCGGCTGATGAAAGAACACGGCATTGCCCCGTCCACCGATTGCGCCACTTGCCATCGCTAGGAAAGGTCCCGTATGTCCGACAGCAGCCAAAAAAGGGATTTCTGGCGCAGCCTCGACGAGCTGGCCGCCGGCAGCGAGTTCAGCCGTCTCCAGGAGCAAGAGTTTCCCGGCGGCATCGAGGCTCCCGACGATATGTCCCGCCGGCGTTTCCTGCAGATCATGGGCGCCTCGGCGGCCCTGGCGACCCTGGCCGGTTGCCGCTGGCCCGAGGAAAAGATCATGCCCTACGCCCAGCGGCCCGAGGGTACCGACCCGGGCACGCCGCGGCAGTTCGCCACGACCTTCGAGATGGGGCCGGTGGCCCTTCCCGTGCTGGCCACCAGCTACGACGGGCGTCCCATCAAGATCGACGGGAACCCCGAAGTTCCCTTGAGCGGCGGGGCGACCAACGTTTTCGCCCAGGCCAGCGTGCTGGGCCTCTATAACCCCGACCGCAGCCAGAACATTTTGCGACGTAATCAGTTCGGTGATTCGTCATCCGGCGCCAAGGCGACCTGGGATGATTTCGGGACGTTCGCCGTCGGGCACTTTCCCCGCCTGCGTGGGGGCGGCCTGGCCGTCCTGACCGAGATGACCACCTCGCCGGCGGTGTGGGACCTCATGGGCCGCATCGGGCAGCAGTATCGCGGGGCGAAGCTGTACTATCACGAGCCGGTGTGCCGCATCAACGAGATGCAGGGCGCCCGGTTGGCCTTCGGCACTCCGGCCCGTAGCCAGCTGGCCGTGGACAAGGCCGAGGTCATCGTCGATTTCGACGCCAACTTCCTGCAGGACCACGCCTCGTCCCTGCGCAACAGCCGCCGTTTCGCCAAGGGGCGCCGGCCCGAGTCCGGCCACATGAACCGGCTGTACGTCTTCGAGAACACCTTCACCATCACCGGCGGCATGGCCGATCACCGCTTCCCGACTCCGGCGAGCCACATCCCCGCGGCCGTGTGGGCGCTGGCGGCCGAACTGGTGCTGGGTGAGGGGCTGCCCTTGCCCATGGGCGCGGGCGTTTCCCGCTCCGACCTGCAGGGTTGGCGCGGGCATTCCGCCGGCGGCGAGCATATCGCCGCTCTGGCCAAGGATCTGATGGCCAACCGGGGTGCGAGCCTGCTCGTAGCGGGTATGCGCCAGAGCCCCGAGACCCACGCGCTGATCCACCTGCTGAACCAGGCCCTGGGCAACGTGGGCCAGACCGTTTCCTACCAGCCGTTCGACATGGCCAAGCTGGGCGACATTGCCGACCTGACCAAGGACCTGAAGTCCGGTGCCGTGGATACCCTGCTGATCCTGGGCGGGAACCCGGCCTACGACGCGCCGGCGGATCTGGGTTTCGGCGCCGCCATGCAGAAGGCGGGCACCCGCATCCACGTTTCGCTGAACGATGACGCCACCTCGCGCCTGTGCCAGTGGCACCTGCCCCGGGCCCATTATCTCGAGGGTTGGGGCGACGCCATGGGCTGGGACGGATCCTACCTGGCGGTGCAGCCCCTGATCCGGCCGCTCTTCGGCGGCAAGACCGTTACCGAGGTGCTGTCCGTTCTGGTCGACGAGACCCCGCGCAACGCCTACGCCGTCGCCCGCGATTCCTTCGCGCGAATCAGCGGCGCCGGGAAGTCCGCGCCCGAGGGCAACGACCGCTTCGAGAAGAAGTGGCGACGGTTCATCCACGACGGCGTGCTGCAGGGATCGGCCAAACGGGGCGAGCCCCTGGCCCTGACCGGCACGCCCCTCGCCGCGCCCCGGGCGCCGGGCGATCTGTCGGCGCAGAGTCTCGAACTGAGCATCCACCACGACCAGTCCGTGTTCGACGGTCGCTTCTGCGACAACGCCTGGCTGCAGGAGATGCCCGACTTCATGACCAAGCTGACCTGGGATAACGCCGCCCTGCTGAGCCCCGCCACCGCGGTGGAGCTGGGCGTGGGCCACGGCGACCTGGTGGACCTGGAATTCGCCGGCCGCAAGCAGGCGATTCCGGTCTACGTGCTGCCCGGCCAGGCGCGCTACTCGGTCTCGGTGATGCTGGGCTACGGCAAGCCCGACTCGGGGCGGGTGGGCCAGGGCTCGGGCTTCAACGCCTACACCCTGCGCACCAGCGGCGCGCTGCACGGCGGCGCGGGCCTGAAGCTGACCAAAACCGGCGCGACCTACAAGCTGGCCACCACCCAGGATCACTTCGCCATGGACACCGTGGGCGCCGAGGAGATCCAGAAGCGCGTGCCCGGCCTGGTGCGCCAGGGCGACCTTGAGGAGTACCGCGAGCATCCCGAATTCGTGGACCACCTGGGCATCCACCATCCGCCCCTGGAATCGCTGTGGAAGGAATGGGACTACAACGGCTACAAGTGGGGCATGAGCGTCGACCTGAACGCCTGCAACGGCTGCAACGCCTGCATCATCGGTTGCCAGGCCGAGAACAACATCGCGGTGGTCGGCAAGGACGAGGTGGCCCGCGGGCGTGAGATGTCCTGGATCCGGCTGGACCGGTATTTCCTGGGCGACGCCGAGGATCCCGAGTGCGCCCAGCAGCCGGTGGCCTGCGCCCAGTGCGAGCTGGCCCCCTGCGAAGAGGTCTGCCCGGTGGCTGCGACCATGCACAGCAGCGAGGGTCTCAACACCATGGTCTACAACCGCTGCGTGGGCACGCGCTACTGCTCGAACAACTGCCCCTACAAGGTGCGGCGATTCAACTGGTTCAACAATTTCGAGGACCTGACCGCGACCCAGCGGCTGGTGCTCAATCCCGACGTGACGGTGCGGGCACGCGGGGTCATGGAGAAATGCACCTACTGCGTGCAGCGCATCGAGAAGGCGCGGGTGGCCGCCCGGGTCGACGGGAACCGCAAGATCCGCGACGGGGACATCACCCCCGCATGCGCCCAGACGTGTCCCACCGACGCCATCGTCTTCGGCGACCTGAACGATCCGGAGAGCCGCGTCGCCAAGCTGCGCAAGGTGCCGCGGTCGTACGACCTGCTGGCCTACCTCAACATCAAGCCGCGGACCTCCTACATGGCCCGCATCCGGAATCCGAATCCCCAGATCGCCGCCCACACCGGGCACCCCGGCAGCGAACACGGCTAGGAACTGGAGCCTGAAGGATGAAATCGTCGGCTACCGACTATCTGAACAACACCAGCGACGACCCGCGTTACACCCAGGAGTTGATCCTCGGGGGCAACGACTTCACGTCGATCACCGAGACGGTCTCGGACATCGTCCTGGAGCGGAAGACGCCGCTGGCCTGGTACGTGATGTTCACCATCACCGCCGGCCTGACGGGGATCCTCTTCCTGATGATCGGCTACCTGTTCCTCACGGGCGTGGGGGTCTGGGGCCTGAACAACCCGGTGGGTTGGGGCTGGGCCATCGTGAACTTCGTGTTCTGGGTGGGTATCGGCCACGCCGGCACGCTGATCTCGGCCATCCTGTTCCTGCTGCGGCAGAAGTGGCGCACGTCCATCAACCGCTTCGCCGAGGCCATGACCATCTTCGCGGTGATCTGCGCCGGGATCTTTCCCGGCATCCACGTGGGCCGCGTGTGGGTCGTGTGGTGGCTGTTCCCGATTCCCAACTTCCAGAACATGTGGCCCAACTTCCGCAGCCCGCTGCTGTGGGACGTGTTCGCCGTGGGCACCTACGCCACGGTCTCGCTGCTGTTCTGGTACACGGGCATGGTGCCGGATCTGGCCACCCTGCGCGACCGCGCCAAGGGCAGGCTGCAACAGATCATCTACGGCGTGCTCTCGCTGGGCTGGGTGGGCAGCCACCGGCACTGGCACCGCTACGAAAAGGCCTACCTGATCCTGGCCGGGCTGGCCACGCCCCTGGTGCTGTCGGTGCACTCGGTGGTTTCCTTCGACTTCGCCACCGCGCAGCTGCCCGGCTGGCACACCACGATCTTCCCGCCCTACTTCGTGGCCGGCGCCGTGTTCAGCGGCTTCGCCATGGTGGGCACGATCCTCATTCCGGCGCGGCAGTTCTTCGGGCTCAAGGAGATCATCTCCCTGCATCACCTGGAGAACATGAACAAGATCATCCTGGCCACCGGCAGCATGGTCGGGTTCGCCTACGCCACCGAGTTCTTCATCGCCTGGTACGGCGGCAACCCCACCGAGGGCTTCGCCTTCGTCAACCGCGCCTTCGGCCCCTACGCGTGGGCCTATTGGATCATGGTGACCTGCAACGTGGTCACGCCGCAGCTGTTCTGGTTCAAGAAGCTGCGCACCTCGATCCCGGTGATGTGGGTGCTGTACATCTTCGTGAACATCGGCATGTGGTTCGAGCGTTTCGTGATCACGGTTTCCTCGCTGAGTCGTGACTTCCTGCCCTCGAGCTGGGCCTACTACCGGCCCACCATCGTGGACATCCTGACCTTCCTGGGCAGCTGGGGGCTGTTCTTCACGCTGGTGCTGCTGTTCATCCGCTTCCTGCCCATGGTCGCCATGGCCGAGGTCAAGACCGTGATGCCCATTGCCGACCCGCACAGCGGTGAGCGGCACATCGTGGGGGATTACCACGGCGACATCCCCGAGCACGTTCGCAGGAAGGGGCACAAGTGATGAAACAGGGAGACCTCTACGGCCTGCTGATCGAGTTCGAGAGCCCCAGCCTGCTGGCCGCGGCCGCGATGCGGGTCCGCGACGCGGGATTCAAGAAGTGGGACGTGCACTCGCCGTTCCCGGTGCACGGCATGGACGACTTCATGGGGATCCGGGGCACGCGCCTGCCCTTCATCATCCTGGGCGGCGGCCTGATCGGCCTGGCCGCGGCCACCCTGATGCAGTGGTGGATGAACGCGGTGGATTACCCCTTCGTGATCTCGGGCAAGCCGCTGTTCGGGCTGCCGGCCAACATCCCCATCATGTTCGAATTGACGGTGCTGTTCAGCGCCTTTGCGGCCTTTTTCGGCATGTGGGGCCTGAACGGCATGCCGCGGTGGTACAACCCCCTGCTGACCAGCAAGCGGTTCCGCAGAGCCACACAGGACCGCTTCTTCATCGTGATCGAAGCGCGCGACCCGGCCTTCAAGCTGGAGAAGACGCGTGAGTTTTTGGCCTCCCTCGGCGGTTCCGAGGTTGAGGAAATCCATGAAAGCGCGGAGGACTGAGGCATGCCCCGACCGTTGATCTCCATCGGACTGGTGCTGGTGGCCCTGACCCTGGTGCCCATCGGATGCATCTACCGGGCGCGCCATTCCGTCAAGGGGCAGCCCCGCATCCAGGTCGTCTACGACATGGACAACCAGTACTACTACAAGGCCCAGTCCGCGGACGATTTCTTCGCCGACGGCCGCTCCATGCGCACCCCGGTGGACGGCACCGTGGCCCGCGGCGACCTGCGCGCGGGCGACCCCTTCTTCCGGGGCCGCGTCGAGGGCGACACGACCTTCGTGACCGAGTTTCCCGTCACCGTTGACCAGGACCTGATGCACCGCGGACAGGAACGCTTCCAGATCTTCTGTGCGCCCTGCCACGGCCTATCGGGCAACGGCAACGGCGTGGTGAATATCCGCGCCACGGCCCTGGCCGAAGGCACCTGGACCCCGCCCAGCGACCTGGTCGGCCAGAGCGTGGTGGACCGTCCGGTGGGGCACATCTACAACACGATCACCCACGGCATCCGCAACATGCCGTCGTACAAGAACCAGATCGACCCGCGGGACCGCTGGGCCATCGTCGCGTACGTGCGCGCTCTGCAGCTGTCCCGCAACGCGAGTCTCGCGGACGTGCCCGCCGACGACCGCGCCGCCCTGGAGAACTTGGGCACAAGGTGATTCCTGCCGGATACCATCCGGCGCAGCCTGGAGTTGTCGACACTTGAATGACAAATCAGTCCGGATCGAGGACACCAACACCAGCCTGACGGGGCTCGGCCGGCGGGGCTTCATGATCAGCGCGGTGGTGGGCGTCATCGCCATGGCGGCCACGGTGGCCCTGGGCGCCGCCGCCGGCGACGGCATGCGGCGCCTCGGCTACACCTATCTGATCAGCTACGCCTACGTGCTGAGCGTCAGCCTGGGCGCCCTGACCTTCCTGCCCATCATGTCGGTGACCAAGGCGAGCTGGCACATCGTGATCCGCCGCCTGGCCGAGGTCATGGCCGCGGTCATGCCCCTGCTGGCGATCCTGGCGATCCCGGTCATCCTCTTCGCGGGGAAGATCTACGGCTGGGCCGATCCCCAGATCGCCGCCTCGGCCGCCATGGCCCACAAGGCGGCCTGGTTCAGCCAGGGCGCGTTCATCCTGCGCTGGGTCATCTACTTCTGCATCTGGTCGGGGTACGGGATCTTCTTCTGGCGCCAGTCCCTGGCCCAGGACGTCAGCGGCGACGACAACATCACCCGGCGCGTGGAGAACCTCAGCGGGTTTTCCATCATGATCGGCGCCATCACCATCGCCATGGCCTCGTTCGACCTGCTGATGAGCGTCGACCCCCTGTGGTTCAGCACCATCTTCGGCGTCTACTACTGGGCCGGCGGCTTCGTCTCGTTCTTCGCCGTGCTGACGCTGCTGACCTTCGGCCTGCAGAACACCGGCCGGATGACGAGGATCGTCAGCCCCGAACACATCCACGACTACGGCAAGGGCATGTTCGCCTTTACGTTCTTCTGGGCCTACATCGCCTTCAGCCAGTACATGCTGTACTGGTACGCCAACATTCCCGAGGAGACCAACTGGTTCCTGGAACGCTCCCGCGAGGGCTGGGGCAAGCTGGGCATCTTCCTGATCTTCGCGGCCTTCGTGCTGCCGTTCGCGGGCCTGATTTCGCGCTATGCCAAGCGCCACCGCAAGATGCTGGCCTTCTGGGCCGTCTGGATCATCGCGGCCCAGTGGCTGAACCTGTACTGGGTCGTCATGCCGAGCTTCAGCGAAAAGTTCGTGTTCGGCGTGATGGATGTGACCTGTTTCATCGGAATAGCCGGATTGTGGCTGGCGGCGATCACCCGCCTGGCCATGGGCCATTCCCTGGTGCCGCTGAAGGACCCCCGTCTGGAGGCTTCGCTGCGCTTCGAGAACGCCTGAGCCAATTGTTTCATGCGCCGGCGGTCGTGGTCCGCCGGGACACGCGAGGATGACCATGCAAGAGAGTGCACGCGGAAAATCGGGCTTCAACACGCCGGCGGTACTGCTGTGCGGGCTGGCCCTGATCATCTTTCTCTACGCCCTGTCCCTGTTCCTGCAGGGAGGGTTTCTGGCGTCGCAAAACCAGGTGAGGGATACCAAGCTCCTCGTTCCCGAGAACGAACCCCTGCAGGCGGCCCTGGCCGAGCAGCAGAGCATCCTGGAAGAACAGCCGCGCTGGCTGGATGAGCAGCGCACCAAGGCCTGCCTGCCCATCGAGGACGCCATGCGTAGGGTTGTGGCCGAGAATTCAAGATAGGCAACTCCGTCAGGATGGGGCGACCAACCCGGTCCCCCGCGGCTTGACGGCACGAAAGAGGTATCGGTTTGATGGGTAGCGCCAATCTCTCAGCCTGGTTCCCGGAATGGGCTTCGACCTTTGCCCCCGGCGTGGACATGGTTTTCTATGACCTTTATTTCGTGGGCCTAATCGTCCTGATCCTGACTGTGGGCTTGGCCGTCACTTTCATGTTCGCATTTCGGCGCCGTAGCGGTGACCCGGAACAAGTGCCCGCCGGCGGCTTGAACAAGTGCCTGCTGGGCGCCTGGATGCTGGGGACGATTGCGTTGGGCGGTTTCGCCTTCATGGCGGGCCTGGGCGAATTCGTGGACAGCACCGTTCCCCCGTATGATTCCTATGCCATCGATATCACCACCCGCGAGGGCGCCTGGGATTTCGCCTATCCCGGCGGTTATGTCGCTGATACTCTCCGCGTGCCTACGGGCAAGCCGGTCCTCCTTGCGTTGACCAGCGAAGACATCAGCCGGCAGTTGGCTATTCCCGCCATGCGGGTTCAGCAGGCGGTGCTGCCCGGCCGCACGACCGAGACCTGGTTCGAACCCATCACACCGGGGACCTTTCCCATCTATTCCGGGACTTTCAGCAGTGTCCGTTATGACAGCCTGCCCGTGGCGATGATTGCCCTGAGCGAGCCGGATTTTGCCTCCTGGCTGGCAGCGGCATCGGACATCTTCGCCGGACGCACCATGGCCGAGGTCGGCGAATTTCTCTATGTCGCCCAGGGGTGCAAGGCCTGCCATTCCCTGGACGGCTCCAAGCTCGTGGGTCCGTCCTTCAAGAATCTGTACGGTCATGAAGCGGTCTCCACCGACGGTCGGACCCGAAAAGTCGATGCGGGTTACGTCAAGGAGTCGGTCCTTTCTCCCAACGCATTCGTAGTCGAGGGCTTCCAGGGCGTCATGCCTACCTTCGATGGCAAGCTGGACGACAGGAAAATCGAGGCCATCGTCGCGTACCTGGAAAGCCTTTCCGACCATGGCGAAGCCGGCCCCCAGGAGGACAAGTAGAAATGGATAACACCAGTCATTCGGCGGTGGATGCACTGCGCGACAGTTATCTGGGCGGACCCGGCGGGGTAATGGGGTGGTTCCGGTCCACGGACCACAAGCGGGTCGCCCTCATGTATCTGGCCTGGACCGCTGCAGCCTTCGTGATGGCCATGATCCTTGCCATGCTGCCCCTGATGATGGCACTGGGTGGGGGCGATTTCGAACGGCGGATGCTGACCCAGGTCATTACCTACCAACGCCTGATCCAGGTCATGGGCTGGATGGTACCGGTCCTGCCGGGCGTCCTGGGGTTCTTCCTGTTGCCCTTGCAACTGGGCGCCCGCAACATGGCCCTGCCGGTTCTTTCCCGCCTCAGCTTGCACTTCCATGTCATCGGGCTGCTGTTGCTTCTGGCCTCGCAGATCATCTGCCCCATCGGCACCGGATGGACCATGGATTCGCGCTTGGCCATGCTGGAGCCGGGAGCTTTCGAGGTGCTGCTGGTCGGGCTCTTCTTCATGGCCATGAGCTGGATGTTGACGGGAATCAATTTCGTGGTCACCGTGCATCACGGTCGCAGACAGGAAATGGGATTTTTCGACATGCCGCTGACGGTATGGGGCATGTATGTCTACGGCTACCTTCTGATCTTTTCCGGGGCGGTATTCGCCGCTGTGGCCCTGTTCATGACCGCCAGCCGCATCACCACCACGGGGCTGTTCGGCTGGGAGGCCGACCCCATGGTCTGGCGTTCCTATTTCTGGTTCTCCATCCGCCCGGTGGCGTATTTCGCCCTGATACCCGGAGTGGGCATCCTCAGCGACCTTATCAGCGGGATCTCCCGCAGGACTTCCCCCGGTTATCGGCTCCTGGTCGGATCCATGATTGCCCTGGCCGGCCTGGCTGTGGCCAGTTCGGGGGTTGCACTCATCGGCCGGGGTCTCGACCCGGGATCCAGCCTGGTCTTCAGTTTTTTCAGCCTGCTGGTGCTCATCCCCGCGGCCCTGATTGGTTTCACCTGGCTTTCAACTTTGTACCGGGGAAGTATCACCCTGTCTCCCGCTGCATTTTTTGCACTCGGTTTCCTGCTGCATGCCGGAATCGCCGTGGGGATGGGGATGCTGCTGGCCAGTCCGTCTCTGGGCTCCTATCTGGGGACCTCCCTGTTCGCTTCGGCACAGCTGGATTATATCCTGTGGGGCGGGGTGATGGCGGCCCTGCTGGCGGGCCTGCATTTCTGGTGGCCGAAGATGGTGGGCCGCAACTTTGTTGCAGGCGTTGCCAACCTGGGGGCGGTCCTGTACATCGTGGGCCTCAATTTGGCCCTCGTGCCTCGCGTGATCATGGGCACCCAGGGAGTGCCGGAGGATGCGATCGGTCTTGTGTCCGGATTCCTGGCCCAAGCCCAGGTTTCGGGCCTGGGTTGGTTGATTGTGTATTCCGGCCTTGGGGTCACCGCAGGCAATCTTCTTGCGTCCATCTGGAGCGGTGATGCCGCCGAGGTCAATCCGTGGGGGGCCGTGACCCTGGAGTGGACGGTTCCCTCTCCTCCGCCCGAGGGCAATTTCGACGGCTAGCCCGATCACCTTACACTTCGAGGTCATCTCATGCCGCATGGCTACAACATCGAGAGTGCGCGGAGCTCCCCTTTTCGGTGGTTGGGGCTGGTTGCCGCTTCCGGGATCCTGACGCTGCTGCTGGCCACGGCGGCTTCCTCCGGGTTTGCGGTTTCCGGGGACGAAGCCACGGAGTATGTCTACGACGCGGACATCGGGAAGGAAATCATGGAGCTTTGCGCGGGGTGCCACGGAGAATTCGGACAGGGCGGCGGTGGCGGCGAATACCCCCGGATTGCTGGTTTGCCCGTCAAGTACATCGCGAATCAGCTGCGGGCCTTCAAGAGCGGGGAGTGGGAGAACATGGCCATGGCTCCCTACGCCAACGACCGGGAGCTTCCGGAAGCCGACATCCTGAACATTTCCACTTATCTGACCGGTCTCGAACTGTTCACCCGCATGCCCCCGGTGGATCCGGACCTGGACGCCTACGCCAAACTGATGCTCGCCAAGCGGGTCCTGAACATACCGCAGTACGACGGTGACCCCGCGGCGGGAGAGGCGATCTACCACCGCGAGTGCAGGAAATGCCACGGACGGGAGGGCGCCGGACAAGGCTCCAACCCTCAGCTGGCCGGTCAGTATTCGGAATACCTTGCCCGACAGGTCGCCGCGTTCCGGACCGGGAAGCGCAAGGACCCGAAGATGGGAAAACCCCTGCAGGGGCTGAGTGACCCGGATTTGGCAGACCTCCTGGCCTACCTTTCGGTGGTCGACGACTGACCTGAACAACCCGGGTCTTATTATTTTATTGAAAATCGGACAAAATTATCCTAATAAAGGGATAGTTCATTGCTGGGTGTTTCGGAAAGGAAATGCCGGCCGAGGAATCGGTCGGGAGAATCCTGGATTCCGCACCTGCCATGCTGAGGCATTCCGACAAGAAGGGGAGTAGGAAATGAGGCTGATCAACCGACTGAAAGCCGTATTGCTGTTAACGGCGATTTGCACTCTTGCCGGCTCCAGTGCAGCCTGGACCCAGACCCTGCAGGAAGTGATGCAGGAGAGGGGCCTGACGGAGAAGGACGTCCTCGCGGCGGCCAAGACCTACATTCCCACCGGTGGGCGTGACGAATACCTCTGCTTCAGCTCCGGCGGCCAGAGCGGGCAGGTGATCGTGTACGGCATTCCCTCCATGCGGATCCTCAAATACATCGGCGTCTTCACTCCCGAACCCTGGCAGGGTTACGGTTTCGACGACGAGTCCAAGGCGGTGCTGGCCGGAGGCCGGATCGACGGCAAGGACATCACCTTCGGTGATTCCCATCATCCCGCCATTTCGGAGACCGACGGGGACTACGACGGGAAGTTCCTGTTCATCAACGACAAGGCCAATCCCCGGGTGGCGGTGATCGACCTTAAGGATTTCGAGACCAAACAGATCGTCCCCAACCCCTTCTTCCAGTCCGACCACGGTGGTTGCTTCGCCACCCCCAACACCGAGTATGTCATGGAGGGGAGCCAATACCCCGCGCCCCTGGACGGCGAATTCGCCCCCCTGGAGGAGTTCAACGAGAAGTACCGCGGAGGCTTGACCTACTGGAAGTTCGACCGCGAGGCTGGACGTCTCGACCCTGAGCAGACATTCACTTTCGAATTACCTCCCTACAGCCAGGATCTCTCCGATGCTGGCAAGGGCCCGAGCTACGGTTGGGGCTTCACCAACTCGTTCTGTTCCGAGCGTTATGTGGGCGGCATCGAGCGTGGTCGGCCGCCCTTCGAGGCGGGTTGCTCGTCCAAGGACACGGACTTCATGCACGTGACCAACTGGGTAAAGGCTGCGGAACTGGTGGCCGCCGGCAAGGTGGGGAAAGTCAAGGGTCACTACCTGATCAGCATAGCGCAGGCGATCGCCGAGGATCTGCTTTTCCTGATCCCGGAGCCGAAGAGCCCCCACGGTTGTGATGTGTCCCCGGACGGCGCCTCCATCATCGTGGCCGGAAAGCTCGACAGCCACGCCTGGGTCTACAGCTTCGTCAAGATCAAGGCGGCCATCGACGGGCGGAATTTCGAGGGCTACGACGCCTACGGCATCCCCATCATCTCGTTGGAGGCGGCCCTGGACAAGTCGGTCAGCGTCGGCCTCGGTCCGCTGCACACCCAGTTCGACTCCGAGGACGGCGTCTGCTACACATCGATCTACGTGGACTCGCAGATCACCAAGTGGAACTACAAGACCGGTAAGGTCCTCGATACCCTGCCCATCCACTATAATGTCGGCCACCTGATGACCATGGAGGGCGACACCAAGAACCCCGACGGGAAGTTCCTTGTGGCCCTGAACAAACTGGCCATCGATCGTTTCGATCCGGTCGGGCCGTTGCATCCCCAGAACCACCAGCTCATCGACATCAGTCATCCTACGATGACCCTGCTCTACGACATGCCGCTGCCCCTGGGAGAGCCCCACTACGCGGTGTCCATCAAGATGGACAAGCTGGATCCCCTTGTGCGCTACAAGAGCGGCTGGGACAGCAGGCAGGAGAAGCGGTCGGAGTTCAGGGCCCGCGCCGGCCGTGAACGGACCGATCGCCAACCGGGCAAGGTTGAGGTGTTCGGGACGCTTATCCGCTCCCACATCACCCCCGAGATCATCGAGGTGACCGAGGGCGACAAGGTCTTGATCCACCTGACCAACCTGGAGCGCGCCGAGGACGAGGTGCACGGCTTCTCCATCTCCGGCCAGAACATCCAGCTCTCCGTCGAGCCGGGAAAGACGGCCTCCGCCTCCTTCGTCGCCGACAAGGCGGGCGTCTATCCCTACTACTGCACCGAATTCTGTTCCGCCCTGCACCTGGAGATGGAGGGGTACCTGCTCGTCCAGCCCAAGGGCTACCAGGCCGTAACAGCCGAGATGCAGCAAGGCGTGGCCTACAGCAAGGAGGACTACCTGACCCAGGTCGCCACCAACGAGGCCACCCAGGAAGTCATCGACCAGGTGGTGGCTTTCATCACCAGTCATAACTATCAGGAATTCCCCACGGTTCTCGCCCTGGTGGAAGACGCCACCGACCAGCTGGGTTTCGCCGCCGAGGCCAAGCAGAAGGCCGAGACCGCGGCCACCGGGAACGACTGGCAGAACGCCATGCTCTGGGCCAACCAGTGGTGGCAATATCAGGTCAAAACCGCCGACCTGGGTCTGCGCGCCAAGACCTTCCTCGAGGAGAGCGGCGCCAAGAAGATCAAGTAGCGGGCGGAAATGAATCAGTTTAACCTGACCCCGCCGGGGGCGCTCCCGGCGGGGCCACAACGTGCCGAAATTGCGGCTTGCGAACCCGAGGATGAAGATCATGAAACGAACCCCGAAAACTCCGTTTCTTGCCTTGCTCATCCTGTCTTTGGCCTGGCTGGCCGCCTGCTCCTGCAACGACCGTGAGGATCGTCTGGCCAAGATCAGGGGAACACACGGGGAATCCGTTCTGGCCGCAACAGGCGCGGATGTGATCCAGGAGTCCGCGGGCGCCCGGCTGTTCAGGGAAAAGACGTGCAACACTTGCCACGGGGATGACGGGATCCATCCGTTGCTGCCCGATTATCCCATTCTGGCGCGCCAAGGGCGGGATTATGCACTGCGGCAGATGAAGGACATCCAAAGCGGGAATCGCGCCAGCGGCTACGCACCCCAGATGCAGGCGGTCATCAAGGATGTCACCGAGGACGAATTCATCATCCTGGCGGATTTCATCGCCAACGAATTGGGCGGTGGCGCCCCGATCGGCGGCCAACCCGATCCGGAATCGCCCGGAGCCAAGCTGTTCAAGACCAAGACCTGCACCGCCTGTCACGGCAAGGACGGCAAAACGCCGATCCTGCCGGATTATCCCCGGATCGCGGGGTTACCCCGGGAATACATCCTGAGGCAGATGCGCGATATCAAAAGCGGGGCGAGGGCCAACAGCATGGCCGTTCTCGGCATGCAGGGAGTCATGCATCTGGTCGACGACGAACAGATGACCCAGCTGGCCGATTATGTCTCGTCCCTGCCGAAGTAGACTGCTGTCAACGTCACGTCCGCGAAACCGCGAGCGTGGTTTATCCGCGAAGGAGAACGACATGAAGAAGCAAATGATGATGGTGCTGGTGATCGCCGCTCTTGCCGCAGGCATGACGGTCGAGTCGCCGGCCTGGAACGACAAAGGCGGAGAGAAGGATGAGGCCCTCAGCCTCACGCCGGATCTGGAAAACGGGCGGGACGTCTACGAGGTCTGCGCCGCCTGCCACCTGACCGAAGGCTGGGGGACCCAGGAGGGGACTTTTCCGCAACTGGCCGGCCAATTCCGTGATGTCATCATCAAGCAGCTGGCCGACATCCGCGCCCTGAACCGGGACAACCCCACCATGTACCCTTTCGCGTTGCCCCAGTCCATCGGCGGCCCCCAGTCCCTTGCCGATGTCTCGGCCTACATCGCGAGCCTGCCCATGAACCCCGACAACGGGAAGGGTTTGTGGGATGACGGCACGCCCGAGTTCGCCCACGGCCAGGAACTGTACAAGGCCAATTGCGTGCAGTGCCACGGCGAGACGGCCGAGGGCAACGAGGAGAAGTACTATCCCCGCCTGCAGGGCCAGCACTATGCGTACATGTTGCGCCAGTTCGAGTGGATTCGCGACGGAAAGCGGCGCAACGCCAACCCCGACATGATCAAACAGATCAAGAACTTCAGCGACACCGACATGCAGGCGGTCATCAATTACGTCTCGCGCATTCCCGTCCCCAAGGAAGACCTGGCGCCCTCGAAGGATTGGCGCAACCCCGATTTCGACTGACATGAGCCCCGGGGGGCTGAACTGGTGCGGCAAACGTGGGGAGGCAGGGCCATGAGGAAGGGTGAGAGATGACCACAGCGCGGCGAAGATCGTTCATCAGCAGCCTCCTGGTCCTGGCGGCTATCGGGCTGCTGTGGCCCATCTACAACGCTCCCATCTGGTGGGTATCCCTGGAGGCCCCCAACTATCCGCCGGAGGTTTTTCCCGACGGCGTGCGGATCGAGTTCCATCTCAATGGGGTATTCAGCGGCTGCGGGCAGGCTGCCGGATCCGCCGACCAAGAGGGCGATGCCCTGGACTGCGTCCACGAGATGGATACCATCAACCACTATGTGGGCATGTATCCCATCGCTTCGGGGGGGGCGGTGGAGGTGTTCTTCTCCCTGTTCCTGGTGGCCATGGTCGGGGTCATGCTGCTGGGCTTCCTGGTAAGGTGCGCGGTCCTGCGCATGTCGATCATGAGCGCGGGATTTGTGGCCGTCGCCGTCTGGATGGGGCTGGCCTTCCTGGGGCCGGACGGACTCCGCTACCAGAGTGCGCGGTATCTCGCGGGCCGGGTCATGGATTCGGGGGAAAGCCTGGCCGACGAAACCCCCGACCGGGAGCTTTCCTCCGGCGAGGCCCTGGTCGCCCGGCTGAAAGCATCCCTGGCCGAGAGCAAAGCCGCAGAGGGCGGTGAGGCTCAGGCGGCTCCGGCGGCCGTTGACGGCGGCGCCAAGGAACAGAGTCTGCGCTATTTCCGCGACGCCTTCAACCAGGACACCGACCGCATCGGGGACGAACAATGGCAGGGCAGCGGTTCCCAATTCATTCCCTGGCACTACCGGCGAAACCTGGGCCGCTATTTCCGTGATCCGGAGGTGCTGGAGCCCATGGTGGCCGGCATAGCCAAGGAGGGGACGATCCTCTTCTGGGGAATCATCGTGGCCATGATCGTGCTGGTCGGGATCACCCGCAGGCCCGGCGGCGCCGCCGAAAAACTGCTGACGCTTGCGCCGGCGGGGCTGCCGCTGTTCTTCGTGATCGAGTATTCCGTCTGGCTCTGGTGGTACGGGCACCACATGAACGAGATGGGCGCCTTCACGTTGAAGCCTTTCATGCCCACGGTCTTCGGCCAGGGAAAGGTTGCGCAGTTCACCACCAATTCCTATCCCGAATACGGATTCGGCCTGATGATCCTCTTCTCCCTTCTCCTGCTGGCGGCCATGTTGCTGCGCAGGGAACGGATCAAGGACGATGAAGACAACTAGCCTGCACCTGGCGATGACCGCGCTGGTGCTGTGCCTCCCGGCGACCCGGGCAGCGGGGGCGCAGCCGACGCCGCTGCAACTCCTGGTGGATGCCACCCCGGACAACGGAAGGCTGGTCCCCCCTCCGGGCGTCTATGAAGGCCCGGTCGTCATCGATCACCCCCTGACCCTGGACGGCGAAGGCCGCGTGGTCATCGACGGCGGCGGCCGGGGTACGGTGCTTTACCTGGATACCGACGGGGCGGTGATTCGCAACCTGCGCCTGACCAATTCGGGGACCTCCCACAACGACATCGATGCCGGGATCCAGCTGCGGGGCGACTTCAACGTAGTCAAGGACTGTGTCATCGACGATTGCCTGTTCGGCATCGATATGCAGCAATGCAAACACGACATCGTGCGCCGCAACACCATCTCTTCCAAGCCTATGGAACTGGGCCAGCGGGGTGACGGCATCCGGCTGTGGTACAGTTTTCACAACAAGATCGAGCAGAACGCCTGTCATGACGTGCGGGACATGGTCGTCTGGTATTCGGCCGACAACGAGATCCGGGACAACACCCAGACCGACAGCCGCTACTCCCTGCATTTTATGTATTCGAAATTCAACCTGGTAACGGGGAACCGGTTCTTGGGCAATTCGGTCGGAATCTTCCTGATGTACAGCGACGGGGTCGTGATCCGGAACAACCAGATCCTGCATTCGTCCGGGCCGACCGGTATCGGAATCGGCTTCAAGGAGACTTCCGACCTGGTCATCGAGAACAACGAGGTTCTCTACTGCGCCAGCGGTCTGTACATCGACCTGTCCCCTTTCCAACCGGATACCGAAAACCGGTTCCTGAACAACACCCTGGCCTACAACGGGATCGGGATCCGCTTTCTCAACGACTGGCACGGCAACGTGTTCGAGGGCAACCGCTTTGTCGGCAACCTCACGCAGATCGCCGTCAGCGGCGGGAACACAGCCAACAACAATGTGTGGCGGGACAACTACTGGAGCGGCTACGAGGGATTCGACCGGGACCATGACGGCGTCGGGGACACTCCCCACGAGATCTATGCCTATGCCGACCGGATTTGGCACGACGTGCCCTACGCCCAGTTCTTCAAGGGATCGCCCCTGCTGGAGGTCCTGGACTTCCTTGAGCGATTGGTGCCCCTTTCGGAGCCCCGGCTGCTGGTCAGGGATTCGGCTCCCCGCATGCACCGTGGCGGAGTGGGCATGAGCATGTCACCGGAGGGTGAGCATGTGCCCTGAATCGGCCAAGAGATCCCGGTCCGCAGGTCCGGACAACCCCAAGCGAAGGAGATTCCTGCGCACGATGATCCTGATCGGCGGCCTGATCGGGGCTTCCCTGGTGGGACTGGTTCCGGTGGTGCGGGGCTGGGCGCGGCGGTTGCGCCCCCCGGGAGCCCTGGCGGAGGCCGACTTCCTGTCCGCCTGCATCAAGTGCGGGCAATGTGTCCAGGTCTGCCCGGTGGAGGCGATCAGCCTGGCGGACATCCAGGACGGCGCTGGGGTCGGCACGCCCTGGATCGACCCCCGCCGGCAGGCATGCGATTTTTCCTGCGACGGTCTGCAATGCGTGCTGGCCTGTCCCACCGGGGCCTTGACCCATGACCTCGATTATCCCCACCAGGCCCGGATGGCCACGGCCGTCCTGGCGAGGCCCGACCTCTGCCTCGCCGTGCGTGGGCAGGGGGTCGCGGGGCCGGCGCGGGGCAAGAATTTCAAGGGGGTTCTGCGGTACGCGGAAATCGACCGCTGGCACCCCCTTCCGGTCAGGGAACATGAGTACGACCTGGAAGTGTGCGACCTTTGCGTCCGGATGTGCCCCATCGAGATCCGCATTTCCCAGTGCGAGGCGGGGAATCCACCGGCCGGGGATCCGAACCAATGTCCGCCCCAGCCGGCCATCCGCCTGGTCCCCACGGGCGAAAAGGGCGGGCGGGCGACCTACACCCCGCAGGTCCTGTCCGGCTGTGTAGGCTGCGGCGTCTGCGAAATGATCTGTCCGGCCGAACCGTCGGCAATCGTGATGGACCTATTGGCGGGGGAGGGCAGCGCATGAAGGCCTTGCTCCAATCGGTTGCCGTTTTGCTGGGCCGGACGCCTCCGCGGCCCACACCCGAGGACATTTCCCCACGCGTTCGCGAGATCCATGAGCTGCAGGCCATGCCCATGAACCGCGAGCAGATCCGGGATGCACGCGCGGAAATGGTTTCCCGGCCCCAGACGTGGCGCCGCCGGCGCTGGGCCGTGCTGATCGCGGTGAACCTGCTGTTCGTCCTGTCCTATCATCTGGACATCCAACTGGTTGAAGGCGCCTTGACGGGGTCGCGTTTCGTGGGCTTCCACATGGCCGACGTCAATTCCGCCCTGCAGGTCATGCTGGCGTACCGGCACGTGGTGCTGAACCTGTTGATCGGCGTCGTCTCGGTTTCCCTGCTCTGGTGGGCTCTGGGGGGGCGGACGTTCTGCTCCTGGGTCTGTCCCTATCATCTGCTGGGGGAACTGGGGGAAATCATCCATCTGCGGTTGGCGGCGCGAAAACTGGTCAAAAACCACACCTTCGACCGCCGCGGCCGGACGGTGCTCTGGCTGTTTTTCGCGGTGTTGGCCTTCGTGACCGGATACACGGTCTACGAGACGATCTCGCCCACGGGCATTCTCAGCCGGGCGCTGATCTACGGGCCAGGTCTGGCTCTGGTCTGGGTCGTGGCCTTGCTGATGTTCGAAATCTTCTATTCCCGCCGCGGCTGGTGCCGCTACGCTTGTCCCATCGGGCTGACCTACGGCCTGGTCGGGGTCCTTGCGCCCCTGAAGGTGGTCCACAACATCGGCCAGTGCCACAACGACGGAGCCTGCCGGCAGGTCTGTCTGGTTCCCCATGTCCTGGCCACCACGATCAGGGGCAGGGCGAAAACGATGAATACGGACCTGGGCGCCGATTGCACCCGGTGCGGGAGATGCCTGGACGTCTGTCCGACCTCATCGCTCTCCTTCAAGTTCAAGGGACCGGGCTAGTCTTGAATATCCGCTGCAACAACCTGAGCAAGAATTTCCGCCGCACCGAGGTGCTCAAGGGGGCGGACCTGGTCCTGGACCCCGGCGACCGCATCGCCCTGGTGGGCTCCAACGGGGCGGGCAAGACGACCCTGATCCGGTGCCTGCTGGGAGAGTACACCCACGGCGGGCAGGTCCTGGTGGACGGGATTGATCCCCGCGCCGACCGCACCGGGGCGCTGGGCCGCATCGGGTTCGTGCCCCAACTGCCGCCTCCCTTGAAGTTGACCGTGGGCCGTCTGCTGGGTTTTACGGCCGAGGTGTGCGGCAGCGATATCGGCCGCATGGCGGACATCTCCGGCCGTCTGGGCCTGGACATCGACACCGTGCGCAGACGCCCTTTCGCCAAACTCTCCGGCGGGGAAAAGCAGAAGCTCATGATCGGCATCGCCCTGGGGCGCGAGACCGAGCTGTTGATCATGGACGAACCGGCGGCCAACCTGGACCCCACGGCCCGACATGTTTTCTTCGGTCTGCTCGCCGAGTTGAAAGGCGGCCATTCCATGATCATATCCAGTCATCGGCTGGACGAGGTCGCCCCGCTCGTCAACCGCGTGGTGGAAATGGACCGGGGCCGGATCGTTTTGGACGACCACGTCGATGATCGGATCGATCTGGCCGCCGTGCTCCGCTGTACGGTGGCCATTTCCCGCCCCACGCAGGCGTTCGCGGAGGCCATCGGGGCCTGGGGTTTCCGGAATGACGCGGGGGAATGTCGCTGGCAAGGCATGATCGCGGGGCCGGACAGGCTGCGTTTCCTGGGCATGCTGTCCCGCTATGCGGCCCTGGTGGAAAACCTGGAGATGACCGAGGGTAGTGAGCCGGATGCGCCCGCAAAAACTCCTTGAAACCGGCCTGTTGGCCCTGGCTTTGTCGCTGGGGGCCTGCTCCCGCGGACCTGAGACGGGCCCGGGCAAGGTGCGGTGGGATCAGGATGTCTGCCGGCGCTGCATCATGGCCGTCAGCGACCGCCACTATTCCGCCCAGGTCCGGGGCGGGCCAGAGGGAGGGCGATCCCGGCTTTTTTTCTTTGATGATTTCGGCTGCGCCGTGCTGTGGCTGGGCGACCAGCCATGGCAGGGTAATCCCGGGGTGGAGATCTGGGTCACCGACTTCCGGACCGGTACCTGGCTGGACGCCCGGACCGCGCTCTATGAGCGAGGTCGGATCACTCCCATGGATTACGGCCTCGGAGCTCGCCCCGATGCGGTCCCCGGCGCCATGGACTTCGACCAGGCCGTCCAGGAGGTCCTCGCGCGGGAAGAGCGCCTCCACGGGCACGCCGGTGGTGGGTTATTGGAGGCCCCAAAATGGGAACGGTAAAGGGGATGAAGCAACTGATCCAACTGGCCAAGGCCGACATCGGCGAATCCCTGCGGGCTCGCTGGTTCCTGGTCTACACCCTGATCTTCGGCGGAATCATGGTGGGCCTGTTCGTTTCCGGGCTGACCGAATCCCGAGTCATGGGTTTTACCGGGTTGTCCCGCCTGCTGGTGACCTACCTGCAGATCACCATGGCCATCCTGCCCATTTTCATGCTGATCACGACGGTCCGTTCGGTCGTCGGCGACCGCGAGGCGGGAGTATTCGAGTACATGCTGGCCATGCCGGTGGGGATCGGACCGTGGTACTGGGGTAAGCTGGCCGGAAGATTCCTGGCAGTATTCATGCCCGTGCTGGGGGCTCTGCTGGTGGCTGTGGTCTGGGGGCTCCTGCGGGGAGTGACGATTCCGTGGGTGCAGGTCCTGTTCTACATCGGACTGCTCGCCTCGCTGGCCTGGTGCTTCCTGGGAATCGGGATGCTGATCTCGACCCTGTCCCGTTCGACCGATGTCGCTCAGGGGGCCGCTTTCTTGACCTGGTTGTTCCTGCTGCTGTTTCTCGATCTCATTCTGCTGGGGTTCCTCATCCAGGAGGGCCTGCCCCCCGAATCGGCGATCCTCATCGCCCTGGCCAACCCTCTGCAGGCGTTCCGAACCGCCGCCATGCTGCTGTTCGACCCGCAACTGGTCCTGCTGGGCCCCTCGGCCTACGTGATTCTGGATCATTTTGGGTATCGGGGTTATCTGGTCTGGGCCACGGCCTATCCGGTTCTGGTCGGGCTGGCCTGTGCGGGTCTCGGCTTCTGGATATTCAAGAAGGGAGATTACTCCTGATTCCCGAGCGAATATTGGTTGAAAACCAGGTAACGGTATATGATATACGGATCAGTGAAATTCCCCAGAAGGAGGTCTGATTGCCCATGAGTGAGGACCGTACCGACGGACCCGTAGTGAGCGCCGCACGCAGGATGCCCCCGGCATTCTACAACACCATCACATTTCTCGGCGGGGGGGTCGCCGGCGTCGCCGTCGGCATGATCCTTCTGCTTCTGGGTTGGGAATACCTTTCCCAAACGCATAGCCCCTACATGGGGGTGATCGCCTTCGTGGTCCTGCCGGGGATCATGATCCTGGGTCTGCTCGTGGCGACCTTCGGCGTGGCCCGACAACTCCGCCGCCGCCATCTGGGCCTGCCCGCCACCGAGAAACTGCCCCGCGTCGACCTGAACAATCCCGCCCATCTGCGGGCCACCATCCTGATCGGCATCGGCACCGTGGTCTTCCTGATGGCCACGGGCTTCGGCAGCTTCCAGGCCTACGAGTACACCGAAAGCGACGAGTTCTGCGGGACCATGTGCCACACGGTCATGAAACCGGAATACACGGCCTTCCAGGTCTCGCCCCACGCTCGGGTGGGCTGCGTGAAGTGTCACATCGGACCGGGTGCCGAGTGGTTTGTCCGTTCCAAGCTGTCGGGCGCGTACCAGGTCTATTCGGTGCTCTTCAACAAGTACAGCAAGCCCATCGAGACTCCCATCCGCAACCTGCGCCCCTCGCGGGACACCTGCGAGCAGTGCCATTGGCCGGCCCATTTCCTGGGCGAGAAGATGGTGCAGCACGACTACTTCGCACCCGACGAGGAGAACACCCACTGGCGCCTTCAGCTGCTGATGAAGACCGGCGGCGGGGGCGCGGGCCTGACGTCTCCCCACGGCATCCACTGGCACGTGGCCGAGGACGTGACCATCCGGTACGTTTCGACCGACGAGCGGCGCATGGAGATCCCCTGGGTGAGTTACACCGACGGTGCGGGCAACGTGAAGATCTTCCGCAGCACCGAGGCCGACGCCGATTCGGTTGCCCTGGCCGGCCACGAAGTGCGGGTCATGGACTGCATCGACTGCCACAACCGGCCGACGCACCACTACAACCCGCCGGCCCGCCTGGTCAACCAGGCCCTGGCCGCGAACAGGATCTCCGCCGACCTGCCCGATGTCAAATCGCTGCTCGTGGACCTGATGACCACCGAGTACGAGACCGAGGGCGAGGCCCTGGCGGCCATCGACCAGGGCATCACGGCTTTCTACCGGAAGAAACATCCCGTGAAAGCCGGCATCATGGTCGCGGAGATCGCCGAGGCATCGGCGACGGCCCAGGAGCTGTTCAAGACGAACATCTTCCCCGAGATGCACGTGGACTGGCGGGGCTTCCCCGACCACATCGGCCACCTGACCACCCCGGGTTGTTTCCGGTGCCACGACGGCCTGCACGAGACCGAGGACGGCGAAGTGATCTCCCACGATTGCCGGCTGTGCCACGACATCGTCTCGCAGGAGGTCAAGACCGGCGAGGTCTTCGAATCCCTGGCCGGCGTGGAGTATAAGCATCCCGAGGATATCGACGAGGAATGGAAGACGACGAACTGCAGCGATTGTCATGGTGGCTGATTGCCGCGGTTGACCTGCAGATTCCCTCGTATCCCTCGGCGCCATGGAGGGCGGAGGCCGCCGTCCAGGAAAAGGCGTGGATGAGACAATCCCAACCGTCAGTACTCCGTTGGCTTGGCGAGCTCCCCCTCATCCTGCGGCAACCGGAACTGGTCGGGCCGCTGCTCCAATACCTTCTTCAGCCATGCCTCGGGGTAGCCCACCTCGTGGGGGCTGCCCTTCTCGTCCTTGATGTAGCCGTCGTTGTACTTGGTCAGCAGGTATTCGCCGAGCTTGCGCCACTTCACCACCATGTCCTCGGCGTGCATGACGCTGTAGTCGGTCAGGTAGCTGCAGGCCAGTTCGGGATCGGTTTTCAGCAGTTCGGCCGCGGCCTTTTCGACGGCCGGCTGCAGGTCCAGGTAGTGGTTTTCGATCTCGTTGCGCACGGTGCGCACATCGCCGATCATCTTGTCGTAGCGCAGGCCCGAGAAGTTCGAGACGAAGTTGAACACCCACCACGCCGAGTCCCAGCTGAACTGGCCGAGGCTGCCGGTGGTGAAACTGCCGGGCAGGGCGTCGATGTCGCAGTACAGGGGCGTGTAGCAGGTAAAGTCGGTGTCGTCGAGGCCGTACCAGCTCACGCCGCCGACCATGTCCGGCAGCCAGGAGCGCATCTGACAGACCATGGAAAAGCCGGTCTGCTGGGTGGAGATGGGCCGCTCCCAGGTGTATTTGACGCCCTCGACCTCGAAGCCCATGGGCCGCAGGTGCCGGGGGTCCGAGCCGGGTCCCGCGTCCACGCCCTGGGTCATGTCGTAGGCCGTGCCCTCGTAGTGGTCGCGCATGAGGGCGAACACGTCGGCGGTGGTCAGCTTGTGGTCGGGCTTGATCCACAGGGGATAGGGCTCGGCGCCGCCGCCGCCGCGATGGTAGTCGGGGCTGAGCTCAAGCGAGGGGGCGGCGCGCCGGAAGATGCTCCACACGCGGGTGGCGGTGTAGCGCAGCTGCTGGGGCGTCTGGGGGTGGAAGGCCTCGCGCCAGTTGAAGGGCCCGGAGGCGGGATCGTACCAGCCCTTTTCCGTGGCGAAATCGATCATATCCTT
Organism: bacterium CG_4_9_14_3_um_filter_65_15; assembly: GCA_002790835.1. Taxonomy (GTDB): domain Bacteria; phylum Krumholzibacteriota; class Krumholzibacteriia; order LZORAL124-64-63; family LZORAL124-64-63; genus JAHJTW01. Next base: position 40,987 of record PFVX01000094.1, on the reverse strand, counting down.
GGTGTACAAGCATTTGTCGGAGTTCTGGAGGGGGAAGGTTCCGATGCGGCCGCCGTTGGCGAAGGCGCTGATATAGCCGTCGGGTATGCGCAGGGCGACCCAGTACGCACCGTGTCCACCCTCGCCGGGCCCCACCATCTCCATGATCCAGGTCTCGTGGGGGTCGGCGATGCAGTACGACTCGCCGCTGCTGCGGTAGCCGAACTCGTCGACCAGCCGGCCCATGACCTCGACGCACTCCCGCGCCGTGGAGGCCCGCTGCAGCGAGAGGCGCATGAGGTGCCAGTAGTGCAGCATGCCGTCGGGGTTGACCAGTTCCGGGCGGCCCACGGTGGTGGTCTCGGCGATGGAGACCTGGTGGTCGTTCATCAGGTTCACCACGCCGAAGGTGTGCGGCGGGTAGGGGATCTCGCCCAGAACCTTGTCGTTCCAGTGCTTGATCTCCTGCATCTCACCGGGCTCGTGGTCGCCGGCGGGGATGCGCTGCAAAGTGGGGTGGAATTCCCCGTCGCAGGTGTAGGTGACGTAGACTGAGCCGTCGGCCGAGGCGCCGGGACTGACGATGAGGTTGGTGCAGGCGAGCGCCGGGGCCGCCAGCAGGGCGGTCAGGGCGACAGGCAGCAACAGGCGGGTGAGGGCGCGCGGCATGGGAGCACCTCGGGGAAATCCCAGTGGATTGAATAGAGTTTGTCAAAAGAGTAACACCCAGGGGAGGGGGGGGCAAGGAGGGAGCCGGCATCGGCCGGGGGAATCTATGCGGTCGGGCCAGGCGAATAAGGGCAAGTGTGGTATGGTGAAAGCGGAATCCCGTGTCCGTGGTGCGAGGAGGGAAGATGCGCGGTTGGACCCCCATGGTGACCTGGCTGGGAGCGGTGTTTTCGGCGGGTCCGCTTTTCTGGCTGGTGGTGACGCTGGTGCGGGCGTGGAGCGACCCCATGGCCGTGGACGGCGGCCTGTGGGTGCGCATGGGCGTGGGGCTGATGCTCATGGAGTTCATCGTGCTGCACTCGGGCGGATTCATGGGCGCGCTGGCGGTGGGCGATGTGGCGCCGAGGCGCAAGCTGGCCCTGTTCCTGGGGCTGGCCGCATTCTACGGTCTGTTCGCGTGGGCCTTCGCGGCGGCGCTGGGCACATGGACGGTGCTGAAGATCTACGGCCTGCTGATGGCCGGCCGCTACCTGACCGTGATGGCAGCCGACAAGGTGGGCAAGACCCTGCTGCTGGTGCGCTCGGCCGTGGGGGTGGGGGCCTACCTGGGCACGGTGTTCCTGACGCTGTTTGTGCCGGTGCCGCGCGCAGGGATCACCTACGACGTGCTGGATCAGGTGTATCCCGGACGGGGCAGCGGCGTGTGGGAGCAGCAGCCCCAGATCGCCATCGCCGCGGCGGTGCTGTATTTTGCGATCATGGGGGTGTTCGAGGTGGTCGTGGGGTTGCGGGGAGCCATGAAGGTGGTTGGAGGGGACGCGGGCGTTTTGGCGGCCGGGAGGTCGGCGAGAGGGGTGTTGGGGGGCGAAGATGGGGGTCGTGGCCAACAGGGTGGCGGTGGTGAAGGGAGCGACGGGTTGGTGGATGGGACGACGGGGGAGTGATGCGGAGCATGAGGTTGAGGGTTCGGGATATGATCAAGATGATGATGGAGGGGAGGGGGCGGTGATCGATACTCAGTGCCACTCCCTAACTCATTTTGCTGTGTTACCTAGACTCCAAAAAAATATCATTCCGATGAAAGTCCAAATACTCCCGCTGCCCCGAACTGAATACCCCCACATTGACGGTCTCATTGATCTCAATTGCCATCTTCGCTAGGGAGGTCTGGTCGGCCACCGGCGAGACCAGCAGCCGCCCCGAATCCTCAAACGAAATGAACCCCCGGTCGAACAGGTGATCGATGGAGGGGGTGAGCATCAACCCGTTTTCTCCATCCAATCGTTCCTCATTCGAGCAGTGGCGCCAGGGTTTGCAGTGGCTGGCGATGAGGTGATCAGGATTGTCCACGTGGGTGATGCGACAGGCTCTCTCGATGGCCTTCACCCTTTGCCGATACAGGCCCTGCCCGCGCCTCGATTTGACCAACGCCGTTTTCTCGGTGCGGGGAATGGCTGGTTCTGGTTCACCCTTCCCGGGCCAGATGGAACGCCACTTGGCCGATACCGAACCGGCCATCACGGAAATCTTCGTGGACGATGAGGGAATCCTCTGGGTCCAGCACAGTCGCAGCGGACGCGAACAGCCCGCCGGCATTCTCTGCAGCTACGACACCTTCGATGCGGACGGAAGCTATCTGCAGGAGGTTTCGGTGGCCAGCGAAGGCGACTCCAGCTACGACGGCCTGAAATTCCTAGGAGACGGCCGAATCCTGCTCATCAAGGGCTACGTCCTGGCTCGTTGGGCCTCCGTCGGAGCCCAGAGCGTCGACTTCGGGGAAGAGGAAAGCGACGAACCCATGGAGATCATTTGCTGTCGGGATCGGTGGCTGGGGAGGAGTGGAATGGTGAAAGCGGTACCCCGTATCCGTGGTGTGAGGAAGGAGGATGCGCGGTTGGGCTCCTTTGGTGCTAGGCACGGTGTTCCTGACGTTGTTTGTGCCGGTGCCGCATGTGGCAGCTGTGTGATTTCGGCACGCCGCTGGCCGGGCGCATCAAGCAGATCTGGCTGCCCCTGTTCACGCCGCCGGGGCCGCCGCCTGGGGTTTCGGAAGGGGGATTCGGCAGAATGATGCAGCAGAGCGCCGACGGCCAGTTCGCGCGCATCGCCGCCGCCGCGCAGAAATTGCGCCCCCGCGGCGCCCGCATCGTCTGGGTGCGCCCGCCGTCACACGGGGGCGTGCGCGAACTGGAACGGAAATTCACGCCCCGGGAGGCCTTCTGGGCGGGCAGGCTCACCGCGAGCGAATCGCCGGGCATCCACTACGCCGACCATCCCGAACTGGCCGGTTTCGACTGCCCCGAGTGGTCGCACCTGACGGCCGACGAGGCGGTGCGGTTCAGCCGGGCGCTGATGCAGCATGTAAAAGCGGCGTTGGCGGGGCAGGGCAATCCTCGGGGTTCCTGACTCCGGCGGATGGCCGCCTATTTTTTCTGCGAGAACTCCTGCAGCGCCGGGGCATAGAACTCCTGCGCGTACTCCTTGACCATTCTGCGGGCGGAAAACGGCGCGCCCGCAGCGAGCATGGCGGCCTTCATGGTCTGCACCCAGCGGGTTGGCACGCCGTCGTCGTCGGTGTCGTAATAAAGAGGAATGACCGCGTCGGCCAGGGTGTCATACAGCCGCTGGGCGTCCAGACTGTCGCGGTCGCCATCCCTTTCCTCGTGGGGCAGGGCCCAGCCGTTGGCGCCGTTGAACCCTTCTTCCCACCAGCCGTCCAGGAAGCTCAGCTGGGGCACGCCGTTCAGGGCGGCCTTCATGCCGCTGGTCCCGCAGGCCTCCATCGGCGGCAGGGGGTTGTTGAGCCAGACGTCCACGCCGTGGACCATGTACTGGCCCAGCTGTTCCCCGTAGTCCTCCACGAAGGCGATGCGCCCGCCGAAGGCCGGGTCGCGGGCGGTGTTGACGAGCTCCTGCAGGAGCCGCTTGCCGGGGTCGTCGGCAGGGTGGGCCTTGCCCGCGAAGATGAACTGCACCGGGCGGCTGGGGTCCGTCAGCAGACTCTTCAGGCGGTCGCGGTCGTGCAGGATGAGCGTGGCCCGCTTGTAGGTCGCGAACCTTCGCGCGAACCCGATGGTCAGGACCGCCGGGTCCAGCAGGGCGCCCCCGGCCATGACCAGGGACGGGCTGGCGCCGTCATTCAGCCACCGCTGCCGCGCGCGTTCGCGGATCGCGTCGATGAGCTTGGTCTTCAGCCAGTAGTGGGCGCGCCACAGCTCGCCGTCGGGAATGCCGTCCAGGCCGGCCCACGCCGCGGGATCGTCGTGATTGGCCAGCCAATCGGGCCCCAGGTACCGGTCCAGCAGCAGCTGCAGTTTGGGCTCGATCCAGGTGGGCACATGCACCCCGTTGGTGATGGATGTGATCGGGACGTCCTCGACCGGCAGGTCGGGCCAAAGGCTTTGCCACATCCGGCGCGAAACCTCGCCGTGGCGCCGGCTGACCCCGTTGGTCCGGGCGGACAGCCGCAGGGCGAGGGCGGACATGTTGAAGCCGTCGCCGGGATGCTCGGGGTGAGCGCCCAGGGCCAGGAAGGCCTCCCGGTCCAGGCCCAGCTTTTCCCCGTAGGATCCGAAGAAGCGCTCGATCATCTCGTTGGGGAACACGTCGTGGCCGGCGGGCACGGGGGTGTGGGTGGTGAAGATGGATGAGCGGTGGATCCGTTCGCGAGCCTCGTCCGGGGTGGCTCCTGCCGCGACCAGTTCACGCACCCGTTCCAGCAGGGCGAAGGCCGCGTGCCCTTCGTTCAGGTGCATCAGATAATGGTTGATGCCCAGGGCGCGCAGGGCCTCGGCCCCGCCCAGGCCCAGCACCATCTCCTGCCGCAGGCGGTTCTCCAGGTCTCCGATGTACAGCCGAGAGCATATTTTCCGGCTGTCGGGGTCGTTCTGAGCCAGATCGGTGTCCAGGAGGTAGAGGGGGATCTGACCGACGCTCACCTTCCAGATCGCCACGTGGACCGCCGGTTCCAGGACCGGCACCCGGATCACCACCTGGTTGCCCTCCTTGTCCAGCACGCGGCTGATGGGGGCGGCATCGCGGTCCAGCGGTTCGTCCTGGTTCTCCTGCCAGCCGTCGTCCCGCAGGCGTTGGCGCAGGTAGCCTTCCGGATACATGAAGCCCACCGCGACCAGCGGAATGCACAGGTCGCTGCATTCCTTCAGGTGATCCCCGGCCAGGAACCCGAGGCCGCCGGCGTAGAAGGGCAAAGATCGGTGCAGGCCGTACTCGGCGGAGAAATAGGCGACCGCGAAGTCCCGGTCCCGGCGCGGGAAGCCCAGATAGGCGCATTGCTGCCCTTCGATATGTCCCTGGAACTGGGTCATGACCTCGTCGTAGAGGCGAAGGTATTCCGGGTTCGCCGCCGCCGCGGTGAGGATCTCGACCGGCAGTTCGCGGAGCATGCAATCGGGATTGTGACCGCTCTGCTTCCAGGCCATCCGGTCCAGCAGCTTGAACAGCATGCGGGCGCGGGGATGCCAGCTCCACCAGAGGTTCTCGGCGAGGTCCTCGAGGCCGGCCAACCGGGGCGGCAATTGCAGGAAGATGGTCGGGGTCTGGTTCATGGGTTTCTCCAGGTTCGGGACACCGTCCGGTTCACAATTCGCCGATCCGAACCATAGCGGGGAAAACGGCCCCTGTGGAAATCGGGGCTGGAATACCCGGCGAATCTACGGTTCCGCCGTCACCTTCGTCGGCTTTCCCAGCAGCCGCTCCACCGCATCCAGCAGCTGGCGCGCGGTGTACGGTTTGGACAGAACGGGCACGCCCGCCGCCGCCAGGTCGGCACCTTCCAGGGCGGAGAAGCTCTGGCCCGAGCACATGATCACCGCCATCGGTAACGCGTGTTCGTGAATGTATTCATAAACTTCCCGTCCGCCCATGACGGGCATGATCACATCCAGCACGATCAACGCGATCTCGGGGTGCTGTTCCAGCATGGCCACGGCCTCGCGGCCGTGGTGGGCGCTCAGGACGGTGAATCCGGCGCGCTCCAGGATGGCCGTGGTCACCCGGTTGACGATCTCCTCGTCGTCGGCCACCAGCACGGTGCGCGCGCGGGGGGCGGTCGCCGGATCCGGCGCGAGGGCGGGCGCCGGTGGGGAGGCGGGGACTTCCGCCGTTGCGCAGGGGAGGAGCACGCCCATGGTGGTGCCGCCCATTTCGTTGTCCGACAATTCGATGCGGCCCCCGTGGCGGGACACGATGCGCTTGACCATGGACAGGCCGAGCCCCGTGCCCTCGCCGTTGGGCTTGGTGCTGAAGAACGGCTCGAAGACTTTCCGCCGCAGGCCTTCGGGAATGCCCGCGCCGTTGTCGCGAACCTCGCAAAGGCACCACCGCCGGCCGCCCTCCTCGACCACGGAGGTGCCGATCTCGATGCGCCCGTGGCTCGTGCTGGCGTCGCGCGCGTTGACGCACAGGTTCAGCAGCACCTGCTCGATCTGTTCGCGGTTGGCGTGGACGATCTTGACACCCGGTTGCCTCTCGCAGACAAACTCGACGGACGCGCCCAGGAAGCTGGTGATCAGGTCGCGCAGGTTCGTGACGACCTCGTCCAGATCCAGGTCCTCACGCCCGGGATCCGATTCCTTGGCGAAGGTCAACAGGCGCGCCGAAAGCAGTCCCGCCCGGCGACCGGTGTTCACGATCCTCCGCAGGGACTGTTGTCCGGGATGGCCGGGCTCCAGCTCCTGGCTCGCCAGTTCAGCGCTGCTCATGATGATCTGCAGGTGGTTGTTGAAGTCGTGGGCCAGGCCGGCGGCGAGTTGCCCCACCGCCTTCAACTTGTCCGCCTGGGCGAGGCGGGAGGCGTGCGCGGCGCTGCGGACCTGCCGGCGCCGGAATAAGCGGACGATCAGCCAGATCGCCCCGCCGACCACGATGGCATAGATCGCCCAGGCCCACCATTGCTGCCAAGGCGGTGTCGCCACGTGGAGGGAGAGAGTGTTGATCGGGCTCCAAAGCCCGTCATTGTTGCTGACGCGATACTCCAGCCGTCGGTCGCCAAAGGGCAGGTGGATGAGCGTGATCGGCTGCCCCCGGGAAACCTCCCACCAGTCGTCGGTGACCCCGTCGATGCGGTACCGCGCCCGTTGCCGGTCCGGTTGCTGGAAGCAGAGGGCGGCCAGGTTGAACTCCAGGCTGTTGTGGCGCCAGGGCACGACCAGATGGTCCAGCCGAGTCAGCGTCAAGGGGTTGCCGAGGGGTTTTCCGCCGACCTTCACGTGGGTGAGGGCGGCCTTGGGCGGAATCCGGTTGAGGTATCCGGTCGAGGGCCGGAACCAGGTCAGGCCGTTCACGCCGCCCAGATACAGGGTTCCGTCGCTGCCGACCAGGGAGGCGCCGCCGTTGAACTCGTTGTTGGCCATGCCGTCATCCAGGTTGAAGTTGCGGGTGCCGGCATCGGCGGGGTCGAATCGGCACAGCCCGAGGTTCGTGGCCAGCCACAGGGCTCCGTCTTTCTCGGGCAGGATGGAGTAGATGGTGTTGTCGGGCAGGCCGTCGGCCGTGGTATAGGTCGCAACCGCCGCGCCGGGGGCGGCGCGGGCGGCGTCGTCCAGTCGGGACAGGCCGCCGTAACTGCCGATCCACAATGTGCCCCCGTCATCCAGGTGCAGCGAGCGCACGCCGTTGTGGGGCAGGGTCGAGGAGTCGGCATCCGCTTGCCAGGTATCCAAGGCGCCTCGCTGCGGATCCCAGCGCAGCACCCCCAGCGTTTCGGTGCCGAAGAACCGCACGCCGTCCGGCGCTTGGGCCAGGCAACGCACGCGCACCCCGTCGAGGGCTTGCGCGAGGGTGGGAGGCACGGGCAGCCAAGTTGCGGCGTCCTCGCCCAGCAGCAGGGTTTCCTTGATACCGAACACCCAGATCGAGCCGCCTTCATCGCGCTCCAGAACGTTCGGAACTATTCCTTCGCCGAGCGCCTCACCACTGCCGTTCACCGGCGTCAACGTCCCGGCCGCAGGATCGTATCGGACGAGGTTGTGCGGCTTGGTGCCCAAAAGGTAGGCGCCGCCGTCCAGCGGCAGCACGCAAAACAGGTCGCCCAATTCCGCGCACCGGGGGTCATGTTTGAGGTCGAGAAGGGCCTGGTATTGGTGGTTTCGGGGGTCCATGCGTCCGAATTCGCCACGCCCAGCGATGATGATGCCGGTGGAATCCTCCCGAATATCCCACAGATAGGGGTCGCTGAATCCGTTGTGGCCGTTGTCGTGCCCGGTCATGCTCTGGAAACGCTCGCTGCTGGGGTCGAAGCGGAACACGCCATAGCCTTCGGTCCCCACCCAGACCACACCCGAGCGGTCGACCAGCAGCTCCGTGATGATTTGGTCTCCGGGCATGGGATGCCCATCCCGGTCGAGTTCATGGACGGTGACCCGGTTGCTCCGCATTTGCCATTGGAGCAGCTCGTCCCCGGAGCCAACCAGCCAGAATTCATCCCTCAGTCCCCGGGACAGCAGCCGCAAGTCGGTCTCCACCGGCAACTGGTGCACCGTGACCTGGACGTGGTCGGCGACCATCCCCACTTCGCCCACCCGGCCCTGGGTTCCGCATACCCACACCGAGCCGTCGCGCATCCGGCCCATGCCGCAGACGAAATCCTTCGGCAACGGGCCGCTGTCGGCTCCGAAGATCCGGTCCAGGGTCCCTTCGGCGAGGTTGATGACGCCCAGCTGGTGTTCGTTGTATGTCAACAGCCGGTCACCCTCCAGGGCCAGGATGCGCCGGAGGCCGTGGACCTTCCACCAGGCGGGAAAGATCACGTCCAGGGCCCGGGTCTCCATCCTGTCGGGATCCAGGAGGAACAGCCGGCCGTCGGCCAGCAGGACCAGGCGGCCGGTGCCGAGGTCTTCGACCTGCCAAACGGACCACCCCGGACCGCTGCCGGAGCCCTCCAGGGCCGCGGTGAAGGATTCGGGTTTGCCGTCGGCGTACCGGATGCGGTCGAGGCTGCCGGAAGGCCCGGCCAACCACAGGTTTCCACCGGAGTCGAGGGTCAGGAAAGAGATCCGCCCCAGGTCGAGCTCCTGATTGCTGGCCAGCTCGGTGTTCACGCGGAGCATTTCCTGGCCGTCGAAGCGGTGCACCCCCCCCAGGGTGGCGATCCAGAGAAATCCCTGGTTGTCCTGGGCAATCCCACGCACCGAATTCTGCACGACCCTCTGTTCGGGGGGCAGGGGGCGGAAGTGGCTACAGGTGTGGTCGGATTGGGCGGATGATCCGGTGGCCATGGCGCAGGCGAACAGTATCGTGCCCATCATGCGGAAGGCCCGCCGGCACCTCACCGGTCTTGTGAGGAGGCGATTGACGGGGTCAAAGCTGTGAGGAGCGCTCCAGGTCATGTGGTCTGCCCTTCCCCTGCGCGGACCGTTCATGGGGGCGAGTTCAACTCATATGACAGGGAGGCTACCACAGCTCCGGGATCTGGTAAACCACGACGAGGCGTCCCCCTCGGCCTCAGTCGTATGCCAGCCGCGTCGCCCGGTCCGCCAGCAGGACCTGCAGGTCGCCCTGGGCCTTCATCGTCGGCCAGGTGCCGAGGTCCTCGTGGACGAGGTGATACTTCTCCGGCACGGGGTGGGTGCCCACCACGACCTCCATGCCGAATTTGCGCGGGATGAATTCCCGAAAGTGATCCAGGTACGGGCAGGGGGGGTAGCCCACGACCAGCCCGGTGGCCAGATGCACGACCTCGGCCCCGTTGGCCTTCATCTCCTCGGGAGCGTATTCCACATTTCCGCCCGGACACCCGCCGCACGTGGTGAAACCCACCAGTTCGACCTCCTGGCCCGCGTAGCGGGCGAATCCTCCGGCGCGCTCGGCCAGGGAGCGGAAGCACTTGCCGCCCGCGCAGGTGGAATACCGGTCGCAGATGATGATGCCGATCTTCTTCATGTCCCGTCTCCTGGTCAGTCGGCGAATTTCGTCAGTGTTCCCTGATTGTAGGCGTCGTAGGCTTCCTGCACCGTCATCTCCCCGGCGCCCACATAGAGCTCCATTTCCAGGGCCTGCAGGGCGGTGGCCGCGTTGCCGCCGGGGCCGATCGGCCCCGGGGTTCAGTTGGCGGCCACCAGAGTGGTGATCGCGCGCCAGCAGTCGCTCACCTGTCCCTTCAGCGCAGAATCCTGTTCCACGATGGTCCGGCCGGCGGTCACCGCGGCGGTGAATTGTTCGTCGTAGGGAAGCTCTGCCAGGTCCGCGATGCCGGTTTTGGTCCGGAAGCGGCGCAGCTGCGCCAGCACGTCCGCGTTCAGGTCGCATTTGTTGACGATGCAGCCGCAGGGAATGCCGAAGCGTTCCACCAGCTCGTGGACCCGCTTGAGGTCGTGCAGGCCCGCGACGGTGGGCTCGGTGACCAGAACCATGAGGTCGGCACCGGAAAGGGAGGAGACGACGGGGCAGCCGATTCCGGGGGATCCGTCCACCAGGACCAGCTTCCGGTCTTCCTGTTCGGCCGCGGTCCGGGCCTCGTGCTTCACCTTAGCCACCAGCTTGCCCGAGTTGTCGGACTCGTCCACCGTGAAGTTTCCGTTCACCTCCCGGATGGCCCCGTAGCGGCACACCTCCGCGCAGCCGCCGCAGCCGTTGCATGCTTGCTGGTCGATGACCGCCAGTTCGCCGCCGTGGAAATCCTCACCATCGGCGAAGTCCGGGGCCAGCAGCAGGTGCATGTCGGCGGCGTCGACGTCGCAGTCGGCCACGACGATCTGCGGCCCGGCCAGAACCGCGAAGGCGGCCGCCAGCGATGTCTTGCCGGTGCCGCCCTTGCCGTTGGCGATGGCGACCTTCAAGGTCAGCCCTCGCAGACGGGTTCGTGGTCGCCGGTCCCGTGGTTGCAGAGGTTTTTCCCCGTCGGCAGCTGGTCGAGCAGGAACTGCTCCACGAGGAGGCCGGGGTCGTCGATCCCGATGCCCATGTGGACCTCGATGTTGTTTTCCCGGAACAGGTTCTGGGCCATGACACCCATGCCTCCGGCCAGGACCACGTCCACGCCCTGTTCGGCCAGAAACCGGGGAAAGCTGCCCGGCTGGTGGTCGGGCGGGTCGAGGTAGCGGACCTCGTCCGCCACGCCGTCTTCGACTTCGACCAGAGCGAAGCTGTGGCATTGACCGAAGTGGGCGCAGCATTTTCCGTTGAGCGTGGGCACGGCGAAAGTTCGTTTCATGGGTTTTCTCCCGTTCGAGGGCGGCATTCGAGCAGTTTCTCGCGGATCATCGTCCTACCCCCTGCGGTTTCCGTGATGCCGCCGACAACATCCACCGTGGCCGAAGCATCCGGCCAGATCGGTCAGGTTCGCGGACCCGCAGTCCGGGCACACGCTGGCCGTGTCGGTGAAGGGAAGTTTGGTCAGGCTCCCACAATCCTCGCAGCGGATCAGGTTGCCCCGGAAATGCACGTCCCCGCCCTCGATGGTCAAGCAATTCCCCTCGATGAGGAAGCAGGCCACCTTGTGCCGCGCTTTTTCCACCAGGCGGGAGAATGTGGAGCGCGAGATCCCCATCCGTTCGGCCGATTCGTTGTGATCCAGGCCTTCGTGGTCCGCCAACCGGATAGCTTCCAGCTCGTCCAGTTCCAGAGGCAGATCCTCCAGAAACCGTGAACGGATACCGGCGGGTTTGAACGCCTTGAACTGGGGCGGGCGGTTGACGGAGCGCATTTTGCGGGGTCGAGCCATCTTGCTTCCCTTGCTGGGGTTTGACCTATATTAAGCACATATGTGCAAAACATCAAGGACAAAGACCGGCGCCGGAACTTGGCGGCGCGCTCGGCGGTCGGGCTAGGCTACCACCACCCGCTTCAGCTTGCTGTCCAGCCTGGCCAGGGTCTCGTAGTTGAGGTCGTTGATCCGGTTGCCGAACGCGCCCACGGAGATCACGTCGTCGCCCTGTTGGCCGATGATGACCACCTCGTCGCCGATCGCGACATCGGGCAGGTGGGTCACGTCCACCGACATCATGTTCATGTTGATGATGCCCACGATGGGGCAGCGCAGACCGCGGATCAGCACGTGGCCCAGGTTGCTCTGGTTGCGCTCGATGCCGTGGTGGTAGCCCACCGGAACGGCGGCGATGCGGGTCTTGCCGACGGTGAGGTAGCTGTTGCCGTAGCCCACGAACTGCCCGGCGGGCACGATCTTCAGGTTCATCACCCGGCTGTGCCAGGACATCACCCGGCGCAACTCGTCGCGGAACCGCGAGCGGCTGGTGACCTGGTAGCGGATGCGGGTCTCCTGGCTGGGCCAGTATCCGTACTGGGCGATGCCGAAGCGCACGAGTTCGCCCCGCGCTTCGGGGAAGCAGAATGCCCCTGCGCTGCAGCAGAGGTGACGCCTGAAGCCTTCGAGTTTTTCCCGGCGCAGGATCCCCACCAGCTCGTCGAACACGCGGATCTGGTTCTCGATGCGGTGGGTGTTGGCCGAGGATTCGGCCCCGGCGAAGTGGGTGCACACGCCCTTGAGGAGCAGGCGTTCGGGCTGCCGCTTGATGCGGCGCGCGGCCGCGGCCAGGGACCGGCCGGACAGGCCCAGGCGGTGCATGCCCGTCTCCAGCTCCAGGTGCACCTTGGCGGGCTTGGCGCAACGGGCGGCGGCCTTCTCTGCGGCGTCCAGGCGCCCAAGATCGAATACGAAGAAGCTCAGGCCCTCTTCGACCGCCCACGCGACGTCCTCGTTATCCAGGGCGCCCATGATCATGATGTCGCTGTCCGCGGTTCGGCAAGCGAGCACGGTGGCGGCTTCTTCGGCGCTGAAGACGCCGAAGCGGCGCACGCCGCAGCGTTCGGCCAGGGGCACGAAGGTCTCCAGGCCGTGGCCGTAGGCGTTGGCCTTGACCACCGAGCAGAGCGCCGTTTCCTTGCCGGTCACCCGGCGCAGGATTCTCAAATTGTGGTGTAGGGCCGACTCGCTGAGTTCGATCCAGGAACTGGGTTTGATCAAACCGAATCACTCTCCCAGGTGGGTTGGGTCAACAGGCATTCCAGGGCGGATTCCCAGAAGGTCACGCCGACCGGTAGCAGGGGGTCGGGGAAGTCGTAGTCGGGGTGGTGCAGGGCCGGGTGGCCCAGGCCGGCGCCCAGGCCCACCAGGGCCCCGGGGTAGGCGGCGGTGAAGTGGCCGAAATCCTCCGACCAGGCGAACGGCGCCTCGCTGCACACCGTCGCGAGTCCGGCGCTGCCGGCGGCGGCGGCCACCGCGTCCACCACCGCAGCGGCGTTGACGGTAGCGGGGAATTCCTCGCACCAGGACAGGCGATGCTCCAGGCCGTGGGCACGGGCGGTGTGGGCGGCCAGCTCGGTGCACCGCGCAGCCATGCGGTCCATGACCGCGTCCTCGTAGGCGCGCAGGGTGGCCATGACGCGGCCCGTGCCGGGGGATGTGCCGAAGGCGGGCCCGCCGACTTCGATGCCCACCACGGTGGCCTTGGCGCCCTCGCCCAGGGCCGCGGCGGTCTGGGGCAGCGCCGACAGGGACTGGACCAGGGCGGCGACCGCCAGGGCGGGGCTGCGGCCGGCTTCGGGTTCGGCGGCGTGGCTGGAGGCCCCGGTGAGTTCGATGGTCATCCCGCGCGAAGCTGCGGCGATAGGTCCGGCGCGCAGGACCACCGAGCCCAGGGGATACCCGGGCAGGTTGTGGACGCCCAGAACGACGTCCGGCACCAGCGGCGCGAAGGCCGCATCGTCAAGGACCCGCCTCGCTCCGGCTCCCGTTTCCTCGGCGGGCTGGAACAGCAGGACGGCCCGTCCCCGCGACGGCGGCGCCGCGCCCAGCCGGTGGGCCAGGCCCAGCATCATGGTCATGTGGCCGTCGTGCCCGCACTTGTGGGACACGCCGGCGTCGGAACTGGCGTAGGGCAGATCGGCGCGGTCGGGCAGGGGCAGGGCGTCGGTGTCACAGCGCAACAGGACCGTGGGGCCCGGCTCACTGCCCGCAAACACGGCGGCGAGGCCGTGGCCGCCCAGGCCGGTGACCAGCTGGGTGGGCCGGCACGACTGAAATTGGTCCCGCAGGAATCGGGCGGTTTGTTCCTCCAGATCCGACAACTCGGCCATCCTGTGGAGTTCCCGGCGCATTGAGGTCAGATCCTGCGGCGACAAGATGGCAACAGCCATTACTCCTCTTTCCTGCTATATTTATCTATACTCGTTTGACAAACAGTATCATCAAGAACTGCGCGGGACACAAATCCTGCCTGGCCAAAGGAGGAGTTTTGCCTGTGCAAGATGACCACCCAGCCGAATTGAAATTCACCAAGATCGTTCTCAAGGAGGACTTCCCCTCCTGGGCGGACGAGGACACCATCGCCCGCTTCTTCCACGAAACCATGGAACCCTACAACGACACCCTGGAGGATGTCCACCGGGCCCTCGATTACGCCCTGGACCCCGGCAAGGGAAACGGCGGATTCGTCATGCTGGCGCACCGGGGCGAGACCCTGCTGGGCGCCCTGTGCATGCTGAAGACGGGCATGAGCGGCTATATTCCCGAGAACATCCTCCTGTTCGTGACCGTCGACCCCTCGACGCGCGGCCAGGGCGTCGGCGGCCGGCTCATCGAGCACTGCCTCGAAGTGACCGAGGGCGACGTGAAGTTGCACGTGGAGTACGATAATCCCGCCAAGCGCCTGTACGAACGCCTGGGCTTCTCCACCAAGTACGCGGAGATGCGCTGGACCAAAGGGGCCGGGGCATGAACCGGCTGGTGATCGATCTCGAGGCCCTGCACCACAACATCCGGACCGTGGACAAGTGGGTCATCGACCACGGCGCGAGCTGGAGCCTGGTGACCAAGGCCATGTGCGGTTTCCCCGATGTGTTGCGGGGACTGGAACTCTCGGGCGTGCGCTCCATGGCCGATTCGCGGCTGTCCAACCTGGAGGCGATCCGCGATCTGGCCGAGCCCATCGAGACCTGGTATCTGCGGCTGCCCCACATGCCGGCCCTGGAGAAGGTGGTGCGCCTGGCCGACGTTTCGCTCAACACGGAATTCGAGATCATCGAGGCGTTGAACCGGGAAGCCGGGCGCCAGGGCAAGATCCACCGCATCATCATCATGATCGAGCTGGGGGACCTCCGCGAGGGGGTCCTGCCCGGCTCTCTGGTGCCCCTTTACGAACGCGTATTCGATCTGCCGAACATCGATGTGCTGGGTATCGGCAGCAACCTGGGTTGCCTTTCCGGCACCGTGCCGAGCCTCGAGCAGTTCAGCCAGCTGGCCATGTTCCGCGAGTTGCTGCAGCTGAAGTTCGACCGCCCGTTGCCCCTGATCTCCGGCGGCACCAGCGCGGTGATCCCCATGCTGCGCGACGGCCAGTTGCCCAAGGAGATCAATCACTTCCGCGTGGGCGAGTCGGTATTTCTGGGCACCGATCTGGTGCATGGCGATTCCCTGGCCGGGCTGCGCGATGACGCCATCACCCTCGAGGTCGAAGTGGTCGAGGTGAAGGAAAAGAGCCTGTCGCCCCAGGGTGAGACCACGGACATGACGCCCTTCGAGGATTTCGCCGCCACGACCCACGAACCCGGCTCGCGCGGCTACCGCGCGGTGATCACCATCGGGCAGCTGGATACCGAGGTGCGGGGACTGCGTCCCTTGAATCCGGCCTACGAGATCGCCGGCGCCAGCAGCGACCTGACGGTGGTTCACGTGGGCGACAATCCCGACGACCTGGCTCCCGGCAGCATCATCAAGTTCCGCCCTTCGTACGGGGCCCTGGTGCGCCTGATGGCGGGCAAGTACATCGACAAGTTCGTCACGCCCACCGTGGCGGAGTTCCGCGCCTCGCTGGCCGCCCGCGGCACCGTGGATATGCCCCCGGTGCTGGACGACCTGGATCTGGCCAGCCTGGAGGGGGAAGCCGGGGCGGAAGGCTGACCGCGGCTGTCGGCCTCGAAGTGCGCCGGAGAGTACAATGCTCGTCGATACCCACTGCCATCTGAATATGCCGCCTTTGGGGGACGACCCGGTCGGTGTGCTGGCCCGCGCCGCCGCCGCGGGGGTCGGTCGCGTGGTGGTACCCGCCTACGATTCGGCCTCCTGGAATCCCATCTTGGCTCTGGCGGCCGAGCACGCAGGCGTTCACCCAGCCCTCGGGCTTCATCCCTGGGTGGCGGTTGATGAATGGGTGGCTGCAGCCCGGACGTCCGGGATGGGCGGCATCAAAGATCATCTGTCCCGTGCCGTCGCCTCGTCGTCAACGCCCGTGGTAGCCATCGGCGAGATCGGACTCGACACCAAGATCGACACCCCGGACCTGCCCCGACAGCGGGACGTCCTGGCGGTTCAGCTCGAACTGGCCGCCGACCTGGACCTGCCGGTGATCCTGCACTGCCGCGGCGCATTCGACGACCTCCTGGCCGCCCTCGAGCGGCACGGCGGCCGACTGCGAGGCGTGTGCCACGCCTATTCGCGGGGGATCGAGCTGGCCGAGCGCATAGTAGGAGCCGGGCTGCATCTGGGTCTGGGCGGGGCCGCCACCCGGGATCGGGCCCGCCTGCACAAGGCCCTGCCGAAGTTGCTTCTGGAAAAGATCGTCCTGGAGACCGATGCTCCCAGCATCGGATTGCAGGACGTGCCGCCCGAGCAGACCGAGCCGCGCCATGTCCGGGACATCGCCGCGGCCATTGCCGAGGTGCGCGGCACGACCATCGCCACCATCGCAGAGGTCACGACCGCCAATGCCAACGCCCTCTTCCATCTCCCGGTCTGAGCCTGTGATCGCCGTCATCGGCGGCGGGCCGGCCGGATTCTTTGCCGCGGTCACGGCCAAGGAGGCCCAGCCGTCCTGCCGGGTCACGATCTTCGAGAAATCCTCGCGCGTGCTCGGCAAGGTGAAGATCAGCGGCGGCGGACGCTGCAACATCACCCACGACAGCCCCGACCCCCGCGAACTGGCCGCCCACTATCCCCGCGGGCACCGCGAGCTCATCGGCCCGTTCACCCGCTTCGGCGCCCCCGCGGCCGCGGCCTGGTTCACCGACCGTGGCGTTCCCCTGCGCACCTATCCCGACGGGTGCCTGTTTCCCGTCTCCAACGACAGCCAGACCGTGATCGATTGCCTCACCGGCGAGGCGCGGCGCCTGGATGTGACGGTCCGCACACGCGCCGAGGTCACCTCCGTGGTTGCCACCGACGCGGGATTCGCCCTCACCCTGGCCTCGGGCGCCACCGCCCGGGCCGACCGCGTTCTCATCGCCACCGGCGGCCGCGCCGTGGCCGGCCCCCTGCATGGGGGCTATGCCTTGGCCGCCTCCTGCGGCCACGCGATCACGCCGCTGGTGCCGTCGCTGTTCACCTTCAAGGTGGACGACGATCTGCTCCAGGGGTTGGCCGGCATCGTGGTGGACCCGGTCAGGGTTCGCGGTGTGGGCCATCGGGGCCTGGCCGTGCAGGACGGGCCTCTGCTGATCACCCACTGGGGGGTGAGCGGTCCGGCCATCCTCCAGCTTTCGGCGTGGGGGGCGCGCCATTTCCACGACTGCGGCTACCGCTTTTTGGTGGCCGTGGACTGGCTGCCGCAATTCGACCAACATGGGCAGGATGAAGCGCTGGCCGACCTCGCCACGGCCAACAAGTCCAAGCAGCTCAAGGCGTTCGGACCCTGGAAGCTGACCCGGCGGCTGTGGGTGCGCCTGGTCGAACGCGCGGGGTTGAATCCCGACCAGCGGTGGGGGGACCTCGGTCCCCGGCAACGCGCCGCCCTGTCCGCCGTGCTCAAGGGCACCCAGCTGGCCGTAAGCGGCCAGGCGGCCTTCAAGGAGGAATTCGTCACCTGCGGCGGCGTGCCCCTGAAGGAAGTCGACCTGCGCACCATGCAAAGCCGCCTCACCCCGGGCCTGCATTTCGCCGGCGAGGTGCTGGACATCGACGGAGTCACCGGCGGTTTCAACTTCCAGTCCTGCTGGACCACCGGTTGGTTGGCGGGGGTGGCCCTGACCGGCACGGGGTCCGAGGACGTTTGACCCGACCGGGGGCGGCGGTTTACCCTGTCGATTCCAAACCCGAAAGGCGTAACGTGCGGATCCTGACGTTTTCCCTGGCTGCCCTGACGGCCCTCGTGCCGCTGGACTATCGCTCCCTGCTGCACCGACGGATGATCGGCATGGTCGAATTCCGGCGCCGCGCCACCCAGCAAAAGACCCTGAACTCCAGCGTAGCCGTGCCAGGCGAATCCCTCTCGGCCGCCGAGCGGGAGGAAGCCCTCAAGAAGTTGCGATCCCTAGGCTACGTGAATTGATCCCAACCCCCACAATCGGGAGGCCACCATGTCCCGTCCCCGCTTTTTCCCCAGTCTGGTGCGTTCGGTTCTTTTGACCCTGAGCACCATCGTGATCATCGCCGGCCTCATCGCCGGCGGTTTCTGGCTCCACGGCCGCCAAGGCGCCAAGGTGAAGGACGGGTCCTGGCTGGTGCTCGACCTCTACGGCACCCTGCACGAGTACGACACCCCCGGCGGTCCCCTGGGTGTGATCACCGGCGGCGACGTGACCCTGCAGATGATGCTGGACGACCTGGGCAAGGCCGCCCTGGACGACCGCATAGAGGGGGTCATCTTCCGCATCAGCAGCAGCAACGACGCCGGCTGGGCCAAGCTGCAGGAGCTGCGCCGGGCGGTGGACAAGGTGCAGGCCGCGGGCAAACCGGTCTACGCCTGGGGCGACGCCATCGATCTGCGCGCCCTGTACCTGGCCGCCGGCTGCAACCAGGTCATGATGCCCACCGGCGGCTATTTCGAGTTCAAGGGTATGCATCGGGAGATGCCGTTCGTGCGCGGGGTGCTGGACAAGCTGGGCATCGTGCCCCACCTGCACAAGATCAAGGACTACAAGGCCGCCGCCGAGATCGTCATGGACAAGCAGATGAGCGACGCCGCCCGGGAGAACCGCCAGTGGATCGTCGACGACGTGTGGGAAACCGTCCTGGACGCCTTGGCCAGAGAGCGCGGACTGAGCCGGGAAGGGCTGCTGGAGAATATGGCCTACGCCGAGTTCACACCCACCGAGGCGCAGCAGGCGGGCCTTATCGACGAGTGCATCTACATGCAGGAGCTGCAGGAGCGTCTGGCGGCCGCAGGCGACGGCAAGGCCGACGAACCCCTGCCCACGGTCTCGCAGACCGACTACGCCAAGGTGACCTGGAAGAACGTGGGCCTGCACACCTCCGGCACGGTGGCGGCGGTCCACGCCCAGGGGAACATCGGTGGTCGCGAGAACCGCGTCGACCCGCTCATGGGCGTGATGATGGGCCACGAGACCATCGTGCGCGAGCTGCAGCGCTGCCGCCGCGACGACAAGGTGAAAGCGGTGGTGTTCCGAATCGATTCGGGCGGGGGTGAGAGCCTGGGCAGCGACCTGATCGCCCACGAGGTGGGCAAGCTCGCCGCGGTCAAACCCGTGGTGGTGTCCATGGTCGATTTGGCCGGCTCGGGCGGCTACTTCATCGCCTACAAGGCCACCAAGCTGATGGCCGACCCCTTGACGGTGACCGGATCCATCGGCTCGATCAACGGCTTTTTCAATATGAAGGGCTTCTACGACAAGATCGGCCTGACCAAGGACGGCATCAGCA
>PFVX01000094.1:0-21764 GCA_002790835.1 bacterium CG_4_9_14_3_um_filter_65_15 | reverse complement strand
GGCCGAACTGGGCACCGATTACCGCGACCCCACGCCCGCGGAATGGGCCCGCCACACCGAAGCCCACTGGAACAGCTACAACGAATGGCTGAGCGACGTGGCCGTCCACCGCGGCTGGACCATGGAGGAGGCCCGGGGCAAGGCGTACGGCCGCGTGTTCACCGGCAGCCAGGCCGTGGAGATCGGGATGATCGACGCGGTGGGCAATTTGGACGACGCCGTCGCCCTGGCGGCGCAACTGGCCGAGCTGGGAGACAAGGAGCCGCCGCGAGTCATCCATCTGCCCGAAAAACGGGAACTGTGGGACGGTTTTCTGGGCGGCGACCCCGCCGTCGACGACCCGGTTGCCCTGGTGATTGATGCGGCCCTGTACCAGGGACTGCACGCCCGCCTGGAGCAGTCCCTGCATTTTCTGGCGTACGGATACCAGGATGTTGTGCCGCGATGAGTGCGAATATTTCGGTCGGCAGGGGGGTAGGTGACCCGGTTCAGGGGTGACCAGCGGTGCGATTGCGTGTACATTGCCACCATGACGAAGAATTCGGTTCAACCTTGAGAGGTGACCAAGATGTCCGACGAGCAGAAATTCGGGGAGCCGCCGCGACCCCAGATGCCCGAGATCAAGCTTCCGCAGGTCAACGGGAAGATGGTCCGCCTGGGGATCGGGGTGCTGCTGGCGCTGATCCTGGTATTCACAAGCTTCTATACCATCGACCCCGAGGAAACCGGCCTTGTGCTGCGCTTTGGCCAGTACGTGCGGGCCACCCCGCCGGGCCTGCATTTCAAGCTGCCGTTCGGGGTGGAGAGGGTGTTGAAGGTGCCCATCCAGAGGCAATTGAAGGAGGAATTCGGTTTCCGCACCCTGCGCTCGGGGGTCCAGAGCCAGTATTCCACCAAACCCTACGCGGAAGAATCGAGCATGCTGACGGGCGACCTGAACGCCGCTTCGGTCGAATGGGTGGTCCAGTACCGCATCGTCAATCCCTACAAGTTCCTGTTCCAGGTGCGCAACGTGGAGGAGACCTTCCGCGACATGAGCGAAGCGGTGATGCGCCGCATCGTGGGCGACCGCACCGTCAACGAGGTGCTCACGATCGGCCGCGCCGAAGTCGCGAGGATGGTGAGCGAGGGGCTGCAGGAGCTGTGCGACAAGTACGAGACGGGCATCAAGGTTGACCAGGTGGTGCTGCAGGACGTGAATCCTCCGGACCCGGTCAAGTCGTCGTTCAACGAGGTGAACGAGGCCGAGCAGGAAATGGAAAAGATGATCAACCAGGCGCAGTCCGAGTACAACCGGGAGATTCCCAAGGCGGAGGGCGCCGCCCTGCAGACGGTTCAGGAAGCCGAGGGTTACGCCCTGGATCGCGTGAATCGCGCCCAGGGCGACGCGGCCCTGTTCAACGCCATGTACGGTGCCTACGCCCTGGCTCCGGAAGTGACGCGCACGCGCATCTACCTGGAGACCATGACCGAGATTCTCCCGCACGTGGAAAACAAGATCATCGTGGACAGCGATCTGAAGGGGTTGGTCCCTTTGCTGAATCTGAGCGAAGGCTCCCCTACCGCCAAGGGAGGTAAGTGATGAACAAGCTCACCTTGGCCCTGATCATCCTGGCCGTCCTTGTCGCCGTGAGCAGCGTGTATGTGGTGCAGGAACCCGAACAGGTCATCATCACCCAGTTCGGCAAGCCGGTCGGCGACCCGATCCAGACGCCCGGTCTGCATTTCAAGATCCCGCTGATCCAGGAGGTACACCGCTTCGACAAGCGCTTCCTGGAGTGGGACGGCGACCCCAACGAGCTGACCACGAAGGACAAGCGGTTCATCTACGTCAACATGTACGCCCGTTGGCAAATCACCGATCCGCTCCTTTACTTCCAGCGCCTGAACAACGAGCGCGGCGCCCAGACCCGTCTGGACGACATCCTGGACGGCGAGACGCGCAACGCCATCGCCAGTTTCGATCTGGAACAGGTCGTTCGTTCCACCAACCGCGTCCCGGTGGCCACCGAGGCGGTTCAGGACGACGAGAAGGTGCTGGGACAGATCGGCAAGGGCCGCCCCGACATCCGCGACGAGATCCTGGCCAAGAGCCAGGCCCGGACCTCGGATCTGGGCATCGAGATCCTCGACATGGAGTTCAAGCGGATCAACTACACCGACAAGGTCCAGCGCAAGGTCTACGAGCGCATGATCTCGGAACGCCAGCGTATCGCCGAGCGCTTCCGCAGCGTGGGGCAGGGCGAGGCCTTCCGCATCCGTGGCACCAAGGATCGCGAACTGCTGAAGATCCGTTCGGAAGCCTACCGCAAGGCCCAGGAGATCAAGGGACAGGCCGACGCCGACGCCACGCGCATCTATGCCGAGGCCTACAATCGTTCGGCCCAGACCCGTTCGTTCTACGAGTTCCTCAAGACCATGGAGTCGTACAAGACGACCTTGGACAAGGAGAGCACCCTGGTGCTGACCACCGAGGGCGACTTCTACCGCTTCCTGAAACGCAGCAAGGGCCAATAAGGCCCTGCTGGTTTCGAAAGTCGCCTGCGACCGGTTGCGTCAGATCTGCAATCCGGAATCGCGCAGCCAGTCGTAGGCGACCTGGAAGATTTCGGTGCTGGTGCGCAGCCCGAGCTTCTTTTTGATATGGGAGCGGTGCACTTCCACCGTGCGCGGGCTGATGCTCATGACCTCGGCGATTTCGGCGATCTCCAGACCCTTGCCCGTCAGCTGAAACAGTTCCAGCTCCCGGTTGCTGAGCATGGAAACCGGAGAAGCGCCCGGCGTGGGACGCAAACCGCTGACGTGGTTCACGGCGTTGCGCGTCATGGCGGAGCTCAGGTAGGTTTCCCCGGACAGCACGCAGCGGATGGCTTCGAGGATCCGCTCGGTGCCCTCCTGCTTCATGATGTAGCCCCGCGCTCCGGCTTTCAGACAACGAACGGCGTAGGTGTACTCGTCGTGCATGGAAACGGTGAGGATCAACGGGGCGTTCCTTTTCTGGGCCAGTTCCTTGATCAGATTCAACCCGTTGCTGTTCTTCAGGCTCAGGTCCACCAGCACCAGGTCGGGCTGGACCGCGGCGATGACCTCGATCGCCTCGGCGTGGTCTTCGGCCTCGCCGACCACATCGAGGTCCCCCTCCAGATGCAAAAGGGCCTTGATGCCGGCGCGCACCAGCGGGTGATCGTCAACGATCACCAGGGTAGTGGTTTTGGCAGGCGGTTCCATGACTTCCAATGACCCTCTCCTCCCCATCGGGCGATTGAAGCATTTGATACAGGGTTCAGATTTGACGTCTTTCCATTAAACCGAATCAATTATTCCAGTTCAAGACATTAATCTCCGAAATCAGCAAGGGATTGGTCCTGAATGGATTTCAAGCGCGGTTCCAGGGCCGCTTGCAGGTCCGCCACGCTTCCCGGCCAGGGCCGCGGGTGCAGGGTGCCCAGGAAATCCCGGTGCGGGCGTCCTGCCCGGTATTCCGGTTCGCGCGGGGGATGCAGCAGGTATCGTTCCACCAGCTCGAGCTCGGGGGTTACCAGCAGGGTGGTCGAGTAGTAGAGCAGGCCCCGGGTGCGGCGCACGCACGAGCCACCGACCTTGCGCCCGTCGCGGACCAGGTCCGAAACCCCTTCCTGGTGGACGTCCGGAATGCCGCAGGCGTCAAGACCCGCGCTGAGCCAGTCGCTGATGTTGCGGAATGCTCGGGTGATGCCGCCGATACCCGGCAGGGGCAGCGCCAGCGAGACGATCAGGTTGCCGGGGTCCAGAACCACGCTGCAACCGCCGCCCGGACGCTTGAGCAGGGGCACGCCGTCCCGGGCGATGGCCTCGGTGTTCAGTTCCCGGTCCTGGTGCCCTCCGCGACCGATGACCACGGCCACGCCATCCCAGCGGTAGACGGAAAACCGGGGTCGGCCCGTGCTCACTGCGACCGCCAGCAATGGGTCGTCGCGGTCGTACGGGACGGTCGGCAACGGGCCGGGGTCGGGCTTGCCGCTCACCGGACTTTGCGTGGAGGGTTGACGTGCACGGCTTCGCCGGCGGCCACCTCGGCGGCTTCCAGCAGCGCCTCCGAGAGGGTGGGATGGGGATGGATGGTGGAGATCAGGTCCTCCAGCGTGGCGCCCATCTCGACGGCCAGGGTGGCCTCGGCGATCAGTTCGCTGGCCAGCGGCCCGACCATGCCCACGCCGAGAATCGAACCGGTCTGCGGGTCGGCGAGGATCTTCACCATGCCGTCGGTGCGACCCAGGGTGCGCGCCCGGCCCAGGGCAGACAGGGGGAAGCGTCCGATGTTCACTGCGATACCCTGCTCGCCGGCCTCGGCCTCGGTCAGGCCGGTCCAGGCGATTTCGGGGTCCGTGAAGACCACCGCGGGAATGGCGCGGTTGTCGAAGGCGGCCAGGCTGTCGTCCCCGTCGGCGGCGATGACTTCGGCGGCCACCTTGCCTTCGCGGGTGGCCTTGTGGGCCAGCATGGGCCCGGTGGCCGCGTCGCCGATGGCGTAGAGGTTGGGCTCGGCGGTGCGGCATTCCTGGTCGGTGACGATGTGGCCCTTCGGGTCCAGGACCACGCGCGTGTTCTCGATCCCGATGTCGTCGGTGTTGGGTCGGCGCCCGATGGCCACCAGCACCTGGTCGAAGCGGCGTTCGATCTTCTCTTCGGGGGCCTCGATCTCCACGTTGAAGCCGTTGGCGGGATCGCCGTCGATCTCGGTGATGGCCAGGACCTTGGAATCGGTGAGGATTTCGTGCAGCCGACCGCCGACCTGTTCCACCATGACCTCGACCAGGTCCTTGTCCGCGCCCATCAGCAG
Source organism: bacterium CG_4_9_14_3_um_filter_65_15 (assembly GCA_002790835.1). Lineage (GTDB taxonomy): Bacteria > Krumholzibacteriota > Krumholzibacteriia > LZORAL124-64-63 > LZORAL124-64-63 > JAHJTW01. The sequence continues at coordinate 16,945 of PFVX01000094.1, read as the reverse complement.
GCGCGGGAAGAATTCGACCACCGAGACCTCGGCGCCCAGTCCCTGGTAGACCAGACCCATCTCCAGCCCGATGTAGCCGCCGCCGACCACCAGCAGGCTTTGGGGGACCCGGGGCAGGGTCAGCGCCTCGGCGCTGGACCAGACCGACGACACGATGCCGTCGGGCAGCTTGTTCAGGCAGGAGCCCGTGGCGATGACGGCCTGCTCGAAATCGATGCCGCTGATCTCGCCGCCTTCGATCTCCAGGGAAGTGGGGGAGCTGAACCGGGCATGGCCCTGGATGATCTGCACGCCGCGGCGCTTGAGCAGGCCGGCAACGCCTTGGGACAGGCCGGAAACGATGCCGGCGGTCCAGCCGCGCAGCTTGTCCAGATCCACTTCGAGGCCGGAAACACCCAGGCCGAACTCGCGCGCCTCGATGGCGCTGCGCTTGACCTCCACGGCGTGGATCAGGGCCTTGGAGGGGATGCAGCCCTCGAGCAGGCAGACGCCGCCGGGGCGCTCGCGTTTTTCCACCAGGACGACTTCCTTGCCCAGATCGGCCAGGCGCAGGGCCGCCACGTAGCCTCCCGGGCCGCTGCCGATGACGACGACCTGGGTCTCCTCGCGCAGGCTCCCCATGACCATGTCGATTCTCCTTCGTTCTGCGCTCAGGATTCCAGAAGCAGCAGGTTGGGATCCGAAAGCTGGCGTGCCAATTCGGCCACGAACCGGGCCGCGTCCGCACCGTCGGCGATGCGGTGGTCGAAGGTCAGGGTCAGCGGCAGGATCAGCCGGATGACGATCTCTCCGTCGCGCACCACGGGTTTCTCCTGCGCCCGGCCCATGGCCAGGATGGCCACTTCGGGATAATTGATGGTCGGCATCAGGGCGGTTCCGCCCAGGGGGCCGATGTTGGTGATGGTGAAGGTGCCGCCGCGCATCTCCTCGGCCGGCAGTTCTCCCGCGCGGGCGCGACCGGCCTTTTCGGCTATCTCGTCGGCCAGCGCAATGATGCTCTTGCGATCGGCGCCCGGGACCACCGGCACCACCAGGCCGCGGCCGGTGTCGGCCGCGAAACCGATGTTGTAGTAATCCTTGTAGATGATCTCTTCCTTGAAGGGATCCAGGCTCGCGTTGAAGGCCGGTGCGGCCTTCAGCCCGGCCGCCACCGCCTTCATGACGAAGGCCAGCAGGGTGAGCGATTCGCCGCTGCCGCCCGCTCGGCGTTCCTTTTCGCGCCTGCGGAAGGCCTCCAGGTCGGTCACGTCCGCCTCGTCCATGTGGGCGACGTGGGGAACCAGAGTCATGCTGGTGACCATCTTGCGCGCGACCTTGCGGCGGATGGAGCGCAGGGGCTCGATGTGCACGGGGCCGTCGGTGCTGAAGTCGGGCAGGGGATCGAGTTCCAGGAACGGGATGGTGGCCGAGGCGTGGGCGGCGAACTCGGCGAACGCCGTGTCGTCCTTCACCTTCCTGGCCGGAACGTGGTCGGCCTTGCGGGGACTCGCGCCTGAGGCGAAGCGGTGCACATCCTCGGGGGTGACGCGCCCGCCCGGCCCGCTGGGCGTGACGAGGTTGACGTCGACCTTCAACTTGCGCGCCAGGCGGCGGGTGGCCGGGGCGGCGGGAACGGGCCGGCGCACGCCGGGCTCGGACGCGGGGGCGTGGGCCTCGGGAGCGGTGGCGGGTTCGGGGGTGTCCGGGGCGGAGAACACCGCGGCGGCGGCCGTTTCCTCGGCCTCCTCGGCGCTGCCGGAACCGTCGTCGATCATCACGACGATGTCACCGACGTTGACGATGTCGCCGACCTTGCCCTTGAGCGCGGTGACGGCGCCGCTGCGCGGAGAAGGGATGGTGACGGCCGCCTTGTCGGTCTCCACATCGAGCAGCGGGGCGTCCTCTTCGACGCGGCCTCCGGATTCCACGTGCCACTTGAGGATCTCGCCCTCGGCGATCCCTTCACCCAGGTCCGGCAGTTTGAATTCGAACACGAGGTCCTCCGGGTGCTGGCGGCGGCGCTGGCCACCGCGGGGTTCAAACGACCACGGAATCAGGCTTTCCCGGGCATCAGGCGTCCAATGTCTCGACGATACCCCGGACCACCTGGTCCGCGTTCGGCAGGTAGCTCTTCTCCCGCCCGAAATACGGCGTCACCACATCGTAGCCGGTCAGCCGCTTGACCGGCGCCTCCAGGTACCAGAAGGCCTTGTCGTTGATCACCGCGGTGATCTCGGACGAGGGGCCGAAGCTGCGCGGAGCCTCCTGCACCACCACGCAGCGGCCGGTCTTGCTCACCGATGCGGCGATGGTCTCGTGGTCCAGGGGCGCGATGGTCAGCAGGTCGATGATCTCGATGCTGGCGCCCCGTTCCTTCTCGACGGTCGCGGCGGCCTTGAGCGTCGGGCGCATCATGGCGCCCCAGCTGATCAGGGTCAGGTCGGTGCCTTCCTGCACCACCTGCGCCTTGCCGATAGGCAGGGTCTCCGACTCGTCGGGGACCTCCTCCCGGAAGGCGCGGTAGGAGTGCTTGGGCTCCATGAAGACCACCGGGTCGGGGTCGCGGATGGCCGCGACCAGCAGGGCCCGGGCGTTGCGCGGGCCGCTGGGAATGACCACGCGCGCACCGGGCTGGTGGGCGTAGAGGACTTCCCGGCTTTCGCTGTGGTGTTCCAACGCGCGCACCCCGCCGCCGAAGGGCATCCGGATGACCATCGGCAGGTTGAGCTGGCCGTGGGTCCGCGAGCGCATGCGGGTGACGTGGGCCTCGAACTGGCCCATCATCATGTAGCTGAAACCGGAGAACTGCATCTCGCACACGGGCTTGAGCCCTGCGATGGCCATGCCCACGGCGCCGCCGACGATGCCGGATTCGGCCAGGGGAGTGTCGACCACACGCATGGCCCCGAACTTGTCCAGCAGCCCTTCGGTGGCGCGAAAGACGCCGCCGTCGACGGCCACGTCCTGGCCCATGACCAGAACCGTGGGGTCGGATTCCATTTCCTGGGCCAGGGCCAGGTTGACCGCCTGCACCATGTTGAGCTTAGCCACGATCGGTCCCCCTTTCCAGGTTCGCCAGGAATTCCCGGTGCTGCGCCTCGATCACGGGGTGCGGTGTTCCGTAAACGTGGCGGAACGGTTCGTCCTGGTCCCAGCTGTGCGGAGTCTCGAAATCCTTGACCGCGGCATCGACCTCGGCCTTGACCTCGGCGCCGAGGGCGTCCTCCCGCTTCTGGTCCCAGATCCCCTTGCCTTCCAGATACTTCCGCGTGCGCACGAGGGGTTCGTGTTCCCAGGCCTGTTTTTCCTCTTCCTCGGTGCGGTACTTGGTCGGATCGTCGGCGGTTGTGTGCATCATCAGGCGGTAGGTGACCGCCTCGATGAGCGTGGGCCCGTCGCCCTTGCGGGCGCGCGTGATCGCCTCGGTCACCGCCACCCACACCGCCAGGGGATCGTTGCCGTCCACCTGCATCACCGGCATGCCGTAGGCGATGCCTTTCTGGGCCAGGGTTTCGCTGGCGGTCTGCTGGGAGCGGGGGATGGAGATGGCCCACTGGTTGTTCTGGATGATCGTCACCATGGGGGCCTTCCACACGCCGGCCATGTTCAGGCCCTCGTGGAAGCCGCCTTCGCTCGTGCCGCCGTCGCCGATGAAGGCCACCGCGACTTCGCCGGTCTTGTTGTAGCGCGAGGCGTAGGCCAGACCGGCGGCGTGCTCGATCTGGCAGCCGATGACCACGCTGTTGGGCATGATGTGCAGATCCCTGTCGGGCAGCACGTTGCCCTCTTCCCAGCCGTTGTAGTAGTCCAGGGCGGCCCGCAGGGGTTCGCCGCGGACCAGGCGACCGCCCGCCTCGCGGAAGGCGCCCACGAACCAGTCGCCCGGCTCCATGACCATGGCTGCGGGGACGGAGACGGCCTCCTGGCCGGTGTTGGGCGGGAAGGTGCCCAGGCGGCCCTGGCGCTGGAGCTTGAGCATGCGCTCGTCCAGTTCCCGGGCCAGCCGCATCCAGCGGTAGAGCGCCAGAAGCGTGTCGTCGGGCAGGCCCGGGTCGAGCTTGACGTCCGCCTGGCCGTCCGGAGCGAGGATCTGCAGAAACGGGACCGTGAATTTCGCAAGCTGTTTGCGGGGCATGGCTATCCTTGGCCTTGTGAAGGCGGTCGGGCCGGAGAGGCCCGACACAACCGGAATTCGGGAAAAACCGTGATTGGAAGTCCGGAACCGCGGTGTAGTCGGGAAAGCGGGTAATTCCAGACCGGTTTCAGTATAACCATGATAGCAGGTGGGGAACGATACGCAAATTCAGGAATTGTCCTAGCCCCGAGGGAGTGGTTGTGATTATCTTGCCAGGGTAGAGAAGAAATTCCCACCCTCGACCGGGAGATGACCGATGCTCAGCCAGAAACTCCAGGATGCGTTGAACAAGCAGATCAACGAGGAGTACTATTCCAGCTACCTGTACACCGCCATGGTCGCCTACATGGAGAGCCTGAACCTGGACGGATGCGCCCATTGGATGAAGATGCAGGCCGAAGAAGAACACCAGCACGCCCACAAGATTTTCACCTACATGGTCGATCGCGGCGGCCGGGTCGAACTGCAGGCGGTCAAGGCGCCCCCGCAGGAGTGGGACTCGCCCGTCGAGGCCTTCAAGGCCGCCCTGGAACACGAGGAATTCATGACCCGCAACATCAACGCCCTGGCCGATTTGGCCCAGAGCGAGCACGATCACGCCACCAACAATCTGATGCAGTGGTACGTGACCGAGCAGGTCGAGGAAGAGGCCAACGTCGACGACATCCTCAAGAAACTGGAGATGGTCGGCGGCTCCGGCCAAGGCCTGTTCATGATCGACCGGGAACTGATGACCCGCCCCGCCCCGGCTCCCCTGACCGAAGGCGGTGCCGCCTAGTCTCCGGCCGGCCTCCCGGTGGAATCAGAAAAACGCCCCGACCGTCAGGCCGGGGCGTTGCTTTTGCGGGTCCGGTTGCGATCAGTCCGTCTGGGGCTTGATCTTCAGGCCCTTGCCCGAGAAGACGATTTCGGGTTCGGTGTTCTGGCCGGCGGTCATCATGTTGGACGAGTTGATGCTCCAGATGCTGGTGCGCCCTTCGGTCTGCGGCGCGTTGCTCGAGACGATGTCCCCGGGAACGGTGATCTCCAGGCGCACGTCCATCTCGCTGATGGCGCCCATGAGCTTGCCCGTCAGTTCCATCATCTTCTGCATCTTGGCCGGATCCATGTCGCTGGTGTCGGGCATCTCGGATTCCACTTCGACGGACTTCTCGTCTTCATCGGTGGGGAAATCGTATTGCGTGCTGCGCAGGACCAGATTGCCGTCGCCGGCGTCGAAGATTCCCATGCCGTCGTTGCCGCCCTCGCCCATGGCGTGGTCCATCACGTAGGAGAGGCCTTTGAGATCCTTGAATTCCATGCCCAGGTCCAGGATCATGTGGCCGTCCTGGTCGCCCTTGGAGAACTTGGTGATCTTCACGCCGTGCTTCTTGGCGGCCTTTTCCATTTCGTCCCGGTCGATGCTGGAGAAGTCGGGCATTTTCTGATCGGAATCCGGGTCCAGTTCGGACATTTCCTTGAGGGCTTCGGCCACCGATTGGGACAGGGAGATCTTCATGGTGACGGTGCCCGAACCGTCCTTGTTCACTATGGTGGTCGAATGCAGCTGCATGCAACCACCCAGGGCCAGCAGGGCCGCGGCCAGAACGCATCCGGCCAGGAAACGGATCTTCATGGGAATCCCCCTTGTCGACGAGTGCGGGCGCAAGGCCCTTGATGTTGGAGCGGGATCATGCTAATGGATTCCAAGCCTTGGGACAAGAATCTTCGCACCGGGCCGCCGGGCCGCTGAAACAAGGGAACGATCCATGCGTGAACCCTCCGCCAAGCCCGCCTGTTTCAAAGCCTACGACATCCGCGGCAGGATCCCCTCGGAACTGGACGCCGATCTGGCCTTCCGGATCGGTTTGACCAGCGTGCGCCGCCTGGGCGGCCGCCGCTTCGTCGTGGGCCGGGATTGCCGCCTCAGCAGCGGCGAACTCGCCGACGCGGTCATCGGCGGCATGCTCGCCGCCGGCGCCGAGGTCATGGACATCGGACTGTGCGGGACCGAGATGGTCTACCACTCCACCTGGGCCCACGAGTTGGACGGTGGCATCATGGTCACCGCCAGCCACAACCCCATGGACCATAATGGAATGAAAATCGTCCGCACGGAGGCGCGCCCCGTCAGCGGCGACAGCGGTCTCGACGAGATCGGCGCCGAGGCCCTGGTGTGCGAGTTGCCCGCCGCTCCGGCCAGCGGAACGGTGGTGCGCCGCGACGTCATGGACGGCTACGTGAAGACCATGCTGGACCTGTCCGCCCCGCAGGACATCGGTCCGTTGAAAATCGTGGCCAACGCCGGCAACGGTTGCGCGGGCCCCGCCCTCAAGGCCCTGGCCACCCATCTGCCGTGTGAGTTCATTCCGCTCCACGCCGAACCCGACGGCACCTTTCCCCACGGAATCCCCAATCCCCTGCTGCCGGAAAACCGGGCCGACACCGCCGCGGCGGTGCGCGAGCACGGCGCGGATGTGGGGTTGGCCTGGGACGGCGATTTCGACCGCTGCTTCTTCTTCGACGAGCGCGGGGAGTTCATCGAGGGCTACTACCTGGTCGGGCTGCTCGCCTCGGCCCTGCTGCGGAAGCATCCCGGCGGGAAGATCATCCACGACCCGCGCCTGGTCTGGAACACGGTGGAGATGGTGGAGCAGGCCGGGGGTGTGCCGGTGATGAGCAAGACCGGGCACGCCTTCATCAAGGAGCGGATGCGCAAGGAGGACGCGGTGTACGGCGGCGAGATGTCCGCCCACCACTACTTCCGGGAATTCGCCTATTGCGACAGCGGCATGCTCCCCTGGCTGCACGTGTTGGCGGAGATGTCCCGCACCGGAAAACCGCTTTCCGAACTGGTGGCCGAGCGCATGGCGCGCTTTCCGGCCAGCGGCGAGATCAACCGCCGTCTGGTCGACCCCGACGGTGCCCTCGAGGCCATCGAATCGCGCTACGGACCCGACGCCTCGGGTATCGACCGCACCGACGGCCTGTCCTGCGACATGGGGGAATGGCGGTTCAACCTGCGCAAGTCCAACACCGAGCCGGTCCTGCGGCTCAACGTGGAATCCCGCGGAGACGCGGACCTCATGCGGGCCATGACCGACGAACTGCTGAAGATCATCGACGGTTGAACGCGGCTGAGCCCCGGGCGCGCTAGTTGCGGGGCGGGGCGACGTTGCTGATGGACGGGTCGGGCAGCAGGGGGGCCGGCGGCTTCAGCGGCAGTTCCACCACGAACCGGGTCCACTTGCCCGGTTCGCTCGCCACCCGGATCGCACCACCCAGCCGGTAGAGGATGTCGTGGACGATGGCCAGGCCGAGGCCCGTGCCGCGGCCCGCCGGCTTGGTGGTGTGGAAGAGATCGAAAATCCTGTCGCGGTCCTCCGGCGGAATCCCCACCCCGTTGTCCTGGATGCGCACCGTCACCGCGGTATCCGACATGTTGGTGGTGACGTGCAGGATCGATTCGCGCTCCGGCACCTCGCTCATGGCGTCCAGGGCGTTCTTGATCAGGTTCACGAAGACCTGTTCCAGGAGCATGGGGTCGGAGCTGAAGATCGGGATCTCGCGCTCGAAGATGCGCACGACCCGGGTCTCGGAGCGCCGGATCTCGGTGCCCATCACGTAGAGGCATTCCTCCAGCAACTCGTGCAGGTGGATGTCGCGGATTCCCGGCTCCGCCTTGCGCACGAAGCCCAGCAGACTGTGGGTGATGGCGGTCACCCGCTGGACCTGGGCGTGCAGGCGGTGCATGGCGTCGAGGAGCAGGCCACGGGAACCGGGCTCCAGGTTCTCGCCCTCGTCCTCGAGGGTTTCCTCGACCAGGCCGGCGATGGTGTCGATGACGGCCAGGGGATTGTTGATCTCGTGGGCGACCCCGGCGGCCATCTGTCCCACCGCGGCCAGCCGCTCGGACCGGATCAGGTCGTTTTTCAGCCTCAGCCTCGTGGTGATATCCCGGCACAGACAGACGATTTCCAGGGGTTTGCCGTCGGGGCCGTCGATGAGCGTCATGCTCACGTCGCAGATCACCGGGTGCTGGTCCTTGCTGCGGAAATCGACCTCGTAGCGCGTGGCGTGGCGGTCGTGGAGGGCCGCCTGGTGCATGAGGTCGAAGAGACCGGGGTCACAGTAGAGCCCCCGGCCGGGGGACCCTTCGATTTCCTTGCTGGTGAAGCCCAGGGAATTCTCCGCGCCGCTGTTGAAGGAGAGGACCCGCCCGTCCGGGGAGGTCAGGAAGATGATGTCCCGGCTGTTGGCCAGGACCTCCCGCAGGTACTTCTGGGCCTCGTTGAGCTGAACGTCGACCTGTTGCCGTTTCTGCTCGCTCTCGAACAGATCGGTCATGTCCTCGACCAGTCCGTACAATCCCTCCACCAGCCCGTTTTCGATGATGGGAAAGAGGGTCACCTGGACGTGCATCTCGGCGCCCCGGATGTGCAGCGTGCCGGTTGCGTGCAGGGTGCGGCGCGTGCGCAGGGTTTCCTGTTCCACCTGTTGCAGCCAACGTGCTCCGCCCCCGCCGAAGACCGCAAAATTTCGGCGGTTGATCAGATCCTCCTCCCGCGTGCCCAGGATGCGCAGGGCGTGCCGATTCACCTTCTTGAAGCGCAGGTCGGTGTCCTTGATGTAGATGGCCAGCGCGGCGGTTTCCACGAACTGGTTCAGGCGCAGGCGGGTCTCCTTGAGGCGGAAACTGTCCATGCGCAGGGAGCGGTTCTCCTCAACCAGGCGGATGACACCCTGCAGCAGGGGCAGGTGGTCGGCGGTGAGCAGCGGCGTGCCGGAGGGCAGCCGCTCGGCCAGGGCCGAGACCACGCCCCGGCTGAAGACCGTAACCACCGCCAGGTCCGGGCGAAAATCCGCGGGCAGGTCGTCGAGGTGGGTGCCCACGATGGGCACGCCGATCTGGCGGGCGTGATCCAGGGTCTTGTGTTCGGGGCTGGGTCCCAGGTCGATGCAGGCGGTGATGGTCAGATGCAGGAGTTTGGAGCGGGTGGAGAGGGCGGCCAAAAGATCGCCCAACTCCGGTCCGCCGCCCACCAGGAGGGTGGAAATCTCAATCCTGCTCGAACTCACGGCGCAACTTTTCACTCTCTTCGATGATGTCCCGCGGGGACGTGGTGGAGGACATGAGGTCGGAGAGCCGGGAGTCGAAATCCTGTTGCATCCGCCGCCTGCGCTGGTTGGCGGCGGTGAGGATCTGCTCGCAGAGATCGTCGAAATCATAGGGTTTGAGCAGGTAGCGGAAGGCCTGCAGGCGACCGGCTTCCCAGGCGGAATCGTGACTGCCGTGCCCGGTGAGCATGATGATCTCCACATAGGGCTGCATCCGGCGCAGCTGCTCCATCACCTGGATGCCGTCGATGCCGGGCATTTTCAGGTCCACCAGGGCCACGTCGAATTTGTGCTTGGCCGCGACCGCGAGGGCCGAAGTACCCTCCAGGGCGGTGGTCACTTCCATGCCGCGTTTGCGCAGCCGGTGGGCGAGGAACGTGACCAGGTCTTCCTCATCGTCCACGATCAGGATCTGGAAAGGGCGATTTTTATCTGAGGTCATGTCTGGTCCCGGGGTTGGTGTTGATGGTGGCCGATCCATATTGGCTCTCGGCCACGGATTCTGTCAAGTCGGGGGAGGGGCGTGCCTTTCCCCGGCATTCCCGGTGGGAAACGGGTTGCCTGCAATTAGAGCTAAATGGATCTTTAAAGCAACCGATAGGGTTCTGGTGCGTAAAAAAAAATGCCTCACAAGGGACACCTCATCGGGCCGGGATCACATTGCTAGTCATGGTTTAGGGCGAGAGCCATGGTTCAGCGATTCCGGCCCTCCCTTTTTGGTTGTCAGGCGAGACCCAGGAACCGCCCGTTCTCGATGATGGGCCGTTCACGGCCATCCCCGGCGAGCACCACCGACAGCACTTCGACCTGCGGTTGCATGGCCGGGATGAAAACCCGGTCCAGATGGATCACCGCCTCGGGGCTGGTGAAATCGCCCGGGCCGACGGTCCCGCCGAAGTGATCACTGCGGCCGAAGGCGATGTGCGGCCCCAGCTTCTCGTCCAGTAGGATGCTCCCGGTCGGATCCAGCCCGAAGTCCCCCAGCACACCCAGGCCCAGCTCGGCGAGGTTGGCGTAGGCCGGCTCGGCGACCAGGCGTGCGGCTTCGGCCTCGCTGACCGGTCCTGCCGAGAGCACGGCCACGGCACGGTTGCCCTCGATCTCGTAGATCACCACTTCGCCGTCGATTTCCACCGGCAGGATTCCCGCCGAGCGGCTCGGGTCACCCTCGCGCTCCCCTTCGTATGGCACGATGTAGGCCTCGCCCGAAGGCAGGTTGCCGGCGATGCCGTTGCCGCGCAGCAGTCCTCCCGACGCGTGGCCCAGGCGGTGGCGCAGATCCAGCTCCAGCATGTGGACCCGACCACCTGAGCGGAAGCTGAAGCGGGCGCTTTCGGCGGTATCGAGCAGCTTCTTCAAAAGGGACACCCGGCGGTTGATTTCCCCGTAGTCCAGGCGCAGGGCCGGCACCATGGAGGGCAGGAACCCGGGCATGGTGGCGGCGCGAAAGCCGTTCGGTCCGGTTCCGGCGGCTCGGGCGGCGACCTTCAGGGGAGCGGTGGCGGACAATTCGGTCGGGGCGATGATCAGGCCGTGGTCCCGAAATATCTCTTCGGTGGGCAACCCGGGCAGTCCGCCGAGGTCCCGCGCGTGGTCCGGAACCGTGCCGCCATGGCGGCGCATGGTGGCCGGCAGATCGGCGTTGTTGCCCCCGACATGGGGATACCAGAACAGCGATAGCGAGGTCACCGGCAATTCGCCCGCCCGCTCGGAAAGGTGGGAGAACCATTCCGCAGCCAGGCGGCGGCGCTGGGCCCAGTCCGCACTGTCTGCGCGGCGGTCGTCCGGCACATCGACGATGAAGGCCAGCCCGCGGTCCTCGGCGCAGGGGTGGAAGACCTTGCGGATGAGGTTGATCAACTCGGGGGCGGAAAGTTTTTCGACCATGGGCCTTGCTCCTGTCCCTCGCGGGAGGTTACTGTGGATTCGTTACCGGCATTCTAGCCAAAGACAGGGCCGTATGGCCCGAAAAAAATCTGGGCGGCCGCACGGAAGCTGCGGCCGGGAGGATTCATGAGCACCGAACGGGAAATGAAACTGGCGCTATTCATCGACTTCGACAACATCGCTTTGGGGGCTCGCGACGCCCGTCAGCGGTTCGACGTCAAGCTGCTGGTTCACCGCGTCCTGGAAAAGGGCAAGATCATCGTCAAGCGCGCCTATGCCGATTGGCACTACTACAAGGAGCACATGATCGCGCTCCACGAGACCGCCATCGAACTCATCGAGGTCCCCATGCCGCGCATCTCGGGCAAAAACAGCGCCGACATCAAGATGGTCGTCGACGCCATGGACCTCTGCTATTCCAAGGACCACATCGACACCTTCGTGCTGGTGACCGGGGATTCGGACTTTTCCCCCCTGGTGTCCAAGCTGCGGGAGAACGACAAGCGGGTCATCGGGATCGGCATGAAGAACAGCAGCAGCAAGCTGCTGATCGGCAACTGCGACGAGTTCATCTTCTACGACGACATCTTCAGCCAGGTCCGCGGCCGGAGCGCCGCGCCGGTGCCCGGCGTGTCGGGGGAGAAGGGCGAACTGTTCGGGTTCCTCATCGAGACCGTGCAGAGCCTGCTGCAGGAGAGCAGGGGAGTGCTCTACGGTTCGTTGATCAAGGATACCATGACGCGCAAACGGCCCGATTTCAACGAACGTACCTATGGCTATTCCACCTTCGGCGATCTGCTTGAGGATGCCCGGAAACTGGGTCTGCTGGAAGTGGAGCGCGATGCCAAGGCGGGCGGAACGTGGGTCGTCCAGGGGCTCGGCTCCGGCGCGGCTCCCGCCAAACCGACGCCGGTGGGGGTGGCTTCTTCCGGAGCCGGCGAACCGGCCGTTACCGGAGGTACGAGCCGCTCCTCGCGCCGTCGCCGGCGTTCCTCCGATCGCAGCGGCCGGCGTGGCCGCACCGATCAGGCTCCCGCCGACGCCAAGGGGTCGGATGGCGCCGGGGCCTCGCAGTCGGCCGCCAATCAGGAGCCGGCCGCGTCCGCTCCCGAGGAAAAGAAAGCTTCCGCGCAGTCCGGGGAAACCCGGGAGGAAAAGGCTGCGGGCGGGTCGAGGAAGAAGACGACGAAGAAGGCTCCCGCCAAGAAGACGACGACCAAGAAGTCACCCGCCAAGAAGGCCGTGACCAAGAAGGCGCCCATTAAGAAAGCCGTGACCAAGAAGGCGCCCGCCAAGAAAACCGTGACCAAGAAAAAGGTGACGAAAAAGGCCCCAGCCAAGAAAGCGCCGAGCCGGAAGAATTCCGCCACCGATTGATGGCGGGAACGAATTCTCCTCAATGGGCGCCCTTTTCTGCCGAAGAGGTTCCAGAACGCGGAACGATGGCCTCGTTCCCCTCTCGCGAACCAGTTTGGCAAGGAAGGGTCCCATGTCCCAGAAAGTCATTACCCCCCATAATGTTATCGATCTGGGCACCGCCATGAACAACATGGATGGTGACACCGAACTCCTGAGTGAGATCGTCGGGATCTTCCTGGATACCGCCGAGGACCAGATCCGATCGTTGCGCGAGAACATCGCCGCGGGGGATGTCCAGGCCGTGGCCATCGACGCCCACGGCATGAAGGGCGCGGCCTCCAATTTCTGCGCCGACGCCTTCGTCAAAGCCTCCTTGAACCTGGAACTGCTGGCCAAGGACGGCTCCCTGGAGGGTGCTGACAGCCTGCTGGACACCATGGCGGAACGGCTGGAGGAACTGCGTGAGGTGCTGGTGGTCGTCAACTGGGACGAGTTGGCCCGCAACCACTAGCAGCCGGCTCCATCCGATAAGCTTCACCGCCGCCCTGATCGGGGCGGCGGTTTTTTGTGGGAGCGGCGGTCCGGCTGGGGTAGGCTGGTGGCGACACGAGGATCCTACCCGGAGAGCGCCATGATCACCAGCGAAGATGTCCGGCAGGCGGCCACCCGGATTGCCGGCAAGATTCATCACACCCCCGTATTGACCTGCTCCGCCCTGGATGCACTGGCCGGTGCGCCGCTGTTCTTCAAATGCGAGAACTTCCAGAAGGTCGGCGCCTTCAAGATGCGCGGGGCCACCAACGCCGTGTTCAGCCTGAGCGAAAACGAGGCCCGGCACGGGGTCGCCACGCATTCCTCCGGCAACCACGCCCAGGCCCTGGCGCTGGCGGCGCGGCTGCGCGGGATTCCCGCCTTCGTTGTCATGCCCACCAGCGCCCCCCGGGTCAAGCGGGCGGCCGTGGAGGGGTACGGGGCCGAGATCATCGACTGCGAGCCGACCCTGGCGGCCAGGGAAGCCGCCTTGGAGCAGGTTGTCCGGCGCACCGGAGCCGAATTCATCCATCCCTACAACGATCCGCTGGTCATGGCCGGACAGGGCACGGCCGCCCTGGAGCTGCTGGCCGAGATCCCGGACCTGGACCTGGTCATGACGCCCGTGGGCGGGGGCGGCCTGCTCGCCGGTACGGCCACCGTCTGCCGCTGCGCCGTGCCGGCGCCCCGGGTGATCGCCGCCGAACCGGCCGGCGCCGACGATGCGGCGCGGTCCCTGGCCACCGGGCGCATCCTGCCCTCGGTTGACCCGGTGACCATCGCCGACGGCCTGTTGACATCCTTGGGAGAACTCACTTTCGCGGTCATCCAGAAGAAAGTGGAGGCGATCTGGACGGTGCCGGATCCGGACATCATCGGGGCCATGCGGCTGATCTGGGAGCGGATGAAGATCATCGTCGAGCCGTCTTCGGCGGTCTGCCTGGCAGCGCTCCTGAACCACCGGGACGAGGTGGCGGGACTGCGCGTGGGCATCATCCTCTCGGGCGGCAACGTCGACCTGCAGCGGTTGCCCTGGCCGACGACATCTCCGCTTGTGAAAGGCTGACGAATCATGACGCACACCCTGCGGATCAAGGTGCGGGGCTACCACTGCGATTTCTACGGGCACGTGAACAACGCCCGCTACCTGGAATTCCTTGAGGAGGCCCGCTGGGGTTTCCTCGAGGATGGCCTGGACCTCGCGGAATGGAAGGCGCGGGGCCTGGGATTCGTGGTGACCGAGGTAACCATCAAGTACCGTCGGCCGGCGGGGTTGAACGCCGTGCTGGAGGTCCGCACGCGCACAGGGTCGCTGGGGCCGCGCGGCGGAGTCATCCTGCAGGACGTGGTGCTGGTCGAGAGCGGGGAACTGGCGGCGTCGGCCCAGATCACCTTCGCGGTGATCGATCTGGCCCGCGGCAAGGCGGTTCCTCTGGACGGCGAGATCGCCGAGACCCTGGGCCGGTCCTTGCCGCCGGCTGACGGGAAGGACGCGTCATGACGCCCGAGTCCCGCTCCGGTGCGCCGACCCTGCGCGAGAAGTTGCGGGCGGTGGGCCCGGGCATCCTGTTCGCCGGCGCCGCCATCGGCGTTTCCCATCTGGTGCAGTCGACCCGCGCCGGGGCCGGGTACGGTTATTCCCTGCTGTGGGCCGTGATCCTGGTGCTGGTCTTCAAGTACCCCTTTTTCCAGTTCGCCCACCGTTACACCGTGGCCGCAGGGGAAAGCCTGCTCCACGGCTACCGGCACCTCGGTCCCTGGGCGCTGAACCTGTTCATGGTCATCGTGCTGGTCAGCGCGTTCATCACCACCGCGGCGGTGACCATCGTTACCGCGGGTTTGGCGGGCGCCCTGCTGGGAGTCGACATCTCGCTGACCTGGTTGAGCCTGGGGCTGCTGATCCTGATCACGGTCATCCTGCTCGTGGGGCGCTACGGCCTGCTCGACCGGGGAATGAAGATCATGGTGCTGGTGCTCGGGGTGCTGACCCTGGTGGCGGTGGGGGTGGCCTTGCGGCACGGGCCGGTGGGCGATCCGTCCTGGCAAAATCCCCCTCTGTGGACCGTGGGCGGCCTGACTTTCCTGCTGGCGCTCATGGGCTGGATGCCGGCGCCCCTGGACATCGGGGCGTGGTCCTCGCTGTGGATCCTGGAAAAGCACCGGGACGACCCCACGCTGCCGCAACGGGCCGGCGCCCTGCTGGATTTCAACCTCGGCTACGGGGCGACCGTGGTCCTGGCGGTGGCGTTCGTGAGTTTCGGGGCCCTGGTCATGCACGGAACGGGCACGGACTTCTCGCCTTCCGGCCTGGCCTTCAGCCAGCAGCTCATCGGCATGTACACCGGCACGCTGGGGGGGTGGACCCGGCCCATCATCGCCCTCGTCGCCTTCATCACCATGTTCTCGACCACTCTGACCGTGTTGGACGGCTACGCGCGCACCCTGAGCAGCGGCATCATGCTGTGGCGGGGTGGATCGGACACCCTGCGCCGCAAGCTGTACCCGCTGTTCCTGGTCGCGCAGATCATCCTGGCCGCGGTGGTTATCAATTATTTCCTGGGCGCGATGAAGACCCTCGTCGATATCGTGACGGTGACCGCATTCCTGGCCGCCCCTCTGGTGGCGCTCCTGAATTTCCGGGTCATGTTCCTGCCGACGGTGCCACGGGACCAGCGGCCGGGCCGCGCGATGGTCGCGTATTGCACCGCCGGACTGGTCTTCCTGGTTGGCTTCAGCCTGTTGTGGATCTGGATCCGCTGGTTCTGAGTCGCCGCCACGGATGCGACGAGCTACCGATCCTCAACCAGCGGATCAAACGCTTCCTTCAGACCGGCCTGCAGGGCGGCCACGTCGTCGGCCGACCACTGCGCGGGATCCTCGCGGATGAAGGTGGTGCGGTCGACGCGGTTGTCGAAACGACCCACCGGCAGGTGGTAGATGCGGCCGTCGCCCTCCATGGTCACCGTGTTGGGCTGGTCGCTGCGGTCCAGGAGCCACTGCATGTCGTCGCAGCCGTAATCCCCGTACATCACCGCCAGGGGAACCCCGTGATGCAGGATGCTGCCGGGGTCATCGGGATCGGTGCGCGCCTCGTTCTTGCGCCGGGATTCCTCGGGCGTGACCCACATGTACAGGATGCTGGCTTTCTCCAGGATTTCGGGGCTCAGTTGGGCCAGGCTATGCCGGTAGCCGAACGGCCGGGGCAGGGGAAGGGGGGAGCCGTCGGCCCCGCCGCGGGCGAACTCGATGACCACGGTCTTGCCCTCCAGGGAGTCGGGCACCTCGGCGACCTTGGCCGCCAGCAGGTCGGAGGCGTCCGGTTCGAGCGCTGCGGCGATTTCCCGGCGCAGGTCCGCCGGCAGGGTTCTCAGGGCGGGTTCACCCCCTGCGCGGGCTCGTGCGGTGTCCAATCTTTCGAAGAGCCAGGGAGCGACGGCGTCGGGCGCAGGTTTGCGTCCGGCGATCAGATCCCGGTAGTCCTCGTTGACCAGTTCGATCAGGGTCAGCCAGTCGATGGGGTCGCGGAAGGGGAGGGCCGGGGAGATGAAGTACAACCCTTCACGGCCGCGGGCGGTCAGTTCGTCGCTGATGCGCCGCATGATGTGGACGTAGGGAAAGTCGTCCAGCTGCACCGTTTGGCCGATTCCGAACTGCTCGTGGCATTGCTCGGGCGACAGGTTGGCCAGGTAGCGGCGGACTTCGGATTTGCCGCTGGCGGGCAGGGCGAGCAGCAGCAGAACATCGATATGCCTGGACATGGTCAGGTCCTTTCGACGGGCACCCCGGAGCATGGTTAATCGATTTCAGGACTGCCAATATTCAGGACGGCGTGCGCCGCGTCAAGCCCCGTGGCCTGGTAAGGCTGTGTAAACAAATAAAGATTGCATATAGACCCTAATGTTCGTATGCTGCAGTGCATGAGAACACCTTCCGAACTTCAAGCGAGGCTGGCCAGCG
>PFVX01000048.1:11147-22649 GCA_002790835.1 bacterium CG_4_9_14_3_um_filter_65_15 | reverse complement strand
GGGCGTCGTTCAGCTCATCCCGGCAAGGCCGGCGTGGAAAGCGTGCTGGAAATCCGAGTGCCGGAGTTGTCTGCGGACATAGACGGCGGATTATCGCTCGGGGGGCCTATTGTGCCCGCCGATTGTCTTGTGGTATACTCCGGCCTTTCCGGAGTAGGGGGAAACCCGTTTTATGGAGAATAAGCATCGGTTTTCGCTTTGGGGCACGCCCAACCGTTGCTGTCAGTGGTTCGATGACCTGATCCTTTTAGACAAGGGGAGAGAAAATGAAATTCAGAGCCGTGTTCGCCTTGGCCGTGACGGCCATCCTGTTGCTGCTTGCGGTGGGATGTTCGCAGGACGTCACCGGTCCGGCCGAAGCTCCGACCTCCGACGACCAGAGCGCCGTCAACACCAACACACCGGAGCAGAATCTGGCTGAGGTCAGCAAATCCGCCGGTGAGATTGTGCCCGACCACTTCATCGTGCAATTCAAGGGCGACGTCAGCGACGTTCCCGCCCGGGCCCGCAAGCTTGCCGACAAATACGGATTCGAGCTGCGGATGGTCTATGAGCACGCCCTCAAGGGTTTCCCGGTTCATGCTTCCGCACGCGTCATCGAGAGCTTGCGCGCCGAGACGGACATCCTGGAAATCGTGCCCGACCGCATGTACAAGGTTTCGGCCCAGTACCTGCCCACGGGCGTCGACCGCATCGACACCGATTTGAATCCCATTGCCAACATCGACGGTGTGCCCACGGGCGTCGATGTGGACATCGCCATCATCGACACCGGTATCGATTACAACAGCACCGAGTTGAACGTGGTGGGAGGCGTCAAGCTCACCAGCGGCGTACCCGAACCGAATTTCATGGATGACAACGGTCACGGGACCCACGTGTCCGGCACCGCCGCGGCCATCGACGATTCCGTCGGCGTTGTCGGTGTGGCGCCCGGCGCCCGCCTGTGGGGCGTGAAGGTGCTCAACTCCTTCGGCTTCGGTTCCACCTCCAACATCATCGCCGGCATCGACTGGGTCACCGCCCGCGCTGCCGATATCGAGATCGTCAACATGAGCCTGTCCGGTGTGGGCTGGGACAGCGCCTTCCATACCGCGGTGGCCAACTGCGTTAACGCCGGCGTCATCGTGGTGGTGGCTGCCGGTAACGATAGCCGCGACGTGTACGGCGCCGACGGCACCCTCGGCACGAGCGACGACGTCGTTCCCGCCTGCTTCCCTGAAGTGGCGACCATCAGCGCCTACGGCGATTCCGACGGCAAGGCCGGCGGTACCGGCGGCATCACCAGCGACGGCGCCGACGATTCCTTCGCCTCGTTCAGCAACTTCTCCGCCAGCGTGTACGCCGGCAATCCCGTTACCTCGCCCGGCCTGGCCATCGACATGACCCTGCCCGGCGTGGACATCGTTTCGACCGTTCCCAACGGCGGATATGCCAGCGCCAGCGGCACCAGCATGGCCAGCCCGCATGCGGCCGGCCTGTTCGGCCTGTACATCGCCCAGAACGGTCGTCCGATCGACGCGGCCGGCGTCTCCGCCGCCCGCCAGGCCGTGATCGACATCGCCGTGGCCCAGGGCGCCCCGTACGGGTTGGCCGTGGCCAACGACCCGGACGGGAACCTGGAGCCCCTGGGCTTCGCCTTCCCGCCCCAGGGCGGCAACAACGCCGATATCGCGATCACCAGCTTCACCGGGCCCGCTGCGGTGAATCCGGGCGACGTGCTGTCCCTGGACGTCCAGGTTTCGAACCTCGGCACCGATGCGGCGGCCACTCCGTTCGACGTCTACGTCTATGTGCAGAACAACGGTTTTGAAATGGTCCGCAGAACCCTGCCCGGGTTGCCTGCCGGCACCTCGCGCTCAGGGACCGTGAACTTCACCGTGCCGGCTGCCGCCTTCTCCATGGCCGTGCCGCCGGGAACCTACACCATCGTCTGCACGCACACCTACAACGACAACAACCCCGGCAACGACGCCGCTTCGCTGGATGTCGAGTTGGTGGGCAACCCGGGCACCGGGACCATCGTGATCAACCCCGACCCCAACGCCCTCAACGCGCCCTGGAGCCTGGTGGGTCCGGACACCACGGTGACCACCGGCAGCGGTGACACCACCATTCCCAACGCTCTTCCCGGCCCGTACACCCTCAACTGGGGCACCGTGGCCGGTTACGACGCCCCGGCCGGTGAGTCGCTGGCTTTGACCGCCGGCTCCACCATCACGTTCAACGGCGTGTACACCGTCACTCCGGGTTCGGTCACCCTGAACCCGGATCCGAACGGCCTCAATGCCCCGTGGAGCCTGGCCGGGCCCAATGCCTACAGCAGCAGCGGCAACGGTGACCTGACCATCAGCAGCTTGGCTCCTGGTGATTACACCGTGACCTGGGGAGCGGTGGCGGGTTATGTCACGCCCGCCGGCGGGACCCAGACCCTGGCTGCAGGCGGCAGCATCACCTTCAACGGTGTCTACACGCCCGTTCCGGTCGGAACCATCGTGATCAACGCGGAGCCCAATGCCATCAACGCGCCGTGGACCCTGGACGGTCCCGGCGGCCAGCAGACCGGCAACGGCGACGTTACCCTGCTCGGCCAGCTGACCGGCAGCTACACCATCACCTGGGGTGCGGTCGCCGGTTATGACACGCCTGCCGGCGAGACCTTGAACCTCAACAGCAGTCAGGTGATCACCTTCGCCGGGACGTACGTGCAGCAGACCAGCGAGGCCTTTGGCATCTGGCTGGATGCGGATGCGACCCAGTCCTGCGCCGAGGCCGCCTTCCTGAGCCACGTGGCCGCCTACATCGTGTACAGCGATCCTTCAGTGCCCTCGGTTCGTGGATTCGAGGCGAGCCTGACCCTGACGCGTGCCGGAGGTGCCACCTTCAATACCTCGGTGAGCACGACGTACCCCGTGTCTTCTATCGACGTGGGACTAACGAACGCGTCCGCCGGGATCTACAACTTCATCACCGGATATTCCGTACCGGTACCCACCTCGACCAATACGGTGATGGCGACCCTGGACTTCTTCATGCTTGAGCTGGAGTCCGTGCACGTCGCGCTGGGGCCGTCCGATCCGGAGTCTCCTCCCATCACGGGCCAGCCTGCGGTGGTCAAGGAGGACTTCACCCTGTTGGATGTCGGCGTCGGGAACGGCCTCATGGACCTGTTGTCCGGCGGGGAGACCTGCGCCAAGTCCGCCAGTGGCGCCTCCGCCTTTGACGGGGTCCGTTCCCTCTATCGGTAACTCCTGAAGTTGCCGTCACTCAAGCCGGGACCCGGATATCCGGGTCCCGGTTTTTGCATCCCGACCTTGCATCGTCGAGTCCCGTCGTTCACCTTTGCTCCATGAAGCCCGAGCGCGCAGCATCAGTTTCCAATTCACCGGGGGCCTTCATCCGCCTGATGAGGGATTTGCATATGCGTGTCACACCGCTATCCGACGACGACCGCATCTGGGTCAAGGAACGCACCGAACTCCTGTTCGGCGGCGATTTCGTCGTGTCCGGTTCCGAAGTCCATGATCCCCATGAATTGCCGGGCTACATCGCCACCGAGGGCTTCGAGCGGGTGGGGCTGGTCACCTACGATATGAAGGAAGCCTCCTGCGAGATCGTGACCATCGACGCGCTGTGCCAGTTCATGGGCGTGGGCACCCTCCTGCTGGAGAAGGTCGAGGAGATTGCTCGCGAGGCGGGTTGCACGCGGTTGTGGAGCATCGTCACCAACGACAACCTCGACGCCCAGCGCTTTTTCCAGAAGCGCGGATTCAGGATCCACCAGGTGCGTCTGGGCGGCATGACGAAGATCCGTCTTCTCAAACCCAGCGTGCCCAAGGTCGGGTACTACGGCATCCCCATCCGGGACGAACTCATCCTGGAGAAGCCCCTGCCTCCGCTTGCCTAGTTCCAATTGCCTGCTGACGCGGGCGTCCGGCGGGTTTATCTTTCCTGTCGATGATGATTGCGATGCCGCGACCGAGGGGGTGCGGCCGGCCCGAGATACCAGCCCGATTGGAGTCGCCATGAACACCCGCCTGAAGGTCGCCGCCCTGCGCAAGCTCATGAAGAAGCACGGCATGGACATGTACTACGTGCCCAGCGCCGATCCCCACCAGAGCGAATACCTGCCCGAGAACTGGAAATTCCGTTCGTGGCTCAGCGGGTTCACGGGTTCGGCGGGTGAATTGCTGGTCGGAGCCCGCAAGGCGGGGCTGTGGACCGACGGGCGCTATTTCCTGCAGGCCGGCATGCAGTTGGAGGATTCGGGCATCACCCTGATGAAGATGGGCGAGCCCGAGACCCTCGACATGGTTGATTGGGCAGCCTCCCAGCTGAAGCAGGGACAGACGCTGGGGATGGATCCGACCGTGGTTTCGTTGTCGGTCGCCGCCGATTTCGAAGGGCGTTTGCAGGATCGCGGCATCAAGGTGAAGTTCCTGACGCGCAACCTGGTGGCCGAGTTGTGGAAGGACCGACCCGAGGCCTGCCTCGACGCGATCACCTTGCATTCGTCCCGCTATGCCGGGGAAACTGCTGCGGCCAAGCTGAAGCGCGTGCGCGCCGAGATGAAGGACGCCGGCGCCGCAGCCCATGTGTTGTGCGCCCTGGACCAGATCGCCTGGCTGTTGAACATCCGCAGCCGGGATATCCTCTTCACGCCGGTGGTCACGAGCTACGTCGTGATCACGGGCCGCGGCTGCACCCTTTACGTGGATCCCCGCAAGGTGACCAAGGCCGTCACCCGCGCTCTGAAGGGCAAGGCGATGATCAAACCCTACACCGCCATCTGGGAGGACCTGAAGGCGCTGGGGGGACGTAAGGGTATGCGGGTGTGGCTCGATCCTGTAGCCACAAGTCGCCGCGTCCAGGACAGCCTGGGCCGGGCCGCGCTGCACCTGGCCCCTTCGCCGGTCACCGCCATGAAGGCGATGAAGAACCCGGTTCAGATTGCCGGCATCGCCGAGGCCCATCGCCGGGACGGGGTGGCCATGGTCAAGTTCCTGCGCTGGCTGGAAAAGGCCGTGCCCAAGGGCGGGATCACCGAGATCAGCGCCGCCGATCAGTTGCGCGCCTTCCGGGCCGAAGGCGAGAACTTCATGGACCTGAGTTTCGACACCATCAGCGGCTACGGGGCCAACGGGGCCGTCATCCACTACAGCGCCACGCCGGAGACGAACGCCAAGCTCAAGCCGCGCGGCATCTACCTCATCGACAGCGGAGGACAGTACCCCGAGGGCACCACGGACATCACACGCACCGTGTCTCTGGGCAAGCCGACGGGGCGCCAGATCGAGTGCTTCACCCGGGTGTTGATGGGGACCATCGACTGCACCATCACTCCCTTCCCCGCCGGGACCACGGGTCAGCGGCAGGAGATGTTCGCGCGCCGGGCCCTGTGGATGATCGGCGAGGACTATGCCCACGGCACGGGGCACGGAGTGGGGCAGTACCTGGGCGTGCACGAGGGACCGCACAGCCTGAAGAACATCGTCACACCCCCCCTGCGCGAAGGCAACCTCCTGTCCATCGAGCCGGGCCACTACGAGGCGGGCCGCTTCGGCATTCGGATCGAGAACCTGGCTTTCGTGATCAAGAACGAGAAGCTGAGCAAGTCGGGCAAGACCTGGTACACCTTCAGCGAGGTGACCCTGTGCCCTATCGCCCGCAGGCTCATCGACAAGAAGCTCATGAGCCGCGACCAGATCGAATGGCTCAACGCCTATCATGCCCGTGTTTATCGGGAACTTGCCCCCCGTCTGGACAAGGACCACAAGGTTTGGCTCAAGAAGGCGACGCGCCCCTTGTAGGACACGGTCACACGTTGACCCGGACGCTAAGGCGTCATGGAGGCCCCGGGAGCCATGGATGGCGGAAGGGGCCGGAATGCGAAGTGGCCCGGAACAGGAAGTTCCGGGCCGCTGTCCTTTGCGTGCGGGTCAAGGGGTGACCGTGTCCGTCAGGGGGGCTATCCGTTCTCTTTGTGCCAGGCCGCAAGGAGTTCCGTTTCGCGTTCGGGCGCCAGACCCATACGCCCGAACCGGGCGCGGTCCTCCTCGCTCAGGGTCGCCCACCAGTCCAGGGTATCGCGTACCGTCTCGGAGAGCGGAGGGAACCTCAGGCCGACTGCCAGGGCCCGGTCGACCTTCACGAAAGGATGGCCGGCGTCATCCCCCTCCAGGGGACCCACACGGGCATGTCAGCCCAGGCCTCCACCTCTTGCTCGGCGAGCCACGGGGCCGACACCCAGGTGAACCGGGCGTCCGAGCAGGAGACCCGCCGGCAGGTGTCGAGCATCTCCCCGATGGTCATTTCCCGCGGGGGGGAGTTGGCGTTGAAGGTGCCGCACGTGCCTCGCTCGGCGCAGTGGATGATGAACTCCGCCAGATCCCGCACGTCGATGGTCTCGGTGGGGACGTCCGGCCCGCCCCCGCCAGGGCGGTCTTCAGGAAATCACGACGGGTCAGGCTCATGGGCTGCCTCCGGGCTTTCGCTCACCAGGTGAACGGTTCGGGTGGGGAATGCGATGCTCATGCCCATGTCCTGCACCATCTGCATGAGGGTCAGGTTGACCTCCTGTTTGACGGCGAGGTGTTCGGTCCAGGCGGTGCTGGCGGTGAAGCAGTAGACGAAAATGTCCAGACTGCTGGGACCGAACTCGGTGAACTTGACGAGCATGAATTCCTGGTCGATGCCGGGGTGGGACTGCAGATAGGTCTCAATCTTTTGCACCAGTTCACGGACCTGGTCGACGGTGGACCCGTAGGTCACCCCGAGGGTAAATTTGATGCGACGCTTAGGCATCAGGCTGTGGTTCTCCACCGTGGCGTTGGCCAGAGCCTGGTTCGGAATCGAGACCACGGTCTTGGCGAAGGTGCGGATGCGCGTGGAGCGCAGTCCGATTTCCTCGATCACGCCGTCGCCGCCGGGGAAGGTCACCCAGTCGCCGCGGTGGAAGGGCTGGTCGATGAGGATCATGAGGGACCCGAAAAAATTGGCGAGGGTGTCCTTGGCTGCCATGGCCACCGCCAGACCGCCGATGCCCAGGCCGGCCAGCAGACCCGAAACGGAGTAGCCGAGGTTCTGGGCCACCAGGATGAAGGCCAGCATGCCCAGGAAGACCTTGAAGGTCTTGCGCATCAAGGGGACCACCTGGTCGTCGAGACGGGAGTCGGTGCGGCCGGCCAACTCGCTCAACAGCACCGCGGCCGCGTCCACCAGCTTGAAGGCGGTCCATCCCACGACCAGGATGACTCCGATGCGGAAGGCGAGGTCGAAGTGGACCAGCCATGCCGGCTCGATGATCAAAAGCACGCGCAGGGCCAGGTAGAACCCGGCGATGGGCAGCAAAAGGCCGAGCGGGTTGACGAGGGCCGCCACGGCCTGGTCGTCGGCCTCGGTCTCGCTGCGGGCGGCCAGGGATTGCAGGCGCCCGTGCAGGTACCCGTTGAGAATCTGGCGCAGAATGAATCCCGCAGTCAGAAAGGCCAGGGAAAGCAGGAGTTGCCCCAGGGTCCAGGGCCCGGTGCTCAGGGCCATGATATGCTGCACTTGGTCCATGATCTCATTTCTCCTTGGCCGCAGGCGGTGGCGCGGCGGTTCCGGGAATCAAAACCGTACTGCCGGCCATCAATTCGTCCAGGGATTTGCCGGTGCAGCTGCTCATGACGTGGAGGAACATATCCTGGATTCCGCCCACCTCGCTCGCCGAGCTGCCGTGGCCGATACTGCGGACGGTCCAGTCGACAAAAGGTTTCAGGTTTTTCAGCGCAAGCTGAACGGGGACGATCATTTGCCCCTCGTCGGAGATGAATTGCGTGGTTGCGGGGTTCGACGCCGCTGCGGTCATCAGGTGCCGGCGAGCCCGTTCGAACTGCCCGAGGGCCACGTCCGTCACCGCGGCGTAGTACACGGCGTTGGAAACCGGGCCCCAGACCTTGAAACCGGTGGCGTCGGCGGCCAACACCAGGTCGCCCGCCGGGCTGCCGGTCAGAGCACTGCGCCACACGATGGGCACATCGCCGGAGGTGGCCAGGAGCGGGCCGATGGTCCCCCCGCAGGCCTCGTACAGTTCACTATCGGCGACCCACTGGGGGCCGAACCGGTCGGCGTCGGCCGTATCTTTGGTTCCGCCGGGCTGCTGATACAGGACCAGCCCCGCGGTGGCATCGAGGCCCGCTGCCCGGTTGTTGCGGGTGGCTGTGCGGATCATCCGGGTGGCCGACCAGGACAGGCTGGTTGCCCGCACCACCGGGTCGGCCGGAAGGCCGAGGGGGTTGCGGCTTTCCAGGCGGACCCGCATGCTCACCACCGGCCACAGGGCCGCGGGCAAGGCCAGCAGCAGGATCCAGCGTCCCCGGTCGATCCTGTGCCAGGGGACCAGGGATGCGAAAACCAAACTCAAGGGCGCGACCGCCAGGTAGGCCAGATAGGGGTGGATCTGGGTCCGCAGGGCCAGGGCGGGCGCGATGACCAGCAAGGTCGCCAGCAGGGAGGAGGCGGGCAGGGGAAACCCGGCCGGCATGCGAAAACCGGCCCACAGCCCCCACAGCAGGAAAAAGGCCACCCCGGCGGCGCTCATGATCCAGGAAACACGGGCGGCCAGCAACGGGCCCGGCGAGAGGAGCCACCAGCCGAAGGTTCCCAGGTTGGTGAGAATGGTTCCGGGGCCGCCCAGGGCGTACGGATCGGTGGGGCCGGTGGCGAAGTGGGTGGCCACCAGGGCGGCTTCGGTCACCGCGACCACCAGCATCAAGGCGACGAGGGTCAAGGCGAAGGACCGATCCTTCGCCGGGATCCGCGCTCCCCACCACAAGTTGGCCAGCAGCAGAAGGGGCAGACCCAACCCTGACTCCTTGGCCAGGAAAGACAATACGGCTGCGCCCACTGCGACAAGCATGGCCCCGCGCGTGCCCTCGAGCCAACGTTCCACGGCCAACAGGGCCAGGAATCCGGCCAGCAGCTCCTGGATCCCCGAGGCCCAGTACAGCGGTGTGAATGCGAGGGGAGTCGCCGCGAAAACCAAGCCGGCGGCGAACCAACCGGCAGGGGGCAGGCCGCACTTGCGGCCGATTCTCGCCACCAGCCAGGCCGCGGCGGCGTGAACGAGCATCCGGGCCACGGCCTGGGGATAGGGGTTCAGGCCCCACAGCGGCCAGTTCAGGCTCCACCACCAGTGCTGGCTGAGGATCCGGGCCGGCCAGCCCGCCGCTGCGGGCAGCAGGTTGGCGGGGCGACCGAGCTGTCCCCAGTCATCCAGGGTCCACCAGGAGCCCAAAGCCGAGAGTCGTCCCAGAAAGGCGGCGAGGACCAGAAAGATCTGGAACCAGAGTTCCGAGGGACGGGAGGTCTCGTCGGCGCGGGAGAGCGTGGTCATGAAAAAGGTCAACTCCCTTGGCGGGTCAACAATCCGGGTTCTTCCAACTGGCCTTTATGTTATACAATCATGCGGTTGAAGGAAACCTGAACTCCAGCCACTGGTGGCGCTTCCCCGGACGCCGACCAGGAGAGGATGCCCTGTCCATGCCCACGCGAAGCTTCAGCACCACGGCCATTCCCATTGCCCTGGGCAGCATCCTGCTGCTGTTGGCCGGTTGCCAGGGCCGGGAATCACGCTCTCCGGCTCCGGATCCGGTCGCCATGAGTCCTCAGGAGCATGAGACCTGGGAAATCGCCCTGGTCGAGATGCGCATCGCCAAGAACGAGGAATTCGAGAACCCTGCCCTGACCCCTCTTCCGCAGGACGCCATCGAGGGATTCGCCGGGCTGAACTACTACTATCCGGCTCCCGAACTGCGCTTTCGCACGCCCCTTCTCGATGCCGCGTCCGCTGATACGGTCCTTTTGACCAAGCGCAAAGGGCAACAAGTGCCCTACCGCACGCGGGGAAAGGTGCGGTTTCGTCACAATGACCAGGACTTCGAACTCAAGGTGTACGGACCGGTGGACACTCGGGACGGCGACTATCTCTGGCTTCCCTTCTTCGACGCCACCTCCGGCCACGAAACCTATGGCGGCGGGCGTTATCTGGATCTGGAGCCAGACGCCGACGGGATGATCGACCTGGATTTCAACTTCGCCTACAACCCCCTGTGCGACTACAATCCGGATCGGTTCAACTGCACCTTGCCACCGGCGGACAACAAACTGCCGTTCGCGGTCGAAGCCGGTGAAATGACCTTCGGAGCGTCCCCTTGAGCTGGGAACTTTTGGCGGACATCGGTCGCTGGATCGGTTTTGTCGGCTGGTCGCTGCTGTTGCTGGCCGTATCGCTGCTGGTCTATCTGGGCCTGGGTGGAAATTTCATCATCCTCGGCCTGGCCCTGATGTACGGGCTGGTCACGGGGTTCGATCCCGTCGGCTGGAAGCTGCTGCTGGTCCTGGCGGGTCTGGCTTTGGCGGGCGAAGGGCTGGAATTCCTGGTGGGGACCTTTTATCCCGTGAGCAAGGGAGCCACCGGCCGGGCCATCACCTGGGCCTTCGTCGGGGGCCTGGCGGGCGCCGTCATGGGGCAGGCTGCGCTGCCCCTGGTGGGGGCGGTGCTCGGCAGTTTCCTGGGCGCCTTCGCCGGCGCAGTCTGGGGCGAATACCGGCGGCTGAAAGTCCTCCAGCCCAGCTTGCGCCTGGGGGCCCACGTGTTCACCGGCAAGCTGCTGGCCATGATCATCAAACATATGCTGGGGCTGGTCATGATCATCCTGATTCTGGCGGCCACCAAACCCTGACCCGAGGGAGGATCACTCCATGCCGAAGGATTTCCGACTGTCGCTTCTGGTTTTCGTGGCCGTGTTGGCCGGTGCTGTTTCCCTGATCTCGGCCCCTGGTTCCGCGCAGGCAGATTCTTGGTGGGCCCAGGCTGGATGGATCCAAAGCGACACCGGGCTGGTTCGGGATGGCGACGGCTTGTGGGCCGGGGTTGAAGGCCGGCGGCCTCTCGGCATCGGACCGGTCGACATCGGCTATTCTCTGGCCTACGCACAGAAGGTTGGCAGCGTGATCCTGGTCTTTTCCCATCCGCTGACGGGATTCCTGGTGGGGCCGGCCGAAGTCACCCTGCACACCCTCGAGGCGGCCGTGACCCCTGGGATCGGCGCAGATCTGGGGCCGGCGAGGGCCACGGTGTTCGGTGGCGCGGCCATCGCCCTGAAACTGGCCGAAACGTGGGACACTCCCTTCGGAACGCCGGCACAGGATTACAGTTATGAGGACATCGACCTGGCGCTGGTGATGGGGGTGAGCCTTGCGTACGGTCCCTGGATGCTGGATTTCCGTTTCGACGTCGGCACCAAGGACCAGCTGTTGCTTCAAGGGGATCTCCCCACCAAAGCAGCCGATCCTGTGGGAGACAATCCGCTGCCGGCGGCCGGCAACCGAATCGACAGCTTGCGTCTGGGGTTGGGCTACCGGTTCAGCGGCCCATGACCTGCAAAAGCCCCAACAGGACGAGCAGGGCGCTGACCAGGGTGCGGAACCGCTTTTCACTGATGTTCAGGTGCAGGCGGT
>PFVX01000048.1:0-11079 GCA_002790835.1 bacterium CG_4_9_14_3_um_filter_65_15 | reverse complement strand
ACCGCCGGCATGACCGCCAGGGACGACCACAGCCGGGGAACCGTGACCAGACCTCCGACGACATAGCTGGGCACCCGCACAAAGGTCATCATCAGGAAGATGGTCATCAGGTTGCCGCGGAAGGCGGCCTTGGTCCCGGCGCTCAGGTGGTACCAGATGATCAGCGGCGGTCCACCGGTGCCGAACAAACCGGTCAGCACTCCGGACAGCATGCCGGTGGGTGGAGCGGTCGCCGGATGGGGATGGCGCCGGCCCCCCGCAGGCAGGATCAGGAAGACCAGGCCGACCGCCACCAGGAATCCCCCCAGAAACTTCAGGATCAGCGTGGTGTCGCCGGTTTTCAGGAACCAGGTCCCCAGCGGGATTCCCACCGCGATACCGACCCCCAGCCCCAGGATCGGTCGCCAGCGGATTTCGTCGCGCGAGCGCCAGACGACCCACAGTTCGGCGGGAAGATTGACCAGCAGGAGCAGGACCACCACGTCCTGCATGTCGGGGAAGAGCAGCGCGAGGCTGCCCACGGCGATGAGGCCGGCCCCGAAACCGAACATGACGTAGACCATCTGGGCCACCACCAGGACCAGACACGTGGCGGCGTATTGCACCGGACCGGAAAAGATCAGGGGGGGGGCGCTCAAGGTGCGAACCCGATGCGGACCGAGACGGTCACCCAGGTCGACGCCTTCGCATCCCGGTTAACCAACGCCAAGCTGGTCAGGGTGACCGGCGGCCGGTTGCTCACCGCCACATCCAGGGCCGTGCGCAAGGCGGCCACAGAAAGGCCTGCGGACAGGTTTGCCTGGTCCTCGGTCCTGTTGCCGAGGGGTGTGTCGTAGCCGACGGACTGCCATCCTGCGGACGCGCGAGCGGATAACAAGGGGCTCAGGCGCTCCTCGCCTGCCAGGCGCGCCACGGTGGCCTGATCGATGAGCTGACCGCCGGGGCTGTCGGCTGGCGGGCCCGAGCGGGCGTTGTCCGTGCCCGTCAGCCACTCGACCGACAGCACGACCATCCGGTCCGGGCCCATGAAGGAGTTCAGGCCCAGCCCGAGGTGGCCCAGGTCACGATCGATTTTCGCGAGCGCAGCGCCCTGGCCGAAATCCCCGACCAGAGACAAATCCTCATGGATGAATTCCACCAGGGGCACCAGGATCAGGTCGTGGCCCAGGTCGATGAAGGTGCGGCTGCGCAGACCGAAACCACCCCAGGAGTCGGGATCAGCCGGTCCCGGGATCGAGAGGTCGGCGGTGGGACGCTGGTGGATGCCCCGCAGTTCGGCTGCCATGTCCAGGACGGCTCGGGTGCCCAGATCCGCGCGCAGGCCACCACCCAGCCGGCGTCGGGTGATCGACCAGGAGCCGCCCGGAATCCCTTCGCCGGTGGCGAAGGGCGCGGGGGTGTCCGAGGCCTGCCCGTAGGCAAGCGCGGCGGTCAGGTGGCCGAACGTGCGGGCGTAGGATGCCGCCAGGGCGCCATCCAGGTCTCGTTGGTAAAGGCTGCCCGGGCCGTCGTCCGCAAACCGGGCGGAGGCCGCCAAGCCCACGGTCCCCCAGCGGCCGGGGCGATCCAGGTCGACGTGCAGGCGGAGTGCCGGTCCCGAAACCAGCGCCCCGTGGCTGTCGTGATATCCGGCGTCCGGGTTGAAGCGTCCGGAGGTCACGCCCAGCAGGGAACCGTAGTCGGCGACGCCGGCGTACCAGCGCCGGGTTTCGGTCTCGTCGGTGAAGAAATCGGACCGGGAACCCAGGGCGGCGACCCGCGCCGTGGTCGCGAGTGCGGACCCGGTTCCCCCCAGGGCGCCGAGGGTGATGACGGCCAACAGGCCGAGCAGGCTGCGGGGGTGCGTCCGGGACAATAGCAAGGCATCTCCATCCGATACGTGGTATGGTCGGAACGCTAGCACACACCCCCATCACCGCCAACAGCCGATGACGCCGAAAGGACGAGTATGAGCGGCCGACTGGAATCATTCCGCCAAGAACGCGAGCGCCAGAACAAGCGCGTGCTGGAAACGGCGACCATGACGACCAAGCGCTTCTTCAACCTGGATACCGGCTGCTACAAGGACGGCGCGTTGCCTGCGGTCACCAAGGAAATGGCCGGGCTGGCCGCGTCCCTGGTCCTGCGCTGCGACGATTGCATCGCCTACCACACCATCCGCTGCTTCGAGCTGGGGGTCACCGAACCGGAGATCCTGGAGATCTTCGACGTGGGGCTGATCGTGGGCGGTTCCATCGTCATCCCGCACGTGCGCCGCGCCCGCGATCTGCTGGATGAACTCCAGGCTGAAGCCGCCGACTAGCGGGTCGAATCAGGCCAGGCGTGTTCAGAAGGAGCAGGGCCGTTGCGCGAGACCAGGCGACGGTACATCCGGTAGCGGTTGAGGATTTCCTCGACGTAGGTGACCGTTTCCCCGCCCCGATAGTACCCGTAGCGGGTCTCCTCGTAATACTTGCGCTGCATCAACAGGGGCAGGGTCTCCGCCAGACTGCCGCGCCAGCGGTCGGGATCGCGGCCCAGGTCCATGGCGATGCGTCGGGCGTCGGTGACGTGGCCGTATCCGGCGTGGTATTCCGCCAGGGTGAAACGCCATCGGTCCAGGGAATCGAGGTAGTCGTACCGCTGGTAGATGGCGTTCAACAGGGTAAGGCCCGCGTTGATGTTGGTCCGGGCCTGGGAAAGGGAATCGGCCTGGACGCCCGCCACGCTGGGCAGCACCTGCATCAGGCCCCGGGCTCCGGACTCGCTGTGCGCGGAGGGGAGGAAGCGCGATTCCTGGTAGATCAGGGAGGCGACCATGCGCCAGTCCAACCCCAGGGGGCCGGCTGCGGCGTGGATCAGGTCGTCGAAGTTGGATAGCCTTCCGCTCAGTTCCGGTCGGTACTGCGGCTCGCGCAGGCGACGGATGGACGCGGGGTCCTCGAAATAACGGTCGTAGATGACCCCGTACATCTGACTGCGCCTCAGGTTGCCGTCCGCGCCGATGCGGATGTGCTTGCGCAGGAAGGTGTTCAATGAGGCCCTCAGCTCGGGGCTGTCGTGTCGCACCAACCACACCGCCGGAATGCGGTCGGTCGGCAAGGGCTGGATTTCCAGCCCCTGCAAGTAGACCGTGGCGGCCTGGGCGACCCCGTCGTCCACCACGACCGCATCGTATTTTCCAGCGCTGAGCCGGACCAGGAGGTCTTCGGATCGCAGCTCGGCGGGCGCCTGGGTGATGAAGAAGTGGAGCGAGGAATCGTCCTTCAGGGCGGCCAGTCGCGGCAGGAACGAGTCACCCTGGGGCAACACGACGTTCAGCCCGGCCAACCCGGCCAGACCGTCGGCCCGCTCCCGGTCGTTGCGGGTGACCACGACCTTGCGCACGAAATTCACGGGCCGGGTGGGGGCGGCCCACTTCTCCAGGGCCGAGTTCTGCAGGAGCCCGCCGGCGACCACGTCGCCTTTGCCGGCATTGAGGAGAGAAACGAGATCCTCGCCGGGTTCCGGGACCACGACCTGGAGGGTGAGTCCCAGGGAGCGGGCGTAGGCGGCCAAGAGTTCGAAATCGAAACCGGCTTGGCCGCCCTTGTGGATGAAATAGCCGCTGGAATTGTAACTGGTCACCATGCGCAGGATGCGTTCGGCGCTGATCTCCTTCAGGTCCCGGGATACCTGGGAGTGAGTGATCCGGGGAGCGCCGACCGCGACGACCTCCGGGGGAGGATCGATGCGGTCCTGGCAGCCGACGCAGATCAGGCCCAGCATCAGCAAGGCCCAGAACGCGATGGTCGCCTTGCCGGCGGTCATGAATCGGGATGGCAACATGGCCGGATTGTCGCCGATTTCCGCGGCGCAGGCAAGCACGACGGCGACCCGGACGGCCAAGGGGAAAAACCGTCCATGACAGCGGGCACCCCGTGAATTAAGCTATCGGCCCGGGTTTAGGCCCCGATCCGTTCAACCCCCGTGGTCAAGGAGATCTCCGTTGCGGATCATCGATCTGTCGCACACCATCGTCGAAGGCATGTCCCAGTGGCCGGGAGACCGGCAACCGCTGCGCATCCACCGGCGAAGCGAGCACGGCCAGGGAACCCACATGTCCAGCGCCCTTGAACTCGGCTGCCATGTGGGGACCCACATCGACGCGCCCTTGCATTTCAAGGCGGGAGAAGCGGGGCTCGATGCCCTTGACCCGACCCGCTGTGTCGGACGCGCCCGGTGCGTGCATCTGCCCTCGGATACCCCGCCCGGTCCCCTGGGGGCCGCAATCCTGGCCGGACTGGATTTGGAGCCAGCCGATTTCGTGCTTCTGGATACCGGTTGGGCCCGCCATTGGGGCAGCGACCGCTATTACCAGGAGTGGCCCTATCTGGGAGAGGGTCTGGCCCGCGCCCTGGCCGCAGCCGGCCTCAAGGGGATCGGGCTGGATACACCGAGTCTCGACGCCTACGACGGACGAATCGCCCACGACATCTGCGCCGCTGCGGGCCTGATCAACATCGAGAATCTGGCCGGGCTGGCGGGCGTTCCCGCGAGCCCGTTCACCTTCCTGGCCCTGCCCTTGAAACTGTCGGGAACCGAGGCCTCTCCGGTGCGGGCCGTCGCCCTGGTCGAGGAGGCGTGCGGGTGAGTCTGGTGACACCTGCCATCTTCCTGGCCGGCTTGGGGGTCCTGGTGGTCGGGGCCTTCGCCCTGGTCGAAGGCGGAGTCAAGGTCGCGCGCGTCCTGGGCATCCCTTCGGTCGTGGTGGGACTGACCGTGGTGGCGTTCGGAACCTCAGCCCCGGAATTCTTCGTATCCCTGGTCGGGGCTCTAGGTGGAAACACGTCCCTGGTGCTGGGCAACGTGGTGGGCTCCAACGTGGCCAATCTGGGATTGATCCTGGCGCTGGCGAGCCTGCTCAGACCGGTGCATGTGGAAAGGGAACTGACCCGACGGGAAATTCCCCTGATGGGCGTGGGGACCCTGCTGTTCACGGTCCTGGCCTGGAACGGGGTGATATCCCGCCTGGACGCGGGCCTGCTGACTGTGGGTTTCGCAGCGTTCATGCTGGCGACCCTGAGGACGAAACGCGCCTACGTCGTCCCCGCGGTCCCGGAGCCGATTCCCGGACAGGAGCCGGTGGGCCAGCGCTCCCGAGTGCTCGTCACGGGGTTCTCCTTGACTCTGGTCGGCATTGCCGGTCTGGCCCTGGGCGGAAAGCTCATCACCGATTCGGCGGTTTCGCTGGCCCAAACCCTGGGAGTTTCCGAAGCGGTGATCGGCTTGACCATGGTGGCGGTGGGCACGAGCTTACCCGAACTGGCGACCACGGTCATGGCTTCGGTGCGGCACGAAGGAGATCTGGCCCTGGGCAATATCTTCGGATCCAATATCTTCAATCTCCTGGGGGTGGCGGGTCCGGTCGGTCTGGTCCGGCCCTTGCAGGCCGATTCCGGACGGACGGTTATTCCCCTGCTGGGAGTCGATTTGCCGGGATACCAGGTTCAATTGATCACCCTTGTCGCCATGACGATTCTGGGCATGGGCCTGGCGATGTCCCGCGGCGGTCGCTGCGGCCGCTGGGCTGGAGTGTCGCTGCTGGTCGCGTATGCTGCCGCCATGGCAATCTGGTTGGCCTGAAATGAAAAGGGACGGAGCTTACTGTGTCTGATCGCAATACCGGACCGGACAGCCAGACCGAAGGCGGGCGGCGACTATTTCACCCCTTGCGGCCGTTGGGCGTGGCCCGGGCTCTCATGAAGGCCGGCTACGGGACACGGAAACAGGCGGATCAATTCGTCCTGGAGGGACGGGTGAGGGTGGATGGCCAGGTCGTCATGGATCCGGGGTCGATGGTGGGACCCGAAAGCACCATCATGCTGGACGGCAACCCCCTGGTGCACCAGATACCGCGCTACTTTCTGTTCCACAAACCCGTCGGAGTCGTCTCGACGCCGGGGGAGCGCCAGGGACGCCGGTTGGTGGGTTCCTACCTGCCCCGGGACGTACCCGGTTTGGCCTTGGTGGGGCGTCTCGACTACCGCACCAGCGGGTTGATGTTGGCCTCCAACGATCGCGCCTGGTGCCGCCTGCTGACGGGCAACCCCCACCTGGAGCAGGAATACAGGATCCAGCTGGCGGGAAATCTCGTGGAGGATCAGCTGGACGTCCTGACCGCCGGCGTCATGCTGCCCAAGCTGGGTCTGTTCAAGCCCCTGAGGGTGACCCTCGTGGCCGCAGAAAAGAAGACCACGGACCTGATCATCGTCCTGGGAGAGGGCAAGGCCCGACACATCCGCCGGGTGTTCGGCACCCTCCATCACAAGGTCATGTCCCTGCAGCGGGTGCGAATCGGCGACGTCGAGCTGGGCGACCTCAAACCAGGCGCGTTCCGACAGATGACGGGCAGGGAAGTGGAGCACGCGCGGGGCATGGGCAGGAGCCCCATTCCGCCTGATCGGTGACCCTTCCCGGAAGGGAGCCGGGCCGCTCCCGGGAGAAAGGGGAAGGGAGCGGGCTTGTTGAAAGTGAAATCAGTAACGGATGTTAACAATTATATTAGATAGATAACTACTTAGATTGTTGATGCTTAAATTCGGATGAAATTCAGGGGTAATTCCCTGGAATCCACGAGCCCCGCCGGGCTTCTAATCCCCTGTCGTCCAAGAACTACAACGCATTTGACCTCCTGCTGGGGGAGGCCAATCATTGTTGGGATGTGACACCGGTTGAGTGGGAATTGCCCCCTCATGCCCTCGGTCTTTCTCCCCGGAGTTGTTTGATCCATGTTGAAACTCAGGACATCGGTCCTCGCCGACGGAAGCTTCTGGTTCGGACTCTGGCTGGTCGCCGTGGCCATGGCGCTGCCTCCGGTCGGTTACGCCCAGGAAATCCAGGATTGCCTGGATTGCCATGAAGACGAGGAAATGACCAAGAATGTCGGCGATGTTGTCGTGTCGCTGTACGTCAACTTGGACGTGTTTCAACACTCGGTCCACGGGCGGCAGGACTTGACCTGCGTGGACTGCCACCAGGATCTGGAAGGATTCGAGGATTTCCCACATCCGGATGAACTCGAGGATGTGGATTGCGCCATGTGCCACGACGACGTGGCCGACATCTATGCCGCCAGCCTGCACGGCCGGGCCGTGGCCGCGGGAAACCCCCTGGCGCCCCGATGCTGGTCCTGCCACGGAGCGCACGACATCACGCCACCGAGCGACCTTTCCTCCAAGGTGAACAAGTTCAACATCCCCTTCACCTGCGGCCGCTGCCACAAGGAAGGCACCCCGGTCAGCGATTTCGTGCCCGTCAACCAGGACAGCATTCTGACCCACTACTCTCTCAGCATCCACGGTGAGGGACTCTACGTGCGCGGTCTGACCAAGACGGCCGTTTGCTCCGACTGCCACACGGCCCACAACGTGCGCGACCACACCGACCCGGAAAGCTCCATCTTCAAGGGCAACATCGTGGCGACCTGCGAGCAGTGCCACGGGTTGATCGAGAAGGTGCACAGGAAGGTCATCGAGGGTTCGCTGTGGGAAAAGGAACCGAACAAGGTTCCGGTCTGCATCGAGTGTCATCAGCCGCATGAGGTGCGGCGCGTCTACTACGACAAAGGCATGTCGGACCAGGACTGCATGGTGTGCCACGGCACCCCGAATCTTGCGGGCGTCCTGCCGGAGAACGCCGGCCGCAGCATGACCGTCGACCCGGATCTCCTGCACGGCTCGGCGCACCAGAACGTGCGCTGCAACCAGTGCCATACAGGGGCATCGGTCGATCACGCCCGCCCCTGCGATACCGTTCCGCCCCGGGTGGACTGTTCCATCTGCCACGCCGACGTGGTCGAAATCTACAAGCAGAGCATTCACGGCAAGCTGGAAGACCAGGGCGACCCGGACGCGCCGGCCTGCCTGGTCTGCCACGGCTCCCACGGAATCAAGCGCCACAGCGACCAGGATTCGCCCACCCACGTGCGCAACATTCCCGACCTGTGCGGCAAGTGCCACGCCGAAGGGGGCATCGCGGACAAGCGCTACCAGGGAACCGAATCGAGCATGGTCGAGAACTACCAGCAGAGTGTGCACGGGCTGGCCCTGCAGAAGAGCGGGCTGGTGGTCACCGCGACCTGCGTGGATTGCCACACGACCCACCACATCCTGCCGCACAAGAATGCCGACAGTTCGGTCAACCGGTCCCACGTGGCCGATACCTGCGGGAAGTGCCACCAGGGCATCGACCGCACCTTCCGCGGCAGCATCCACTTCACGGGTCAGGCCAAGGAGGGGCACAACCTGCCCATGTGCAACGACTGTCATACCAGTCACGAGATCGCCCGCACCGACGCCGCGGCCTTCCAGATGAAGATCGTCCGCCAGTGCGGCATCTGTCACGAGGCCGTGACCGAGACCTACTTCGAGACCTACCACGGGAAGGTCTATGCCCTGGGCTACACCGGGACGGCGGAGTGCCACGACTGCCACGGTCAGCACAACATCCTGCCGCCGGACGATCCGCGCTCCACGCTGTCTCGCGAGAACAAGGTCGCGACCTGTGCCAAGTGCCACGAGGACGCCCACCGGCAGTTCGCGGGGTATCTGACCCACGCTACCCACCATGACAAGAAGAAGTACCCGATCATCCACTACACGTGGTTGTTCATGACTTCACTGCTGGTGGGAACATTCATCGTGTTCGGCATCCACACCCTGCTGTGGATACCGCGCAGTCTCCAGGCCCTGCGCCACAGCCGCCAGTTGCGGAAAATGGCCAAGGGGGAGAAGCAGTTCCGCCGCTTCAACCGTCTGCAGCGCATGCTTCACGGGATGGTCATCGTCAGCTTCCTGACCCTGGCGGTCACCGGCATGACCCTCAAGTTCTCCTACGAACCGTGGGCCCAGTGGATCGCCCACGCCCTGGGCGGGTTCCAGTCGGCCGGGACCCTGCACCGCATGGGGGCCTTCCTGACCTTCTTCTACTTCAGCCGTCACCTGGTCGATCTCTTCTCCCGGCGCAAGGCGTCCGGCAAGAGCTGGAAGGAGTTCATCTTCGGGGCCGACGGCATGATGTTCAACAAACGTGACATGGTCGAAGCCTCCGGGACCCTCAAGTGGTTCGTGGGCCGGGGTGAGCGTCCCGCCTACGGCCGCTGGACCTACTGGGAGAAGTTCGACTACTTCGCCGTGTTCTGGGGCGTGGCCATGATCGGCTTCAGCGGCCTGGTGCTGTGGTACCCCGAGAAGTTCACCTACCTGTTCCCGGGGTGGTTCATCAACGTGGCCGGTATCATCCATTCGGACGAGGCGCTGCTGGCCGCGGGCTTCATCTTCACGATCCACTTCTTCAACACGCATTTCCGGCCCGACCGCTTCCCCATGGACCCGGTCATCTTCACCGGCCGGATTTCCCTGGAGGAGTTCAAGGAAGATCGGCAGCGCGAGTACGCACAGCTCGTGGCCGAAGGCCGCCTGGACGAGTTCATGGTCGACCCTCTGGACGAGGGCTTCGTGAAGGTGCTGAAGTTTTTCGGATTCACGGCGCTGACGGTCGGGATGTCGCTGATCGTCCTGATCATCTACGCGGTGCTGTTCGGGTACCGGTAGGCTCACGCCCGCCCAACACACACAACCCCCCCGCCGGCTTAGAGGCATTTGCAATGCGCCGGCGGGGGGGCCGTGTGTGTTGGGCGGGCGTGTCCTATCGGTAGCCCGAAGAGATCCAGTGGGTTCCTGGATCCTGTCACGGTCAGTGTGGGGCACGGTCCGAGCCAGAACCGCCCGCATTTCAACGTAGGCGTTATGCGCATAGAATTCATGCGGCGCGCTATGCCGGAGTTTGCACTGAATGATTAGCGCGAAGACTACAGAGCGCAGCGAAGAGGCGGAAGCCATCGAAACCGAGGCGCGGGGGACGAACAAGGTGTTGAAGAAGATTTTGGAGAAAATCGGGGTATGAGCGAACTGGTTCTTTACACTTCCGACGACGGGCGCACCCGGCTCGATCTGCGCATCGGAGGCCAGACCGTCTGGCTCACCCAGCATGAAATCGCCGAACTTTTCCAGACGACCAAGCAAAACGTCAGCCTTCACGCCAAAAATATCCTTAAAGACGGGGAGTTAGCTGAAGACTCAGTTGTCAAGGAATCCTTGACACCTGCCGCGGACGGCAAGCGCATCCAGACGGTAGTCCTTGGAGATCAGCGCGCTCAATACGGGAAGGAGATTGTGCACGCACTGAGTGCACAATTTGGCTGGACCCAACCGCCATCCTGCGAACTCCTGCAACAGAAACTCCGCGCCGCCATCGAGATTTCACGGGCACGGCTGGAGTCAGGGGCAGGCGGTGAAGCTGCAGTTGTCCGGAAATCCCGGACAACTGAAGCCATAGATTCCAAACGGGAGGGTGGCAAAGCGTGAGCAAGATTCTTAGCCGACCTGTCTGCCGTAGCCTTGGCAGCGGTGGAGGCCAGGAGACGGACATGGCATTGAAGGAGATTCTGGAGAGGATCGGGGTATGAAGATCGAACAGTTCCAATTTCCTTCCGATTGGAAGCTCGGTCCGGTCGCCGAGTCGTTTGACTTTACCGGCAAGCCTCGCGGTCTC
The DNA here is from genome assembly GCA_002790835.1 of bacterium CG_4_9_14_3_um_filter_65_15. Classification (GTDB taxonomy): domain Bacteria; phylum Krumholzibacteriota; class Krumholzibacteriia; order LZORAL124-64-63; family LZORAL124-64-63; genus JAHJTW01. The sequence goes on along the minus strand of PFVX01000048.1, from coordinate 507 downwards.
GACCTTCCGAAGAATGGCGACGAAATCCCGTTCTTCCCAATGGACCATATTCCGTTGGGTCGGATTCACGTGTCTGAGTTCACGCCAAAGCCCTTGGCCCAGCTCGGAAGCGGCACCTACGTCGAAAACGGTGATCTCATGGTCGCAAAGATCACGCCGTCGTTCGAGAACGGGAAGCAGGCTATTGTCGATATCGAGACGGACTCGAGTTTAGCAGTCCATCGTGCGGACTTCCCCCAACGCATTTAACCCCAACCGGTTATGCGTCTGTCCGCTGTAAGACCCCACCCTTGTCCACCCGCCAACCCAGGGCCCGTAGGACCTCCTCCTGGGTCTTCGATGGAGTCTCCAGCCGCCGCCGGGGCTTGCGCGCCCCCGCCGGCAACATCAGCACCGAGTGCAGGTGCCGCATGTCCTCCATGACCGCTGCTGCTGTCCGGGCCGCCGGCAACATCAGCACCGAGTGCAGGTGCCGCATGTCCTCCATGACCGCTGCTGCTGTCCGGG
>PFVX01000075.1 GCA_002790835.1 bacterium CG_4_9_14_3_um_filter_65_15 | reverse complement strand
ATCACCACCGGCTACAAGTACTACCTCGGCGTCCAGCTGGTGCTGTGCAGCGGCGAAATCGACGAGGTCCTGCAGATCCGGTTCGATGACCGCCGCCCTCCGGCCGGCTACGCCCACACGCCAGACGTCACCCAGATCAGCATCAACGCGTCTGGCTTCTTCGGCGGCGAGGACTCCGAGGGCGGAGTCCAGGGCAGTGTCTACGTCTACCGTGGGACCGCGACCCAGCCCGCCGACTCGTACCTCGAGGCCCGGATCGGGGAGAGCCTGCCTGCGTGGCGGCGCGTCTGCTACGCCGTGTTCCGGCGCGTCTACCTGGGGACGAGTCCGTACATCAAGGCCGTCTCCTTCGTAGTCCGCCGCTGCCCCAACGGCCTGGGCCTGACCAATGGAGCCGAGAACATCGACGGCGACGCCAACCCGGCGGCCATGATCTACGACATCCTGATCTCGCCGGCGTCGGAGAACGGCCTCGGGCTACCGGTGGGGTTCCTGGATGTGGCCGCGTTCCGCTCGGTGGGACAGACGCTTGCGACCGAAGGTCTCGGGCTTTCGATGCTGCAGGATCGCGGCACCACGGCGAAGGACCTCGTACTCGAGATCCTGCGCCACATCGACGGCGTCATCTACGTCGAGCCCACGACCGGGCTTCTGACGATCCGGCTCATCCGCAACGACTACGACCCCGAGACGATCCCCGAGCTCGATGTGGACTCGTGCACGGTGAAGTCCTTTGCTCGGCCGTCATGGGGCGATCTCAAGAACTCCGTGCGCATCGGCTACGTGAGCCGCGATGCCGGATTCATCGAGAAGACCGCTCAAGCCCAGGACCTGGCCGGGATCGAGGTCCAGGGCGGCGAAGTCTCGCTCCAGGACCTCACCCTCCGTGGGCTGTCCAACGCGACGAATGCCCAGCAGGCGGCCGCCCGGTCCTTGGCTGCCCTGGCCTATCCCTTGGCCACGACCACGATAGAGGCGGACCGCTCGGCCTGGGCGTTCCGCCCCGGGGCAGTGTTCAAGCTCATCTGGGATCCGTTGGGCATCAGCGGCATGGTCTGCCGGGTGGTTCGGGTCGGTACCGGCCGCCTGGACTCGGGCAAGATCGAGATCGAAGCGATGGAGGACGTCTTCGCTGTCGACTGGACGGGATACTCAACACCGCCGGACTCCGGCTGGCAGGACCCCTCTGGCGATGTCCCGGCGCTGACTGCCCAGGTAGCGCTGGCCGCGCCCTACGAGGCGGTGAAGGACTACGGTAGCCTGGCGGCCGACGTGCAATTGGCCATCACGCTCGCCGCAGCAGGGGTAACAGGGGTGTCGCTCGGATACCGGGCCTACGTCTCAGACGGATCGGGCGGATGGGCGCCACCGGTCGACGTTCCGTTCTTCACGCCGTCAGGAGTCCTCAGTACGGCGATCGACGAGTTGACCAGCGAGATCGTCGTGGCTTCGGGCCTGGACACCGACCTGGTCGAGGCAGTCAGCGCGCCTGACTTCTCCCTTGGCGTCAATGTCGCCTGGATCGTCCACGACGGCGTCGAGGAGTTCATCGCGTTCCAGAACGTTGTGCAGGGGGAGAGCTACATCACGCTGCAGGTCGTCGCCCGAGGCTGCCTCGACACCGCGCCGACGGCGTTTCCCGCCGGCACGCGCGTTTGGTTCATCTCCTACGGCAGCCAGATCGTGAACATCCGCGGGCCGGTGCCACCGACGGTCAACGTCTACAACGACATCCGCTTCCAAGCCTTCAACAACCAGAGCGAGTTCCCGTTCACGTCTTGCCCGACATCGCAGGTCGTAGCGACCACGCCGGCGCGGTCGGCGAAGGTCTACTGCCCGACTGATGTGCACATCAATGGGGAGAGCTATCCGGCATCGATCACCGGCGAGCTGACGGTGTCCTGGTCGCACCGGAATCGGCTCGGGACGTGGAGCTACGCGGATTCGGGCAAGACCGGTTCGCCCGAGGCGGGTACCGAGTACGACATTCTGGTCTACGGGGAACTCGACACGCTGGTCCATACCGAGTCAGGGGTGACGGGCACAACCTGGACCTACCTTGAAGCGACCGAGATTGCCGAGTCGGGACTGGGGCGACTCAACGATCATCTGCGGGTAATCGTCAGGACGTACGGGACGGGGCGGACCCATGAGGCGATTCGGGAGGTTGAGTGGGAGTTTGACCGAAGCTGAACAGTACCCGTGGTCCGGATTCCACTTGGGTTTGCTTATTGACAGCAGAACGAACCATGGAGTATCCTGACAATATCGAGACTGAGGGGGAGAGTCTCCCGTGTCGTAGAACCTAATTTTTATCGTGTATTGCTCAGAAATACCCCTCCCCCGTTCCGACATTTTGTGGCCGACATGTTTTTCTGTTTAATCGGCCACCGAGTGACGCAGACGAACCTTGCGTTCCCGATGGGAGGGTGTGCCGTGATTCGAGCGAAAATGCGATTTTGGGTATTGGGATCGATGCTCCTTCTCCCCGCGTTGAGCATCGCCCAGGCCGGGGACGAAGTACGTATCATCTCTGTCGACGCAAATGCACTTAGTGCATATGGGCACTGGATCTCCGATGACGGCATCGTCGAATTGCGATATTCCGACGGTGTAACCTACGCTGATGGTTGGCAGATTAGCCCCGAACTTCCCCTGCATGATCTTGGCTCCGCCCCGCCGTCCGGCATCACCGACATGGCGAACGTGAGCCCCAAACGGAAAGTCGTACTCCAAGTTTGCGTAATGCGAGACAGCATGTTCGCGGCTGGAGATTCGCCGGAGGCTGTGATCGCCGCATGCAAAGACGCACTTCGCAAGTCAGGGATGGTCGATCTTTCCGCTACTTGCGATACCGGCGAAAAAATCGAAGGCGGAATTCGACGCGCCGGAGGTCCGAACTACGACATCTTTTGGGTCGATTACCCACCCAGTACAATGTGTCTGGGCAAACAAGAAATGCCTCCTAGCCCGGAGAACTTGAAGGCCGTTCGCGAGCGACAGTCCCATGGCTTGTTTCTGGCGCTGGCTGCGCACCTCGAAGCCGGCAACATGTATCTCATCTCCTCCTACCCGCTGCCTACAGGAGCGTTCATCCCTCACGCCAATCGAGACGCGGTTGCAGCTCTGCTTCGCAAGTCTGCGAAAGCAGCTTCGCCGATTACCGCCGAGACTTGGCAAAATGGCGATTTGGTCGGCTATGGCTTCGCCGAGCAGGCGCGAAATCCCCTTCCGCTCGATCGCAAGGGGGTGCGATAGCCATGCGGTGCTTGCTTGCTATATCAATTTTTCTGATGCTGGCGTCGGCGGCAACGGCAACAACTCCCGGCGCCAAGACGATGTACATCTGGAATCCTGCATCCTATGAGTGGGACATCAGCCCGGTGTTGACAAGGATCAGTCCAGCCACCACAGCCGGGTACGCAGTCACCTACACCAGCGTCCCGGTGCACTATTCCGAACAAGGGACGGTGCCGGCTAATTGGGTTCGTGACGGCGTGCTTGGAGGCAACCACGGCGTTTTGATGTTCACAGGCCTACACGGCCACGGACATCCAGGTGAGGAGTTATTGGGTGTCTGGTACTACGAAGATCAGCGCGACAATGATCTCGCCGCAATGAATGCCCAGAGCAACGTGTATAAATCCTTCGACAGCTATTTCATGGGCATCACAATTACCGACTCAGGCGCTGCGGGACAGTTTTCGAACAACACAACCCTCGTCTTTGACGACGGGTGCAGCGGATACGGGTTCATCGACGGCTTGGGCGCCACCAGCTACTGCGGATGGTCGAGCACTGTTGACCTCACTGTCGCCAATGACGAAACCACAAGCCTGTTCAGCTCGATGTGCAATTTCAAGAGCGACCTTAACACCGCTACAATGTTCATCACCATGGAAGCCGGCGGCGACCTAACCCTCAAGCTGGTCGAAAACCTAGCTGCCGAGTTCTTCGGAGCCAAGTTCGTCGGTGATGATCTGAGCCTGACAGCCATTCCGCTACGCACCCATCACTTCGAGTTGTTCGGCGGCGACTCCCCTGACAGTCCTTTCTTGAAATTTGCGGAAGTGTATCCCCAGACCGGGTCGATGGAGATCAGTGCGGCGGTGCCTGCCGGCTACGAGTGGGTGCAAGTGCAGGAGGTAGAGACAAACGGAAACGTGCGGATCGCTGCGACCGTTCAGAAGCAAGATGCGCTCGTCCGTGTCCAAGAATCGCCCCGGCAATGCGAGGCGGCCATAAGGTCGAAGCTGGAAAACCGGAAATCGGATGGTTACGAGTTTTCGAGCAAGACCTTGAAGGCAATGCCCGGCGAGGGCAAAGTCCTTCTTGCGATCTCGATCGGCGACTGGGAAACAGACATCCGGGATTACTATCTCGACTACCAGGCCGGTCGCGGATACGAGACGTATTTCGACGCCGTGGACGACTACCCTATTCCCGATCCACTTAATCGGGACGCGTTCCGCGACCACCTGCGCGACGTTGTCATTCGGGGCTACTTCGAGATGGCGCAATCCAGTGGCAAGACGCTTCTCGTTGATCTGATCGGCCGCAAGAACGATTGGGAAGTCTGGAGCGATCCTTCTTCTTGGCCTCCAGAATGGCAGTCGAAGTACCAGACCTACATGGACTACGGGTATCCGCCCGAAGGCTATCCCGAGAATGACCTAATCCCAGGGTACTACGTCCTGAGACCGGAACCGCCAGAAAGCGCTCCCGGCTACTGGGTACCGTGGGAGGCCACCGACAATCCATACAAACACATGGATGGGGACGGCATCGAGGACATCGTGCTCACCCGTTGGTCGATCACCACGTCCTACGAGTTGTTGTCACGCTGCTTGGGGGCCCAGGAGTATATCGACACAGGCCACCGCGTTCCGCACGCGTATTACGACGTCGAGATTTGGACTGGAGAGCTACCCGTCTATAGCCCGCTGGATACGGGCGATGTCATGCAGATGGCTTACGCCGCGGACGCCGCCACCCCTGCCAGCGCCAGCTTCTTCCTTGAGGCCACGGAGCCCGACCCGGGGCTGCGAAACGAAATATCGGCCACCCGGATGAATGCCGGGATGGACATGCTGATCATGTGCGGGGATGACAGCAACCCGTTGTACCCCGTGAAGCAGTTCCATGTCGCAGGCGTGGAGCCGCTATTCGACATGAGCATGCTTGATGCCGGGTCCAGAAAGCCGATTTGCGTTGCAATGTGTTGTGGATCGATCGGCAACAGTCGCACCCTGCATCCATGGCACCCTGATCCCGTGAACAAGCAGATGCTGGATTGGTCTGACCGCGGCATGTCGCTGGTAGTTGGCCAGGAATCCGGATCTTCGCATGCCACCAACCAGCGGCTAACGGTGCTCTTCTTGGAGACGCTCAACGACCCAATGAACGCCGGGCTCAGCGCTCCCGAGTGCTGGCTGCTAACCGAAGAGAAGATCCGCACCGACTATGCAGACGATGGAGCCCTGCAAGCCGCGCTGACAACTTGCGGCATCGAGGGCCCATCCACGATGCCATATCTAGCCACCGGCAATGTGTCTGCAGTTGGGGATGAGATTCCAACGTTGACCTCGTTGCGACAGAACTATCCCAATCCCTTCAACCCATCAACGATCATTCACTTCAGCTTGGGGCACCCCGGTAACGTCAGACTGCGGATTTATAACGCGCGCGGTCAGCTCATCCGCACGCTGGTTGACGGCGTTTTTCAATCGGGTCCACAAGACGTCGAATGGAATGGCCAAGACGATGGACGCCGGGACGTTTCAAGTGGGGTCTATATGTATCGCCTCGACGCAGACCGGGCCACTTATTCAGGAAAGATGATGTTGGTCAGGTAGCTGGTGCACTTCGTCGGGCGTACTGGACCAGGTTGATCTGACCAGGTCGTGCAGGTTGAACGTGCGCCAAGATCAACTCTACCTGGGCGGCGACATGGAGGATCCCATGCCGGGATCCTCACGGTAGCGAAGCTGATGTTTCAAGCGAGGAGGTTTCGAAGTGAGGCGAACGATATGTATCATCGCTACTGTGATAGCGATGGTCGCGCTTGGGTCTCTTGCCCATGCCAGGACCCCCGATGTGACGCAGGCGGTATGGCAGAGCCCCAGCGGCGCGACTACGACTTTCGGCATGTTGGACACCGGAGGGAGCATTTACGCTCATTGGGACCCGAGCGACCTCATTGTGCGGGTCTGTGCCGGTGGAGATGATCCTCCCCCGCCGCCGCCGCCGCCGCCGCCGCCGCCGGAGGAGAAGACCTGGAGTGAGATCAAGGCAATGTACCGATAGCATCAGCCAGGGGCGGGGCCGCGCGACACCGCCCCGCCCCTATAGCCTGCCCGAATGCGCCACAAGAAGGTTCCGAATGACTTCGCGCTCAATCCGACTCCTAATCATCTGCACCAGCGCCACCTTCATTAGTTGGGCTAGCCCGGCACTTGGGGAAAGCTCGAATGCGAATGTTATCTCAGCTGTTTCACAGTGGACCAGGCCCTATGACGTCGATCTATCCATCGGCTTTTTGGACCCTGAGGCGAATTCGATTCCCGAAGAGTTGTACGGCGTTGCCATAGCGAACGACGGCGCGATTCTTGTCAGTGATCGCATCACTGATGCGGCGATCCTGATTGATCCGCATGGGACTACTTCTGCCGCCCTAGGACAAGCCGGAGAAGGTCCTGAAGACCATCGTGAACTCGGGGGGGCGCTCTTTCTCGACAACGGAAGCTGCGGTGTCTTTGATAGCTCGTTCGCAAAAAAGGTCGTCGTTTTCGAACGAGACGGCAGTTACGCATCCACTATCTACTTGGGTGGCTATCGGCAGTATGTCCGGCTTCTACGCTGTGAGGATGGATATGTTGGACTCGCCGTGGCCCCCAGGGCTAACAACTCGGGCGGGCTCTCCCTTGCGGTTGGTATCGCCAGTTTTTGGCCGAATGGAGCGGTACGCGACACGCTTCAACTGGTGGATCATGAATTGCCCCCGCCTGACCCCAATGTCAGGATGAAAGAAGAAGACTTCGAGATAATCCCGAAGATCGCGTCCGGGCCATCTGGCCGCATCTTTGTGCAGGAGGACCTCTACAAGTGGCGTATTGAGTGTTTCGATCGGGAATTGAAGTCACTGTGGACAATCGAGCGAGACGTCAGCGCACGAGAGAGAACCGCGGAAGAAACCCAGCAGCGAAGAGATCAGATGATGCAGAAGCTGACTCCAGCGAGGTGTCACCACATTATTCGCCAGATGATCGCGAGGGACGACGGGGCGCTTTGGGTACGCTCCGACGGTCAAACCGAACCGCCCGGACAGCTTCGCTTTTCTCGATGGAATGCAGAAGGTAAGCGGGAAAGCGACGTATCCATTCAAGGATTGCCGCACGTTGCTGGGCGAGTAATCATCGAGGGAGATTGGCTGTTCTGGACCCGCCCCGCGGACTGGGAGTTGGAGGAAGGCCAATATGCAGGCCAACCCTATATGGCACTGTACCGGCTGATGCGCGAGGATCCTCGATGATCGTGCGCGGCCCACGGAGGCATCGGGCCCTTGTCCTGGCGAAACGCGGCGGTATTTGCGTCCTACTGACCCTCCTCGTTTGGCTAGGGGCTTGCGGGGAGGATTCGCCTGTCGCTCCAACCGACAATTCTATCCGGATACCGGCAGTGAGTATTTCGGGCGTAGGAAGTAGCCGAGTGGGCTCCGTCGAACTCAAAGACGGAGTAGGATTCTGTGATATTGATGGAACCCACGTCCCGGCAGCCGTCTATTGGGCTCAAAGTTGGGACGCATATGGCCTAACCGTCTTTCATGTGATTGCACCGACCGTGGGCGAGTTGCATGTACTCTACGTTTACAGCGTCACGGACACCCTCCAGACGATCTGGCACGAAAGCTATACACACCCTCTTGCATACGAGAACGCTTCCGGCATCGCTTCTTACGACGGCCACCTCGTCGAATCCACGCCGAACTTGCAGTGTCTCGGAGAAGCTCCCAACGAAAACCAGCTGGTAGACGGGGTCACGATCACTGGGCCTCTGCTGAATTGGGGCGCCGGATCTGGAACGATCGAGATCGAACAGCGGGAATACGGGTGCTATCCGTTTCAACTAGTGGATTGCAGCGATTGCGGCACTACCGCAACTGACGGATGGTTTGAACTCCACTCGGTTTTCCGCGGCCCTCAGGATCAGATTGAGTTCGGGATTCTCTACCTCTTCGTTGAAGACCCCAGACATGTGATTCTCCACCACCGGATCCAGCTCTGCGATCTATGGTTGGGACCATCGACGACCTACGAGGCAGACTGGTCCATTGCGGCGCCTGCTGTGAATTCTAGGTTTCATCCGCGTTTGTTCAGCCTGGCAGTCCACCCGTAGTCTCGTGTTCGAGTTGAGTCCACCGTCTTCGCCTCCCCTGGCTCCTTAGATACTGAATCGGCCATATTGTCCACCCAGACCCCCGGTCTCGGGAGCCGCATCCTTCCTCGATTCTTCGCGAATTCCTCCGGCCTCGAACGTCGCACGGTAACGACAGGTCCCGAGGAGGACCTTGTCCCCATCTTGGCCTCTCACCCCCCCTTTATCCTTTGAAGGGAGCACGTCCCCGACACATCCACACGGGACGGGGTAAGTAAAGCATAGAGGCCCAACGAGAGGACGAGGGTGATCCGTTCCGAGGCACTGGCTGCGGGCCGCTTCAAGCGCGCCCCCGATCGCTGGCAGACCGAGTTCGGCCGCTGGGTGGCCGACTTCGGCGTGCCCCGCATCGTCGCCGGCCTGGCCCACGACCCCGATCTCCGTGTCACCAATCAGGCCGTCTACGAGTGGCTCCAAGGCCATGCCCCGCACCCGGCCCGCGCCATGGCCCTCGTCGAGATGTCGCGGGGCCGTCTCACTCTGGAGGCCATCTACGAGCATAGCCGACAGGTCAAGCAGTCCGAACGCGACCCCGGAGGACCGCGATGAGGATCGACCTACAGATCGACTCCGCCCCGCTCGTCCTGCGCCTGCAGAACGGCCAGCGCCGCCTGGCTTATGCCGTGGTGAACGCCATCAACAACACGGCCAAGCGCATCCAGGCCGTCGAACGTCGGCGCGTCGAGGAGGAGTTCACGATCCGCAAGAAGGAATTCATCCGGCGCCAGGCCGCGGTCATCAAGCCGTTCGCCAACGTGAAGCAGGGCCGCCCCTATGCTGAGATCGGAGTCGGCCAGAAGCCCCGTCTGCTTCTCTCCGCCTTCGAGCGGGGAGCCGAACGCAAGCCGTTCACCCAGGGTGCCCGGCGCGTGGCCGAGCCCGTGGTCGGCGGGCCCGCGCGTCCGCGGTTCACGCAGCCCGTCCCACCCGAACTGCGGATCAGGAAGCTGCGCTTCGACCGCACCAAGACGGGCCGTCGCCGGGTCGGTGTCACCCGCACGAAGACCTACCTCGTCCCCGAGGTCGGGATCTTCCAGCGCGTTGGTCCCGCGGCCACGCGCCTGGTCTACGCCTTCACACGCGGCAAGAAGCTCGAGCCCCGCCTGCGGTTCGTCGCTACGGCCAAGAAGGAGTCCGACCGCTGGTTCCGCGAGGAGATGGAGAAGGAAGTCCTCAACACCATCACGCGGGCGAAGGGACGGGGCCTGTGAACCCGAGAAGCCAGCACGCTCTGCTACGTCGGCGGAGCACCACAACCATAACTGACGATGCCATAGGTACTTCCGGCGCTATCCACCGCGGGTGCCGGCGACCTCGGTTCACGTAGCGTGGGAGAGTCATGAAACAAGTTTCCACCGACACCAAGTGTTCCAGTTCGGCCGAGTCCAAGAAGGCCGCAAACGCGCCAGACACGGCCCCCAAGGCCGATTCCGCGCGTTCTGAGTCCCCGGTCATCCTGCCCGGAAAACTGGAACACTGGAACATCGACCGGCTCCGCCCTTACGAGCGGAACCCCCGGACCCACAGCCCCGAGCAGATCACCAAGATCGCCGCCAGCCTGCTCGAGTTCGGCTGGACCAACCCCATCCTGGTCGACGGCGACGCCGGCATCATCGCCGGCCACGGCCGGCTCCTGGCCGCCCGCGAGCTGGGCATGACCACGGTCCCGGTGATCGAGCTCACCCACCTGACCGAGGCCCAGAAGCGAGCCTACGTCATCGCCGACAACCGCCTTGCCCTCGATGCAGGATGGGACGAGGACCTGCTGGCCGAGGAACTGAAGGCCCTCGAGGACCTCGACTTCAACCTCGAGCTGACCGGCTTTGACCTGGACGAGCTGCACGATCTGCTCGACGACGAAAGTGTCGAGGATGCGCCCGCCCCGGAACCTCCCGAGGAACCCACCAGCCGGCCGGGAGACCTATGGGTCCTGGGCAACCACCGCCTGCTGTGCGGCGACAGCTGCGATCCCGAGTCGGTCGATCGGCTGCTGGGCGGCCAGAAGATCCACCTCGTGAACACGGACCCGCCCTACAACGTGAAGGTCGAGCCGCGGTCCAACAACGCCATCGCCGCCGGCCTGTCCAGCTTCCCACCGTCCACCAAGAGCGCCGTCGAGGCCTCGGACGCCAAGGGTATGCACCACCAGGGATTCGACCTCGCTCGGCACAAGACCAAGTCGAAGCCCACCGGAAAGATGCGCCCCAAGGACCGCCCCCTGGCCAACGACTTCGTCTCGGACGAGGCCTTCGACGAGATGCTCATGGCCTGGTTCGGGAACATCGCCCGCGTGCTGCAGCCGGGGTGCTCGTTCTACATCTGGGGTGGCTACGCCAACTGCGCGAACTACCCCCCGGTGCTGAAGGCTTGCGGCCTGTACTTCAGCCAGGCGGTCATTTGGGTGAAGGAGCACCCCGTGCTCACCCGCAAGGACTACATGGGTAATCACGAATGGGCGTTCTACGGTTGGCGGGAAGGGGCCGGGCACAAATTCTACGGTCCGACCAATGCCGTCGATGTCTGGGCGGTCAAGAAGGTCAACCCGCAAAGCATGGTCCATTTGACGGAGAAGCCCGTCGAGCTCGCGGTGCGCGCCATCCAGTACTCGTCGAAGCCCGGCCAGAACGTGCTCGATCTGTTCGGCGGCAGTGGCTCCACCCTGATGGGCGCCGAGCAGACCGGCCGCCATGCCTTCCTCATGGAACTCGACCCCGCCTACACCGACGTGATCGTGATGCGTTGGCAGGAAGCCACTGGCAAGAAGGCCACGCTCGACGGTGACGGCCGGACGTTCGACGAGATCGCCGCCGACCGCAGGGCCGACCGGGATGAGTAGGCGGTGGCCAGGGGAGCGAAGAAGGAGCTGATCTCCCAGCGCGAGTACGCCCGCAGGCGCGGCGTGACCCACGTCGCGGTTCAGCGTGCCGTGAAGGCAGGCCGGATCTCGACCGTGAACGGGAAGATCGACCCTGCACTCGCCGACCAGCAGTGGCACGAGAACACCGACCAGAGCAAGCCGCTCAACCGGATCACCGGCAATCCCAAGCAGTCGCGGCCACCGGGCGAGCCGCCGGAGCCCATGGACATGGGCGGAGCCGATGAGATCGTCGGCGGTCCGTCGACGGCCACCGGCTATGCCAAGGCCCGCGCCGCTCGAGAGCTGTACCAGGCGCAGCTCGCCAAGCTCGAACTGGACCGCAAGCGCGGCACCCTCGTGCGCGCCGACGAGGTGCGCCT
>PFVX01000047.1 GCA_002790835.1 bacterium CG_4_9_14_3_um_filter_65_15 | reverse complement strand
AGGAACGGCTGGTCGGGCTGGTACGGACGGAATGAAGTGCTCATCCCCGTACTTTACAACAACTCTTCCTGGAGTTCTACGGCGCAGGCTCCTAGGCGAGGATGTCGATGAGGGTTCCGACCATCTCGTCGGCGGCGCGCAGAACGGCGAAATTCGCTTCCAGCCCGCACTGGGCTTCCTTCAGGTCCACGGAGGTCTTCGGCAGGTTGGCGGGGGGTGAGTCATCGAGGCCGGCACGGCTGATCTTTTCGGCCTGGGCGGCGAATTGGCCTCGATTCCATTCGAAGCCCTGGATCGCTGCATTCAGACCGGATACCATCATGACCCACCTCCCCACCAGTTGTATCGGCGGGCCGGGGCGAAACTTGAGAAAAAACAGCAATCCGGACCGGCCAACGTTCCAGGGTCGCCACCGCTGCCCGAGAGGGATATGATGCAGGAGATCGAGTACGAGGTCACGGGGCAGGAATCCCAGCCGCCGAAAGGGCACGAATGAGCAAGCACCACGAACGCCACTATGCCGAGCGGATCGGCTGGCTGCGCGCCGCCGTCCTCGGCGCCAACGACGGCATCGTTTCCACGGCCAGTCTCGTGGTCGGGGTGGCCGCCGCGCAGGCGCCGCGAGGCGACGTGCTCATCGCCGGGATTGCCGGCCTGGTGGCCGGAGCCATGTCCATGGCCGCGGGCGAATACGTCTCGGTGAGTTCCCAGGCGGACACCGAAAAGGCCGACCTGGCCCGCGAGCGCCATGAGCTGGAACACGACACGGAACACGAACGGCAGGAGCTGGCCGAAATCTACGTGCACAGGGGGCTCCAACCGGCGCTCGCGCAGGAGGTGGCCGATCAGCTCATGACCCACGACGCCCTCGGGGCCCACGCCCGCGACGAGCTCGGCATGTCGGAAATGCACAGCGCCCGGCCGCTCCAGGCTTCGCTGGCCTCCGCCAGCACCTTCGCCGTAGGCGCGGCTCTCCCGCTGGCCCTGGCCCTGTTCGGCCCGGCGAATTTGTTGGCTCCGCTGGTGGCCGGCGGTTCCCTGCTGTTCCTGGCCCTGCTGGGCGGCATGGCCGCGCGGGCTGGAGGGGCGCCGATCGGCGTCGGTATCGGCCGAGTCACATTCTGGGGCGCGGTTGCCATGGCTGCCACCGCCGGCGTCGGAATGCTATTCGGAACCGTGGTCTGACCCCTGCCTCTGGCGGAGGTCGGTTCGCTGGCCCTTTTTTTCGACAAAGGATCACCTTCACTCACGAAAGGTCCGGACCGGTGAAACAGCCCTTCACGATCGCGGCAGTCCAGGCCGCTTCCGTATTCCTCGACAAGGATGCGACCATCGCCAAGGCGTGCCGGCTCATCGAGAAGGCGGGCAAGGGCGGGGCCTCGCTCGTGGTGTTCCCCGAGGCCTTCGTGTCGGGGTATCCCGTCTGGGTGTGGTTCATTCCGCCGGGTCAAACCCATCCGTTGCGCAAGCTCTATACCCTGCTGCACGACAGCTCCGTCGCGATCCCCGGGCCGGAGGCGAATCTCCTCGCCGAGGTGGCGGGCGACTACGGGGTGACCGTGGCGATCGGGGTGAACGAGCGAAACTCCGAGAGCAGCGATTCCACCCTGTTCAACACGCTCCTCTACTTCGGTCCGGACGGGAAGGTGCTCGGGAAGCACCGCAAGCTGATTCCCACGGGGGGCGAGCGACTGGTCTGGGGGCAGGCCTCCGGCAGCGACCTCGAAGTCTTTGACCTTCCCTTCGGTCGCGTGAGCGGACTCCTGTGCTGGGAGAACTACATGCCGCTGGCCCGCCATGCCCTGGCCATGCGGGGTGAACAGATCCACGTCGCCCCGACCTGGGACCGGGGCGAGCCCTGGATCTCTTCCATGCGGCACGTCGCGAAGGAAGGGCGCTGCTTCGTGGTGGGAGCCTGTCAGGCCTTCCACAAGGACGACATCCCGGATGACCTGGAATTCAAATCGAAGTACCTGGCGGATGTCGAGGGATGGCTCAACCCGGGACTCAGTCTCATCGTCGATCCCGACGGCAAGATCGTAGCCGGCCCGCTGGATGGAGAAGAGGGGATCCTCTACGCGGAGGTTCACCCGGACCAGTTGATCGGTCCCCGCTGGCAGCTGGATACCGCGGGCCATTATTCGCGCCCGGACATCTTCGAACTGAGTGTCCGTCGGGAACCGCGACCTGGTCTGGTCGAGGAGTTGCACACCCCCGAAGGCGAGGAGCCGGAGTCCGGTTGACCGAGGGTCCGGCCAGGGTAGCGATGAAGATGCCGGCCATCTGGCCCTTCGTCGGCCGCACTTGCCCCAATCCTTGACACACAAAATAATCGCATTAAAATATTTCTTATTCTAAGTAATTGCCCAACCCGTTCGGGGAGTAGACGATGAGCACGCAGCCCGGTTTCGCCCTGTGGATTTTCCGATCCTTGAGGCGCATCATGCGGGCGGTGGATGTCTACTCCCACAAGCTCTCCGCCGAATACAAGATCACCAGCCCACAACTGCTTTGCCTGCAGACCCTTTACGACGACGGGCCGTTGACCATGTCGGCCCTGGCCAAGCTCGTCCAACTCAGCCCGAGCACGGTGGTGGGCATCCTGGACCGGTTGGAGCTCAAGGGCCTGGTGGTACGGGAGCGCAGCACCCAGGACCGGCGCATCGTCCTGGGCCACATCACCGATTCCGGGCGCGAACTCGTCGACACGGTGCCCTCGCTGCTGCAGAACCGGCTGGCGGCGGGGCTGTCGCGTCTCGAGGAGCGCGAACTCATCGTCATCGCCCAATCCCTGGAGCGCATCGTGAGCCTGCTCGAGGTCGGGGATGGCGAGGTTGCGCCACTGCTGGAAGCCGGTCCCATCGAAGAAGCCGACATCTCCGCCTCCACCATCTGAGGACGATATGAATCTGTTCGACGATCTCATCTTCGCCGTCTACATGCTCGTAATCCTGGCCGTCGGCCTCTACCACTACCGGCGCAACAAGGGGATGGAGGACTACTACGTGGGCGGTCGCAACATGGACTGGCGCCATGTGGGCATGTCCGTGGTGGCCACCGATGTGGGCGGCGGCTTCTCCATCGGCCTGGGCGGTCTGGGCTACACCATGGGTCTGTCGGGCAGCTGGCTGCTTTTCACCGGGCTGCTGGGCGCCTGGTTGGCCACGGTGCTGCTCATTCCCCACGTCAAGCGGCTCGATGTACGCGATGGCCTGCTCACCTACCCGGACCTGTTGCGCTGGCGCTACGGCACCGTGGCGGCCGCCATCGCCGCGGCGATTTCCGCCATCGGCTACCTGGGATTCACGGGAGGGCAGGTGCTGGCCGGAGCCAAGCTGGCTTCGGTCACCGTTTTCCGGCAGGGGTTTTGGGGGATGGATCCCATGTTCTTCTCCCTGGTGGTCATCGCGGGGGTCACCGTCATCTACACCATGTTCGGCGGCCTCAAGGCGGTCATCTACACCGACACCGTGCAGTGGCTGGTGCTGCTGGGCGGCCTGACCCTGGTCGCCCTGCCCATGGCCCTGTACGACGTGGGCGGCTGGTCGGGCCTGAAGGCCGCGCTGCCGGCGTCGCATTTCGACCTCTTCCACCTCAGTCCGGCCACGTTCATCAACTGGCTGACCACCATCGTGCCCATCTGGTTCGTGGGCATGACCCTGTACCAGCGCATCTACGCCGTGCGGGAGGTCAAGGACGTCCGCCGCGCGTGGTACATGGCGGGCCTGCTGGAATGGCCGCTGATGTCCTTCATGGGCGTGTTGATGGGGATGTGCTCGCGGGTCATGTTCCCGGATGTGGAGCCCGAGACGGGGCTGCCCCGCCTCATCGCCGAAGTGCTGCCCGTGGGCGCGGCCGGCCTCGTGGCCGCGGCCTACTTCTCGGCCATCATGTCCACCGCCGACAGCTGCATGATGGCCGCCTCCGGCAACGTGGTCAACGACGTGCTGCTGCGCCTGGGTCTGCTGCGTGACGCCGACCATCGCCGCCAGATGCACGTCTCCATGCTCGTGACGGGTCTGATCGGCGTGGTGGCCGTGCTGCTGGCGGCCAGCCTGCAGACGGTCCTGGAACTCATCCTGCACGCCTACACCTTCATGGTGGCGGGCCTGTTCATCCCCACCCTGGGGGTCTTCCACTTCAAGTGGGGCACCGGCCGGGCGGCGGTGATCTCCATGATCGCCGGCGGCGGCACCGCTCTGACGCTCATCGCCGGGGGCTGGACCCTGCCCGGCGGCATTCAGGCCAGCCTGGCGGGGATCCTGGCATCTTTGGTGTCCTACATTGCGGTCTCCCTCCTGGACAGCCGGAACCGCGCCTCCGCTTAGCTCGGGCGATTTTCTGCGCCCGTCCATCCTGAACTTCGGTGGTGATGCCCGTTGTCGATCGACGGCCGTTGGTGTTCAATGACCGGAATCGACCCCTTCAGGAGGATGACATGCCCAGGATCATCAGAGAACCCGCGCTGATTCCCGCCGAGGGGGGCAAGCGCATCGAGGAATTCGTCGGGGGCATCCGCTCGGGCGACACCAGCGTGAGCGTGGCCCGCATGGTGGCCCCGGGAGGATGGCAGGAGCCCGGCCAGCGGCCGGATTTCCGCGAGGTGACCCTGGTCCTGCGGGGGCGGCTGCGGGTGGAGTCGGAGGACGGCGAACGGAATGTGAGCGCCGGTCAGGCGATCGTGGTCGATCCGGGAGAGTGGGTCCGCTACAGCTGCCCCGACGAGGACGGCGCCGAGTACGTGGCGATCTGCCTGCCGGCCTTTTCACCCGACACCGTGAACCGGGACGACGACCCGGCATGATGCGCACGGCCCGGGACAAGTCAGCCCCGGACAAGCTGGCCTGGGCCGGCGTCGCCCTCTTTCTGGCCTGGACCATGCGGCCGGTGCTGGGAGGCTGGTCCGGCTCGGTCCTCGGACCTTTCGGCGGCATCGACGCCATGCTGCAGCTGGGCCTGCTGCAGTGGTCGACGGCCCACTGGTGGCAGCCGCAGGTGTGGCTGGACCTGCCCATCTTCTACCCCCTGCACGGCATGCTGGGCTGCATGGATCCCCTGCTGGGCCAGGCCTGGCTCATCTGGCCGCTGCACATCCTGTTTCACCCCACCGTCTCAGCGCAGTACAACTTCGCCTTCCTGGGCAGCCTGGCGCTGGCGGCCGCGGGCATGGCCGCGCTGTGGCGCGCCGCAGACGGCACCTGGCGCGGCTCCGGCGTGGCGGCCCTGGCCCTGGTGGGGGCGCCCTACACGACCGCCCAGCTGGGCCACCTGAATCAGCTGCCTCCGCCGGGGGTCCTGTTCGTGCTGGCCGCGGTGGTCATGGCCCTGAAGCGCCGGCAGGAAGGTTGCGGATCCGGCCCCTGGTGGTGGCTGGTCGGTGTGGGCCTGGTCCTGCAGGCGGCCTGGGGCTGGTACGGATTCGCCTACGCCGTGGTGGGCACGGCGGTGCTGAAGATCTGCTGGCTGATCGGACGCGTGCGCGCGGGCGATGGCCTCGCGACCTGTGTGATGGGACCCTTGCGCGCGGCCTGGTTGCCGGCGACGGTGACCGTCCTGCTGGTGCTCGTTCTGGCCCAGCCGCAGTTGCGGCTCAGACGAGACTATCCACAATTCACCCGCTCCGAGGTGGAGGTGCGGCTCGGCAGCGCGGACATTCAGCACCTGCTCAATCGCGGTGCCTATCGCGGCCGCTGGAGCGACTGGACCGGTCACGGGGTCCAGGATCCGGCGCGGCACCGGGACTGGGTCCGCCAGACCCTCCACCCGGGCTGGGTTTCCCTGGCCCTGGCCGTTTACGGCTGGCGCAGGCGCGTGGGGCTGGGCTGCCGGCAGAGGGCGGCAGGCCACGCCCTGCTGGTCATGGGCGCGGTCGGCCTGGTGCTGGCCTTCGGGGATTCGGTGGGGGTGCCGGGGACGGATTTCCGCCTGCCCCTGCCCCTGGAATGGATGCGGTTCCTCGTGCCGCCGTTTCGGGCTTTCCGGGGGGCCTGGCGATTCTCCTGGCTGCTGACCATCGCGGTGGCCTGGTGGGCGGCGGCGGGGGCCGCGGCGCTGACGGGCGAGAGCGGCCGCTGGCGCCTTCTGGCCCTTCCGGCGGTGGCGCTCATGGCCTTGATGTCCCTGCCCATGGGCGTGCCTGCCCAGGCCGTCCCCATGACCGGACGCCCTCTGCCGGCGGCCCTGCAGGCGGCCGGCCCGGTCCTCACCCTGCCGGGGGTGGTCGACGAGTACGCCGAGGACCGCAGCGAAGCCCTGTGGATGACCAGGGCGCAGGAACTCGCAAAGCCGGTGACCGGCGGCGCGACGGGCTGGGTGCCGCCTGAGATCGTCGCCTTCCGGACCGCGACCTTCGCTTGCGTCGGCAGCGACAGCCTGGCGGTCCGCTTCTTGCGCCAGGCGGCCCGGGCGGGAATCGCCGAGGTGGAGATCGCCCTGACCCCCGGGGACACCGCCGCGGGATTCTGGCGCGCGGTCCTGCAGAGGCACGGGGCGACTCCGATATCGGGGGGCGACATTCCCGGTCATGAGCGTTATCGTATGCCCACAACCGATGCTTTGAACCGCTGACAGGAAAGGCCCTGCGGGCCCATGGCGTTCTACACCGATTTTGCCGGGCACTACGAGAAGGTTTTCCCCTTTCGCCCCCCGACGCGCGATTTCCTGGATCGCCGCCTGCCGTTGCAGGGGCGGATCCTGGATGTGGGCTGTGGGCCGGGACACTACTGCGCCGCCCTGAATACGGGTGGGCGGCGCTGCCTGGGCATCGACCTGGATCCCGGCATGATCCGGCTGGCGGAAGAGGTCTACACGGAGACCGATTTTCGCATCCTCGGCATGGACGAGATCGGCTTCCTCGATACCGGCGGGTTTGCGGGGATCTTCTGCATTGGAAACGTTTTGCCCCATTTGCGGGGTTCGAGCCTGGCCGGCTTCGTGTTGGCGGTCAAGAAGCTGCTGGCCCCCGGCGGGATCTGGATTTTCCAGACCGTGAATTTCGACCCCCTACTGAAATCCGGCCAACAGGACCACCGTTTTCCGGTCCTGCGGCTCGAGGGCGAGAACCTGGAATTCCACCGCTGGTACGAGGACATCACCGAGACCGGGCTGGCTTTCCACACCCAGCTGGTTTCGTCCGGAGAGGTCATCTTCCAGGGTGAGGCTCCGCTCGTGCCGCACATGAGCCTGGAGTACATGCTGGGACACCAGGCGGCCGGATTCGAGCTTCTGGGCCATTTCGGCGACTTCGCCGAGACACCCTTCGACCCCGACGAATCCCGGGGAAGCGTGTACGTCTGGCGCAGAGGATAGGCGAGGCGCTCTGGCCATCACGGCCGGCAGCATGCATTATGGATGGTGACCCCGAGAGGAATCCCGACCCCGGATGGAGCTTCCCATGGACAGGATGTTCAACTCCCGATTGATTCGCATCGCAATGATTTCCCTCTTGTGCCTGGCGGCCACCGCCCTGGCGACTCCGCCGGAGGAGGGATCCGCCGTGGTGATCACGGACACCTCCGTTGACGCGGGTCCGCCGCCTGCGGCCACCCTGACGGGCGAGTTCAAATCGGCCTACGTCGTCGATGCCGACGCCGGTTGGCCCCTGGTGGCCTACCACGAGAGGGACCGTCGCCAGCCGGCATCCATGCTGAAGATGATGACCGAACTGCTGGTGCTCGAGCGCATCGCCGAAGGGGATCTGCGCTTCGAGGATCCCGTCACGGTCTCGGCCAAGGCCAGCAAGATGGGGGGATCGCAGGTCTACCTGAAGCAGGGCGAGACCTTCACCGTGCGCGAACTGCTCATGGCCCTGGCCATTCATTCGGCCAACGACGCCGCCGTCGCCCTGGCCGAGCATCTGGCCGGGTCCGTCGAGGCCTTCATCGACCTGATGAACAGCCGGGCCGAACGCATGGGCATGGCCGACAGCGAATTCCATTCGGTCCACGGCCTGCCGCCCGGCTGGCGCCAGGAACCCGACCTGACCACGGCCCGAGACCTGGCCCTGTTGGCGCGGGAACTGATCAAGCATCCGGAAGCCCTGGAGTGGGCGTCCATGGCCCATGCTCCCTTCCGCGACGGGAAGTTCATTCTGACCAATCCGAACAAGCTGGTGGGACACTACCGCGGGCTGGACGGCTTGAAGACCGGCTACACCGGGCCGGCGGGATTCTGCGTGACCGCCACCGCGGTGCAGAAGGGCAAACGTCTCATTTCGGTTGTCATGGGCTGTCCCACGGACAAGGCCCGGGCCACCGAGAGCACGCGCCTGCTCAGCTACGGATTCAACGCCTACGTCCAGGTGATCCTGGTGGAAGAGGGCGGGACGGCATTGCCTGCCTTGAAACCCGTCAAGGGCGGCAAACGTACGGAGGTTCCGTTGGCATACGCATCGTCCCTCAAGGTCAGCGTTCTGAGGGATCTCAAGGATCAGGTTACCCTGCGGTATGCCCTGCCCGAGAAGATCGAGGCCCCCCAGCCCGCAGGCGCCGTGGTGGGCCGGGCTGAAGCGGTTCTGGACGGCAGGGTCCTGGGTTCGGTGCCGGTGGTCACGGGCGAAGAGATCGTCAAGGGCAGCTGGCTGGACCGCCTGTTCCACCGCTAGGCCGCACCCCGTCACGCCGGGAGGATCAAGATCATGAGGATCCGTTTCCGGGCCCCACACGGCGCAAGGCCGTTCTTTCTGGCGGGGTTTCTCCTCGTGGCGGGAATGATCCACATGGCCGGCTGCGGCGGCCCCGTGGCCACCGGGAGCATCCAGACCTTTCCGGTGACCTTCTGGTCGGATCCCCACCTCCTGAGCCTTCAGTCCTTCGCCTCCCTTCCCGACCCCGAACAGGCCCGACGCCGCGCCCGCGGAGCCGATTTGCTGGCCCAGTCCCGCGGGGCCTCCAGGACCCGGGCCCGTCTGGAACTGCTGGGGACGGCGGTGGTGGAGGATCCGGGACTGGCAGGCGCCTGGCTGGATCTGGCGAGCCTTCTGCGATGGGTGGGGGAGGATGCACGCACCGACATCGCCTTGGTCCGGGCGGCCGAAGCCATCGCCTCACCCAACGGCCCAGTCGGCATCGACAAGCTCCAGGCCTTGAACCGCCGGCTGTCGTTGTTGCGGGCCTGGTACCATTACGATCGCGGGGAATGGCGCCTGGGGTACCGCTGGGCCAAAACCTTCTATGACCAGGAGCCCGGTGACGATGCCGCCCGCGTGATCACCGGTCTGCTCGAGGCGCGACTGGGCAATGCCGGGAAGGCGTGGGCCATCGCCAACGATATCCGCCGGACCGACAGCTTCGCCACCGAACCCGACTGGATCAACGCCTGTGTGGAGACCGCGCGCGGCCTGGATCGGGCGGCCCTCAGTTTCGTGCTCGGTCTGCGCCCGCGGGGGGAATTCCAGACGGAGTGCTGGAACGACATGGCGCTCATCGCCGAACGCCTGGGCGAGTGGTCCTTTGCCGAGCGCTGGTACCGGGAAGCGCGGGCCAGCCTGCCGCTGAACGACCCCGAGTCACTCGGGCAGATCGATCACGCGCGTCTGGGGCCGGGGCCACGGTCCTCGGCCATGCCGGTCTGGCTGGGACTGCAGGGCGCCTATGTGACGGGTTCGTTGTCGTCGTACACGGCTATGGCTCGGGAGCGGTTCCGGGCCGCGGCCTCGGGTCCGGATCGCGACAAGTGGGCGGGCGAGACCGTCAACGCGGCGGGAATCTGTCTGCGACTGGGGCTGGATGAGCTCGGGGCGCGCAAGGCCCGGGGGCTGGTGTTCGCCGCCACCGACAACCGAAACCTGGCGCTCTCGGACCTGAGAAGAGCGGCGCAGGAATCCCGGGAGCTGGGCCGCCCGGACGCCGAAGTCGAGGCGGCCCTCGGCCATCAGCTCATCCTGGCGGAAGATTTCCCTGCGGCGCTCAGCCATCTGCAGGATGCCGTGGCCCTGGATCCAGCGCAGGCCAGGACCTGGAGCGATCTGGGGCTGGTCCAGGTGACCCTGGGCGACCAGGAAGCCGCCGATCGGGCGCTGTCCCGCGCCATCGAACTCGATCCCACTCTGGCTGTCGCCTGGTTCAATCGCGGGCTGATGGCCATGCACCAGGGTGATCGGGAACGCGCGGAAGCCGACCTGACGGAGGCCGCGCGCCTGGCCCCGGACAACTCGGACATCGCGCGGTTGCTGGAGAAACTCCAAGGGGCCCGGTCGGACCGCTGACCTCGTCCGCCGTCAGGGTTGTGCGCGGCCCACGATCAGATCCAGGTAGGCGCCTTCGACCAGGTCTTCGGCTGGGATCCCCAGCTCGGCCAGCATTCGGTGGGCTTCCCGTTCTCCGTCGGCCACCGATTCTCCCTCTGCGAGAACCACTTCCAGTTCCAGGAAAGATCCCAGGCCTTCGACCTCGTCCAGGTGGATGCGCGTGCGTCCGCACATCAGCAGGCGACGGGTCTTGGCGACCACTCCCAGGACCGGCAGGGCGGCCTGCAGGGTCGCCAGCAGGGGTGCGGCCTGGGCCACGGGGGCAAGATGGTAGCGGGAGACTTTGGGCCCGGCCTGGTCGGGCCGGTGGTAGTGGATCAACTCGCCGGTGCCGTCGCCGAATTCCCGCAGCTTGAGCCGGCCTGCGGGGCAAACGAAAAACGTGTCGCGCTGGATGATGACGGTTTCGGGTTCGGTCGCCAGCTCGCGGGCCCGAGCGGCGACGGCTTCGGTATCGGTCAGGCGGGCCTTGATCTCAACGTTGCTGGGCATGACGCCTCCATGAAAACGGCGCCGCCCCTAACCCGGATTATTCATGAATGACCTACTGCGGATGGTGAAAAGCCTGTCAGACCAAGCGTTCTCGGATTTGCTCGGTCAACGTACCGCACAGGGTACGCCTTCCTCGCAACTCCTTGCGAGCCCTTGGTCTGACAGTCTTTTCCCTCATCCTCGCTACGTTCCTTCATGAATAATCCGGGCTAAGGACGGCGCCGCAGGTCAGCGGACCGGATCTCAGTCCTTGTCGCGGGGGAAGGATTTGATGGTCGGAACGCTCACGGGGTCCGACTTGATCTTCTCCAGCAGGACCGAGACCGCCTTTTCCAGCTGGGGATCCCGGCCGGCCATCAGGTCTTCGGGCAGGTTGTCCAGATCGATGTCCGGATCCACGCCGTGGTTCTCGACGTCCCACTTGCCCTGGGTGTTGAATATGCCGAACTCGGGGAAGGTCACCCCGCCGCCGTCCATCAGGAGCAGGCCGCGGGAGATGCCCACCAATCCGCCCCAGGTGCGCTTGCCGATCACCGGGCCCAGGTCGTAGTACTTGAAGTAGTAGGGCAGGGCGTCGCCGCCGCTGCCGGCGTACCCGTTGCTGATCATGGCCATGTGCCCGACGAAGGCCGTGCCGGGGGTGCGCCAATCCTGGCCGTAGCGGGGCTTCCACAGGTTGGCCAGCTTCTGGCGCAGGATGTTCATGAAGAAGTCGGGAATGAACCCGCCCCCGTTGAAGCGTTCATCGATGATCAGGCCGTCCTTGCGCAGGTTGGGATAGTAGCCCTTGGCGAAGCCCTGCTGCCCGCCCACCGCGGTGTTGGGCATGTGCAAGTAGCCGATTCCGCCCCCGGACAGTTCGTCCACGCGGCGCCGGTTCTGCTGCACCCAGGCCTCGTAGCGGATGTTGTACTCGTTGGAGACGGGCAGGACCTTGATCTCCCGGCTGTCCTTGCCGTCGGGATTGGGGCCGACCTTCAGCACGACCTCGCGTCCCACCTTGTCCACCAGCAGGCTGTACGGGTTGACGGGGGCCTTGAGTTCGATTCCGTCCACGGCGAGCAGGTACTCGTCGGGTTCGGCCCGGCTGCCCGGCTGGTTCAACGGCAGATCGGTGCCGCCGTTCCAGTCCCGGTCGGTGAAGACGCGGGCGAAACGGTAGAGTCCGTTCTCCCGGTCCAGGGTGAAATCGCAGCCCAGCAGGCCGGTGCCGATGCGCTCGGGGTGCGGCATGTCGCCGCCCCTTACGTAGCTGTGGGAGCTGCAGAGTTCGCCGATCAGCTCGCCCAGCAGGTAGGAGAAATCGGCGCCGTGGCCGACGTAGGGCACGAGCTGGCCATAGCGCTCGTACATGTGGTCCCAGTCCACGCCGTGCATGCCGGGATCGTAGAAGAAGTCCTTCTCCTGGCGCCAGGCGTCGCGGAACATCTCCTGCCATTCGGCGCGCGGATCGACCAGGGTCTTCATCTCCGCCGTGCGCAGGGGCTCGTCCGACGGTTTCTGGTCGGCCTTGGCGTCGATGATGCCGTACTGCTTACCCGACCGGTAAAAGATCTTCTTGCCGCCGTCGGCGAGGTCGTAGCCGTCGCACTTGTCCAGCACCGTCTTGACCTCGCGCTCCTTCATGTCGAAGAGCTTGAGGCTGGTGGTGGCCAACTGGTTGCCGCGGCCCCCGCCGGGGGTGAAGGGCCGGTCGAGGAAGAAGAGATTGTCGCCCGCGAAGCTCAAGCTCCGGTAGTTGCTGGGCGGAACATCCAGGGCGATGGTGCGGGAGGCCAGACCGTCGAGGTCGATGACGATCGTCTTGTCCTCCTCTTCCTTCTTCTCGTCGTCCTTCTTGTCGTCCTTCTTGTCGGCGTCGGCGTCCTCGTCCTTGTCATCGTCGCCCTTCACGGCCACTTCGTCACTCTCGGGAGGGAAGGGGTGGTCCACATCGTTCCGCAGAGGCACGACGTAAATTCCGTCCATATTGTCCCAGATGGGCTTGAGGTCGAACCCACCCAGGGTGGGGTTGAAGTTGCGGGAAGAAGCGAAGAACAGGAAGTCCCCCTTGTCGTCGAAACAAGGCTGGGAATCGTTGGTGAAATCGGAGGTCACGCGGGTGACCTTTCCGGTGTCCAGGCTGTACAGGAAGATCGATCCGAAGTTGTTGGCTTCGGTGCCGGCATAGACGACCCAGTCCGAACCGGGGCTCCAGGCGAAATCGTTGATTTCGTTCGCGACGCTCTGATCGATCTTCTTGATCTTGCCGTCTTCGGCGTCGATCAGCCACAGGTTCATGGCCGCATCGCTCAACAACAGGTGCTTGCTGTCGGGGGACCACGCCAACCCCTGGGGCCAGGCGAAGTCCTTGTGGGTCAGCATTTTATCCTCGCCCAGACCGTCGGCGGGCCGGATGGCGACCTCGTAGCCGGATTGGGGATTCTTCGCCCGCTGCGCGTCGCTCAGATAGGCGATCCATTTGCCGTCGGGCGACCACTCGGCGGCGCGTTCCCGGACGCCGGGGGTCTGGGTGAGGTTGCGCACCGGGCCCTTTTCCGCGGGCACGGTGAACAGCTCGCCGCGGGCCGTGAAGACGGCCCGCTTGGCGTCCGGCCCGATGCCTGCGCTCTCAATGAGCTCGCCGACCGACTTGAGCTGCGGGCGGGAAGCGGTGTTGTCGCTGGACAGGGCGATCTTCAGCCGCGTGCTCTTCTCGGTCTTGAGGTCAAGTACCCACAACCAACCGCCGTTCTCGTAGACGATGGCGCCGGGGCCCTGGCTCGGGTACTTCACGTCG
Organism: bacterium CG_4_9_14_3_um_filter_65_15; assembly: GCA_002790835.1. GTDB lineage: Bacteria > Krumholzibacteriota > Krumholzibacteriia > LZORAL124-64-63 > LZORAL124-64-63 > JAHJTW01. The sequence goes on along the minus strand of PFVX01000047.1, from coordinate 25,789 downwards.
TATTCGTCGTGATGGGTGATCTGGCGATCCTGGCCGGTCTTCATGTCGTGGGCCCAGATCTGCAGGTTGCCGCCGCGGTCGCTGGTGAAGTACACCGTGTCGCCCTGCCACATGGGGAAGTGGTCGCTGCCTTCCCAGTCGGTCAGGCGGGTGGATTTGCCCTGCTTGAAGTCGAAGAGCCAGATGTCCTGGGCCATGCCGCCCTTGTAACGCTTCCAGGTACGGTTTTCGCGGGTGATGCGGTTGTAGGCGATGCGGGTGCCGTCGGCGTTGTAGCTGGACAGGCCGGCGGTGGGCAACGGAAGAAATCGCGGCAAGCCGCCACCGACCTCGACGGTGAATAGCTGCAGATCCCGCCCCGTGTTGCTCTGGCGCGGAGACTGGAAGCGGATGCTCTTGCCGTCGGGCTGCCAGTCGATGACCCGGTCCCAGCCGGGGTGGTAGGTCAGGCGCCGGGGGGCGCCGCCCTCGGTGGGAATGAGGTAGACGTCGTTGTTGCCGTCGTAATTGCCGGAAAAGGCGATGGATTTGCCGTCCGGGCTGAACTTCGGCTGGCTCTGGAAACCTTCGCTGCTGGTCAGTCGCGTTGCCCTGCCGCCGGTGCTGCTGACGGTCCACAGATTGCCGGCGTAGGTGAAGACGATCCTGGCCCCGTGGATGTCCGGGTTGCGCAACAGACGCATGTCCATGTGGTCGGGGGCCTCGAGGACGGGATCGGCGGCAAGGGTCGCCAGGGGTGCGGCCATCGCGCAGAGGCCGAGGGTCAGGATCAGCAGACGCATTTTCATGGGTTTCCTCCGGCTGCCCTGGGCGGCAGCAAGCGTTCGGGAAGATGGTCGACGGAGTAGATCAGACCGGCGATGGCCGCGGTATTCCGTGCCATCTCGTCGGGGTCGACCTTGTCATAGGTGTCGGCTCGGCTGTGATGAAGGGCGAAATAACCGGACCCGTCCACGTGGTGGCCGATTCCGGGGACGCCTGCGGCGGCGAGGGGGCCAACATCGACCCCGGATCCGCCCGGTCCGACCGACCAGTGGTCCGGCGCGATCCGGGCCAGGGGCGCGGCCAATTCGGCCACCCGGGCGACGACGGTGCTGTCGGCCTGGACGCTGAATCCCCGAGGCGCAAAACCGCCCCCGTCGCTCTCCATCACGAGAACGTGCCGGTCCAATTCCTGCCGATGGGCTTCGAGATAGGCGCGGCCGCCAAATCCGCCCATTTCCTCGCAGGCGTAGAACACAACCCGGATGGTACGGCGCGGGCGCCGGTCTTGTTGCAACTGGAGACGGGCCGCGGCCAAGGCCAGGGTCACGCCCGTGCCGTCGTCGCTGGCGCCGGTTCCCACGTCCCAGGAATCAAGGTGGCCGGCGACCAGGATGATCTCTTCGGGCGCCTCGCTGCCGCGAATTTCGCCGATGACGTTGAAGTTGGTGACGTCTTCGTGGTTGGCCGCCTCCAGGTGCAACCGCACGCGGGGGTTCATGCCCCTGCCGGCCATGCGGAACAGGCGGTCGGCGTTCTCCACGGTGACCGCGGCGATGGGGATGCGGGGGGCGTCGTCGGCGTAGCGCATCATGCCGGTGTGGGGCGCGCCCAGGCTGCGGTCGGTGACCGAGCAGATCAGGCACGCCACCGCCCCGTGGCGGGCCGCGGCGCTGGCTCCGCCCACGCGGTAGCGGACGGTCTTGCCGTAGCCTTCCCAGGGTGGGTTGAAGAGAACGATTTTCCCGGCGGCTTCGTCTGCCCGCCGTTCCAGTTCGTCGAAATCGCGCACGGCCAGGATCTCGGCCTCCACCTCGCCGTCGCCGGTGCCGTCGCTCAGGCCCAGGGCGCACAGGTCCAGGTCGAATGGCACCGGGCCCAACACGCGGCCCCATTCCCGGCCACGGGTCCAGTGGGGCACGGTGACGGGCTCAACCCACACGCTGTCGCAGCCTGCCCGGCGCATGGCCTCCTGAGCCCAAACGACGGCGCGTTCGTAGCCCGGAGAGCCCGCGAGCCGCGGACCGACGGTGGTGCAAAGGTCACCCAACAGATCGTAGGCGTAGGTGTCGTCGAGGCCGGCCCGGACCAGTTGATTCAAGCCGGATTGGTTCGTGGCGCTGTCTCCGGGAACGGGTTCGCCGCAGCCGGACCACAAAAGGGCAGGCAGCAGCAACAAGGGAAGCATTCGGCGCATGGCGGTGGGCTCCAGATGGTGAAAAGGGGAGGGAAATACAACGCCGGCATCCTAGCGGAGAAACTGCGGCCCGACAAGGAAAACCGGAGCCGAGCAGGCTCGATTCGGGTTGACTCCGGTTCCGCGAGCGACTTCCTTACTAAGGACGGGATGAGACCCCTGACGGGAGGCCCCATGGACCGCTCTGCGGATTATGGTGATGCTGCGGGTCCGCGGGCCCTGCACAACGTTCCCGACAAGCTGCTGTTGAACATCTTCAACAGTGTCGATTATGCAGTCCTGGCCGTCGATCTCGACGAACGGGTCCTGACCTTGAACGCCGCCGCCCTTTCCTTGTTGAACCCGTATCCCTCCCAGATTGTCGGCCGGCCGGTCGAGGAAGCCTTGCGCAGCGAGCAAGGGAGTGTATTCGCTCTGTTGCAGAGGGTCCTGCGTCGAAACCGGGCCGTCCCGGGCCGAGAGGTTGTGATCGTGGACGGGATGGGCCGTCCGGTCCCTCTTTGGTGCTCCGTCTTACCCCTGCACAGTTCCGAGGGAAAAACCCTGGGGGCCGTGATCACCCTGCGACCGGCCTCGACCGTGCTCCAGGATGAGAACCTTGATGGGGAGACTGACGATGCAGGAGACGCCCTCGCCGGGATCGTCACCGGCGACCCCCACATGCGCAAGTTGTTCCAGATCCTGCCCACCATCGCCCGCAGCAACAGCAGCGTGTTGATCCTGGGCGAGACGGGTACCGGCAAGAGCCTGCTGGCCAAGGCGATGAGCTCAGCGGCCGTCGCCGTGGTCCCTTCGTTGCGGTCAACTGCGCCGCCCTGCCCGAAACCCTGCTGGAGTCCGAGTTGTTCGGCGCCCGGGCGGGAGCTTATACCGGTGTGACCAGGGACCGACCGGGCAGGCTGGCCGCGGCAAACGGCGGCACCCTCCTCGTGGACGAGATCGGTGATGCGCCCCTGGCCGTCCAGGTCAAGTTGCTGCGCGTGCTTCAGGAACGCGTATACGAGCCCCTGGGAGAAGTCCGTCCGGTGCCCTGCGACGTGCGGTTCATCACGGCCACGCACCAGGATCTCGAGGCCTTGGTAAACAGCGGGGCCTTCCGCAGGGATCTGTACTTTCGCGTCAATGTCTTGAAGGTCGAGCTTCCTCCTCTGCGGGACCGGAAGGGGGATATTCCCCTCCTTGTCAGACGGTCACTGGCCCGGTTGTTCCAGGGTCGAGGCAAGCGGGTGGTCGGGGTGTCGTCGAGGGTACTCGAGATCCTCAACAACTATGACTATCCCGGGAACATCCGGGAACTCGAAAACATCCTCGAACATGCCGGGGTGATGTGCCCGGAGGACATCATCGAGGTGGAACACCTGCCCGAGAAACTGCGCCTGAAGCCCCGGAAATTCACGGTACCGGACCAGGCCGACCCCGATCCCCTCGACCGGATCCAGGCGGAGTACATCCGGGAAGCCCTGGAGCGGCACGACGGCCACCGCGGCCTCACCGCCCGGGAGTTGGGAATGCACCGATCCACCCTCAATCGCAAAATACGCAAACTGGGCCTGGAACCTCCGGCGATGGACGGTCGCAATCTCCGCGGTTCGAAGAGGCCGCCGAAAGACGATTGAGGCAGGGTTGCGTCAGCCCGAACCGACACCGTCGCAATTGTGCGGCATTATGATTTGTCGCCCTGGGGGTTGATTCCTATAACTTGTTGAAAAATAATAAAATAACTTAACTTTGATTATCCTTTGTTTGGGTGTGAAACTTGCCTTGGTGGGGTGTGATGACACGGTTCGCAAGGGCGATCCAACGACTCAACTGGAGGTGTGACGGATGAGCGACAACAATGGCTACAACCCTTTCGCCATGGCTCAGGCCGAGTTCGACCGGGTTGCCAAGGGCATCGGTCTGGACTCGGGCGCGGTCGAACTGCTGCGCAATCCCATGCGCGAGTATCAGTTCAGCATTCCGGTACGGCTGGACGACGGGACGACCCAGGTATTCCGCGGTTTCCGCGTCCAGCACAACGACGCCTGCGGCCCCTGCAAGGGAGGCATCCGCTTCCATCCCCAGGAGACCATCGACACGGTGCGGGCCCTGGCCATGTGGATGACCTGGAAGTGCGCCGTGGCGGACATCCCCCTGGGCGGCGGCAAGGGCGGTGTGGTCTGTGATCCCCACCATCTGAGCCCGCGGGAGCAGGAGCAGATCTGTCGCGGCTGGATCCGCCAGGTGTGTCGCGACATAGGGCCCAACCGTGATGTGCCCGCTCCGGACATCATGACCTCGGCCCAGCACATGCTGTGGATGCTCGACGAGTACGATGTCATTCACGGCGGCCACTATCCCGGATTCATCACCGGCAAACCCGTGGGCATGGGCGGCTCCCTCGGTCGCACCCAGGCCACGGGATACGGGGTCGTCTACACCCTGCGCGAGGCCCTCAAGGAGCTCTCTCTCGAACCGGACAACACGACGGCCAGCGTCCAGGGCTTCGGCAACGTGGCCCAGTACGCCATCGAACTTTATCACCGCCTTGGGGGCACGACCGTCTGCGTGTCCTGCTGGGACGAGAACGAACAGATCAGCTACTCGTACCGCAAGAAGGACGGGGTGGATCTGAAGGAGCTGCGCTCGGTGACCGACGGCTTCGGGGGCATCGACCGCAAACGTGCATCCGATCTGGGCTACGAGGTCCTCAAGGGTGGGGAATGGCTGGCCCAGGAGGTGGACATCCTGATGCCGAGCGCCATCGAAAACCAGATCACTGGCGACAACGTGACCGAAATCCACAAGCGGGTACGGGTGATCGCCGAGGGCGCCAACGGCCCCACCACCCCCGAGGCCGACAAGGTGCTCAAGGACCATGGGGTCTTCGTCATCCCGGATTTTCTGGCCAATGCCGGCGGGGTGACCTGCAGCTACTTCGAACAGGTGCAGAGCAACCTGAACTACTACTGGGAACTGGGCGATGTCCTGGGCAAGCTCGATGTCAAGATGACATCGGCCTACCACGACGTCAGCAAGGTGGCCCGCCGGCAGAAGGTGCCCATGCGCGATGCGGCCTACATGGTGGCCATCGGCAGGGTGGCATCGGCCTGTCGCGACCGCGGCTGGATTTGACCCGGGCCGATCCCGGCAGACTGGAGGCCCATCGTGAATGAGAAGGGCGAGGCGCTCATTCCCCGCTTCTCGCGGGGTACCTGGGAATCCGGCGAGGTCATCACCCGCATCGGGGCGGGTGAGGTCGGCGGGAAGGCCTCGGGTCTGTGGCGGATCCAGACCGAACTGCTCGACAAGCTCGACTCGCTGGAATTCCCGGACATCCAGGTCACCGTGCCGCGTATGGTGATCCTGGGCACCGAAGTTTTCGATTCCTTCATGGACCTCAACGGGCTGCGCGAGGAAGTGGCCGGCGACGTGAGCGATGCTTCCGTCGCCCAGGCCTTCGCCGGGGCCACCCTGCCGCCCGAAATCCTGGGGGACCTGCGCGACTTCATCGCTCAGGTCAACTCCCCCCTGGCCGTGCGCTCGTCGAGCCTGTTGGAGGACGCCCTGGGGCACCCCTTCGCCGGGGTGTTCGCAACCAAGATGATCCCCAACAACCAGCTCGACTCCGACAGCAGGTTCCAGGCCCTGACCAACGCCATCAGGTTCGTCTACGCATCGACCTTCATGAGCGATGCGCGGGAGTACTTCAAGGCTACCGGCCTGGACCACGAAAGCGAAAAGATGGCTCTGGTCCTGCAGGAGGTGGTCGGCAATCGCCACGGTGACCGGTTCTACCCGCTGATGTCCGGCGTGGCCCGGTCCTTCAACTACTTCCCTCGGGAGCCGCCCAGCCCACTGACGGGGTCGTCAACCTGGCGCTTGGGCTCGGCCGACAAATCGTCGACGGGGGATTGACCTGGTCCTACAGCCCTGCCTACCCGGCCGCCCCGCCTCCGTTCAACAGCATCACCGATCGCATGCGCAGCACCCAGAACGAGTTCTGGGCCGTGAACATGGGGCCGACCCCGGTGCCCGACCCCATGGGGGAAACGGAATATTTGGTCTCCGCCGGCCTGATCGAGGGGGCGGAGGACGGCGTTCTGGATCACCTGGTGTCGACCTATGATCCCAGCAACGATCGGCTGCGGATGGGCAACCGGTCCGACGGCCCGGTGGTGCTCGATTTCGCCCCGATCCTGGTTGGGGAGACCATCGCCCTCAACGGTCTGTTGCGCAGGCTCTTTCCCTTGGCCGAACGCACCGCAGGGTGCCCGGTGGAAATCGAATTTGCCCTGGACAAGGATAGCGACCAGTGGGGCGGCTACCGGCTCTGTCTGCTCCAGATGCGGCCCATGATGGTGCCGGAGGGGGATTCCCGCCTGGTGCCGGCGGAGCTGGGCGACAGCAGGGTCGTGGTCGCCGCCGACCGGGCCCTGGGACACGGCGCGCGTGAGGACATTCGCGACGTGGTCTACCTCAAGCCTGCCGCCTTCGACCCGTCCCGGACCCGGGCCATCGCGGAGGAGGTCGCCGGCTTCAACTGCACGTTGGTGGCCGAAGGCCGGCCCTACGTGCTGATCGGGTTCGGGCGCTGGGGCAGTTCCGATCCCTGGCTGGGCGTGCCGGTGACCTGGGGACAGATCACCGGGGCCAAGGTCATCGTTGAGACGACCACCCGGGGCATGACGCCTGAAGCCAGCCAGGGAGCCCATTTCTTCCACAACATCATCGGGCTGGGGGTCTACTATCTGACCGCCCGGGGCGACGAGAACAGCCGCATCGACTGGAGCTGGCTGGACGCCCAACCGGTCGCCGGCGAGACAGGTCATGTGCGCCACGTGCGCCTGTCCAAACCCCTGGAAGCCAAGGTCGACGGGCTCGCCGGCCTGGGCCTCCTGCGAAGGAGTTCATGATGGACGAGGTCCAGGATCTGCTCGGTGCCCTGCGCGAACGCGCAAAGGAATTGAACTGCCTCTACCGGGTGGAAAAGGCGCTGGCGGTGGTCAGCGGGAGCCCGGGTTCCATCATCGACGAGGTGTTGGACGCCATCGGCCCCGGTTGGCAATACCCCGAGATCTGCGAGGCGCGGTTGTTGCTGGACGGGGAGGAGTGGGCGACGCCGGGATTCCACAAAACTCCCTGGACGCTGAGCATTCCGATCACCGTCCAGGGGGAGGTCGTGGGCGCCTTGGCTGTCTGCTATACGGAAGCGCGGCCCCATGAGGACGAAGGCCCGTTCCTCAAGGAGGAAATCCGGCTCATCCAGAGCCTGGCCGATCGGCTGGGCCACTGGGTTCTGTATCGCAAACTCGAGAGCATAGGGCAAAAGTGGCGGGAAATCGGTTCGGCCGAAGCGAGGGACACCACGCCGAGTTGGCAGATCCTGGTCGACCTGCTCAGGGAGACGGATGAGGCCTTGTATGTCCGCATCTCACGCAAGATGCTCAACCACCTGTGCAGCATCGGCCTGGCGGAGGCGCAGAGCATGCTGTGCGGAATCGACGCGGACCATGACCCGGTCAATGCCGGGACCGGGGAATGCAATGTCCCCGAGCGCCACATCGCCTCCGACCATCCCCTGCTGGTTTCCGGCCGACCCTTCGATGTGGCGGCCAGGAACCTGAGCCCCGAAGAAATCATTTTGCGGGTGCAGCGCTGGGTGCAGGAGGACAAGGCGGGGATTTTCCTTAAGGTTCTCGACGGTCCGCGATCGACCCTGATCGAGCTGCGCGAGGCCCTGCGTCGGTTCCATAAGATCGCGCCCAACGGGGTCGGTCTGCCGATCTCCACTCTCAAGAGCGTGCGCGTGGCTCTCAGTCAGAGGGTGTTGACCGAGCAGCTGGATTTCGTGCAGACGGCCAAGGACCATGTGTCGGTGGAATTCTTTCGACAGATCATGGATCGCATCGTCATGGCCGACGATAGCCACGGCAAACTTGGCGGCAAGGCGGCCGGCATGCTCCTGGCCCACCAGATCCTCCAGAACTACGGAACCAAGGCCTCGGAATCGGAGGAAGAAGTCGGTTCCGCCGAGAAGGCCCGGGACAGCAAGGTTTTGGCGTCGGTCCGGTTGCCTCGCACCTGGTATATCGCCTCGGACGCGGTCCTGGATTTCATCGCCTACAACGACCTCGAGGATCTGCTGCACCAGAAGTACAAGAGCATCGACGAAGTTCGGCGCGACTACCCGAACATCATCCGCCTGTTCAAGAACTCGACCTTCCCTCCCGAGCTGGTCAAGGGGATGGGCGCGGTACTGGACGAGTTTCAGGGTGTTCCCCTGATCATCCGCAGCTCCAGCCTGCTTGAGGACCGGGTCGGGTCGGCCTTCTCCGGCAAGTACAAGAGTCTGTTCCTGCCCAACCAGGGGACCAAGCAGGAGTGCCTGGAGGCGCTGTTGGATGCGGTGGCGGAGGTGTATGCCTCCATGTTCGGGCCCGACCCCATCCAGTACCGGCGTGAGCGCGGGGTTCTGGAGTACGACGAACAGATGGGCGTCCTGATCCAGGATGTCGTCGGCAAGCGGGTGGGCAGGTACTTCTTCCCGGCTTTCGCGGGGGTGGCTTTTTCCCGGAACGAGTTCCGCTGGTCCCCGCGAATTTCGCGCGAAGACGGACTGGTGCGCATGGTCCCCGGCCTGGGCACGCGGGCGGTAGACCGCACCGACGACGACTACCCGTGCCTGCTCGTGCCGGGAAAGCCGGACCTGAGGGTGAATTTGGCGATCGATGAGATCATCCGTTATTCGCCCCGTCGCCTCGACGTGGTCAACCTCGAAATGAACTGCTTCGAGACCTTGGAATTGCAGGACCTTCTGAATGAAGTGGGCGAAGAGTATCCGATGCTGACCCAGATCTTCTGTGTCCGCGAGGGCGATCACCTGTCCCGCCTGATCAGCAATCTCTTCGATCCGACCGGGCACGCTCTCGTCGCCTGCTTCGAGGGACTGCGCGGACGATCCGAGTTTGTCCTGCAGATGCGTGAGACCTTGCGCATCCTGGAGGAGGATCTCCGTTGCCCCGTGGATGTGGAATTCGCTCACGATGGAGAACATCTCTACCTGCTGCAATGCCGGCCCCAGAGCCAAGCCGACCTGGTGGCCCCATCGCCCATTCCCCGGGACATTCCCGCTGGCGACATCGTCTTCAGCGCCGACCGCTATGTTTCCAACTGCCGGATTCCGGAGGCCAAGTACGTGGTCTACGTGGATCCCGACCGGTACGGGGAGCTGAGCACCGCAGCCCTCATGAAACGGGTGGGACGGGCCGTTGGCGAACTCAACAAGCTGCTGCCGAAGAAACAGTTCATCCTGATGGGGCCGGGCCGCTGGGGCAGCCGGGGGGACATCAAACTCGGTGTCAGCGTCACTTATGCCGACATCAACAGCACCTCCCTCCTGATCGAGGTCGCCCGGCGGAAAAGCAACTATGTGCCGGATGTCTCCTTTGGCACGCATTTCTTCCAGGACCTGGTGGAGGCGGGCATCGGCTACCTGCCCCTCTATCCCGATGACGAAGGTATCCAGTTCAACCAACTGTTCCTGAACCGGTCGGAGAATCTGCTCCCGGAACTGCTTCCGGATTTCGCCGACCTCGCCGATGTGGTCAAGGTCATCGATGTGCCCGAAGTGACCGAGGGGAGAATCCTGCGGATCCTGTTCAACGCCGACCTGGACGAGGCCGTGGCCTACCTTGCCGATCCGGGTGGGGAGCTGGTGAGTCTTCAGCCGGCCGCGGGGGAAGTCCACAAGCCGATGGACCAGTTCTGGCGCTGGCGGCGCCAGATGGTCGATCGCATCGCGGCGGAACTGGATCGCGAGAAAATGGGGGTCAAGGCCTTCTATCTCTTCGGGAGCGTGAAGAACGCAAGTGCGGGGCCCGCCAGTGATATCGACCTGTTGGTCCACGTCACCGGCGACAAGAGCAAGGAAAAGGAGCTTCTGGATTGGCTGGACGGCTGGAGCCGGTGCCTGGCGGAGTTCAACTATCAGCGCACCGGATACCGGACCGACGGCCTGCTGGATGTGCACCTGGTCACGGATAAGGACATCGAAAACCGTTCCAGCTTCGCGGTGAAGATCGGCGCGGTCACCGACGCAGCCCAGGAGCTGCCGCGGCCGGATGAGGGCTGACGGCAGGTTCAGACGAGGGTGCGGTCGGATGCTGCGGGACAGTCGGGGTCGAACCGGATGAGGGAAAGTTCCTGGCCGTCGTGGGCTCCGTTGATGGCCCAGGTGGTCCCGATCGTCTTTCGCCAATGTCCGGTCAGGCGGGTGCTCTCGTGGACGTGCCCGTGGAGGCTCAGCAGGGGCTGCCTTGAGGTGAGGAAATCCCTGATGGCAATGCTCCCGACGTGGACGGCCAGGGGGGCGTGTTCGAAGAACTTGCCGTCGAGGGCTGCCCGGTCCAGGGCGCAATCGTATGGCGGGGAGTGGAACAGGCAGATCGTTTGCTGCATTTCGGCATCGCCGACCGCTGCGGCGAGTTCATTCTTGATGGTCGCATGGCGGATGGTGCGTGTCTCCATCCCGTCCGTGCGTTGGCCTCCTCGGGAGACACACAGCCCGGGTCCACGAACCGGGACACGTCGTATCTCTCCCAATCCTTCAGCTGGAACGGTGTGGGAGGGACGCAGTTGTATCCGAGAACCCGATAGTTCCCCCAGGACAGGTGCCGGCCGTGAGCGTACCGCCACAATCCCAGCTGTTGGCCCTGGAGAAGATCATCCACGCAGACGGCCGGATCATCGTTGCCGAGGATCACGAAAACCTCCGGGTAATCCTCACCCAGATCGTCGCGCAGGATTTGCCAGCCCGAGGTGAAATCGTCGCTGGAAAAGACGTCGGGACCGCTCAACATGGGGTGGGGAAAGAGATCCCCTCCGAGAAATACGGCCGCCGGCCGCTCGGCGGCGGCCGCCGCCCATAGCTTGCGGTAACGGTCCTTGTGCCCGTGCAGGTCAGTACAGAAGAAGGCCGTTGGCATTGGTCGCTCCTGGAAAGCAGGGCCCGGGCGATGCCCGGGCCGATTGCGCCGGCCTTGGCCGGATCAGCCGTCGAGCTCCTTGAACACCTTCTTCACGCTCTTGAGGGCCAGGCTCAGTTCCTTCCTGGTGATCACGAGCGGGGGAGCGAAACGGATCACGTTCTCGTGGGTCTCCTTGCAGAGCATGCCTTCGCGCATGAGCGCTTCGCAGTAGGGGCGGGCGGGGCGGTTCAGGACGACGCCCACCCACAGGCCCTTGCCGCGGATCTGTTTGATGCTCTTGCTCTTGATCTTGCCGAGCTCCTCCATGAACCAGGGACCCAGCTTGTTGCTGTTCTCGACCAGTTTCTCGTCGACCAGGATCTGCAGGGCCTCGCGCGCCACGGCCATGCCCAGCGGATTGCCGCCGAAGGTCGAACCGTGGTCGCCGGGGTTGAACACCCCCATGACCTCTTCGCTGGTCAGGAACGCGGAGACCGGGTAGAATCCGCCGCTGAGGGCCTTGCCGATGATCACGCCGTCGGGGCGGATCCCATCGTGCTCGAAGGCGAACAGCTTTCCGGTGCGCCCGAGGCCCGATTGGATCTCATCGGCGATCAGCAGCACGTTGTTCCGCTTGCACAAAGCCGCGGCCTGCTTGAGGAAGCCCTTGGGCGGCACGTTGATGCCCGCTTCCCCTTGGATGGGTTCGACGAGGAAGGCGGCGGTATTCTTGGTGATGGCCGCTTCCAGGGCCTTGGCGTCGCCGAAGGGAATGATCTTGAAGCCCGGGGTGAAGGGGCCGAAGCCGTCCTTGTACTGGTCCTCGGTGGAGAAGCCCACGATGGTCGTGGTGCGACCGTGGAAGTTGTCCTCGCAGACGATGATCTCGGCCTTGTCTTTCTTGATGCCCTTGACCTTCTCGCCCCACTTGCGCGCGGCCTTGATGGCGGTCTCGACGGCCTCGGCGCCCGAGTTCATCGGCAGCACCTTGTCGAAGCCCGTCAGCTCGCAGACTTCCTTGCAGAACAGCGGCAGCTGGTCGTTGCGGAAGGCGCGGCTGGTTAGGCAAACCTTGGCGGCCTGGCGCCGCAGGACCTTCAGCAGGCGGGGGTGGCAGTGGCCCTGGTTGACGGCGCTGTAGGCGGCCAGAAAATCCATGAAACGTTTGCCTTCCACGTCCTCCACCCACACGCCTTCGGCCTTCTTGATGACGATGTCGAGGGGGTGGTAATTGTGGGCGCCGAACTTGTCTTCCATGGCGATGAGCTTCTGGGTCTTTTTCATGAAAGTGGCCTCCTTGGACCAGGGAGCAGATGGGCGTTTAACCTGCCGCCAAGATAGCTGTTGGGGGGGTGATGTCCAGTCGGATAGGCGTGTCCCGGGTCCGGGTTCCGGATGTCCTCGGGCCGGACTTTCGGAGCAGGAAAGGGAGCGGGGGGGGCGGTCCTGCGGATTACCGGAACCCGGACCCGGGACACGCCTATCCGACTGGACATCACCCCCCCAACAACAAACCTTGCCGGAGAGGAAAGCCAGATGAGGGGAGGGGATGGCATCGTCAAGCCCGCCAGAGCGAAAATCATGTGAATTCCCTGTAAAAATTGAAGTTACGAGTCCAGGGGCCGGGTGGCAGACGCCACCGCTTTGGGCCTGAGAAAAAACTTTAAGCCGGCGGGGTTTTTTACTTGAAAAAGCAAAGGACTTGGAATATTAAAGTAATGCGGTCGACCGGGAGGCCTGTGCGGGACAAGGATGTCCTCACAGGTGGTCGCCGCCGGAGAGATCCGCAGCCGTAACGGCGGATCAGGCCCAACGCGATGGTGAAGCCGGATCCTGACGGAGCGCATTGGATCCCGAGAGGGCTGGAGAAGGATCTCCGGACGGCGACGGGGGGCGGACCACTGGTCCTGGGTGCCAGCCGCCCCCTCACCTCACGATCCGGACGCAAGGACGCGACCGGGGATGGTGGTGAGCGCCTCGGCGCCGGCACTCGCAGGGCCCGCTTCAGGAAAAGGCATGGTGGCCGTTCCTGAAAAAATGGGGACCGATGGCGATGGGCGCCGGCCCGGGTTCATCGGTCCCCGATCAGCGCGACCCGTCTGCACGCACATGGATGTCACCGGAAGACGGGGTAGCGGCGGAAACGCCCGGCAGGGAGGCCGAGGGCGTGGCGCGACAGGCCAAAACGGCGACCGGCCCCGGGGGCCGCGCGCCGTTATCCCCCTTGATTCACGGCAGGGTCAGATTGCTGATCCTGTCCTTCCTGTTGCGTGGCGGTCGTTCCCAGAGCTTTCCCACGATCCGCAAATCCCTCGGCCTGACCGACGGCACCTTGTCGGTGAACCTCTCCAAGCTGGAGGAGGGGGGGCTGATCTCCATCACCAAGACATTCGAGGGCAAGCGCCCGGTGACCCTGGTCCGGATGACGGCACGGGGCAAGCGGGAGTACGCCCGCTATCTGGAGGATCTGCGGGACATCCTGCCGGTTGATGCCATCGAATGATCTTGGTAGGGTCGGGGTAATGGAAAAAGGATATCAGGAGGGTTTCATGTCCGACACGCAATTGCCCGACGACGGTTTTCACCCCTTCGAGTCCCCGCCACCGGAACCCGATGCGGGTCCTTTCCGGCCCCTGCAGGACATCTGGTTGGCGCCGCGTGCCACGATCCGCCGCCTGGTGGATTATGATCCCGGCTACATGGTCATCCCCCTCGTCATGCTGGCCGGAATCGCCGAAGCCTTGGGCCGAGCTTCCAGCCGTGATTCGGGCGATGAGATGAGCCTGTTCCTCATCATTTTGCTGGCCCTGATCGGTGGACCCCTGAGCGGGTTGATCAGCGTCTGGGCCTCCTCCCACCTGCTCCTGTTCACCGGCCGCTGGATGGACGGGGTGGCAACCCGGGATCACCTGCGCACCGCCGTCGCGTGGTCTGCGGTGCCTGCGGTGGCCGTTCTGGGGCTGACCATGTTGGAGATCGTCATCTTCGGGGATGAGCTGTTCCGGTCGGTGACACCCCGCCTGGACGCCAGTCCCGGCCTCGGTATCCTCATTTTCCTTTTCGCCCTCGTGGAGGGGGCCCTGAGCATCTGGTCCGTGGTGATCCTGGCCAAGACGGTGGCGGAGGTGCAGGGTTTCTCGTCGGCCTGGAAGGGGCTGGGCAACGTGGTGATGTCCGCCCTGGTGATCCTGGCGCCCCTGGTTGCCCTGTTTACCCTGATTGCACTTCTGGCCAAGTTGGGGTGATCAAGTTGCCGTGATCAAGTTGCCGTGATCAGGCCGGTAAGGACAATGCCCGGCAAATGAACCGGTTCAACGCCATGCCTTCGCGGCAAAGCTCCGCAAAATACTCGAGGAAGCCGGGCCCGGTGACCTGCCCCTGGGCCAGGGGCGCCAGCGCCGTGAAATCCTTGAGCCTGAGAACCTCGACCAGGTGGTGGTCGGCGGGATAACCGCGCGGCGGCCGCTTCAATTTTTCCCCGGAAATGGTGAACGACTGGGCGAATTTCCGGGCCTCCGTCATTTTCCGCCAACCTGCGGGATCATCGGCCACCGCTCGGCGCAGTTTCTCCAGGGTGGGAGTGTCCGGTCGCCAGATCCCCACACCCACGAAACAATTGCGCGGTTCCAGGTGCAGATAGAAGCCCGGGGTGTGGGCGGACTTGCCCAGTTCGTGGCGAAAATGCAGCCCGATGGCGGTCTTGTAGGGGCTCTTGTCCTTGCTGAAGCGGATGTCCCGGTAGATGCGGAACAGGCTGCCGCCGCTGGGCCGGGGGTCGGCCAGGAAGTGGGGGCTGATCCGGGCCAGGTGCGCCCCGAAATCCACGACGAAGGACAGGGCGGGGTCGCGCACATCGGCCAGATAGCGATCCTTGTTGTCCTGGAACCAATCGCGTTCGTTGTTGGCCTTCAGGTCGCGCAAGAAGCGGAACAGGGCCGGGCTGAAGTGGTTTCGCGGCATGTCGGGACTTCTTTCAGCGGGTTGCCGATTCGACAAGGCGAACGGTGGTTGCGGGCAGGGGCTGCGAATAGTTGCCTTCCTCGACATCCCCGACGATCCGGGGGTCGCGGGTCATCCGGTCGACCTTCCAGCGCATGATCCGGTATTCCCCGCTCCGGTAACCATACCCGTCACCGGCATCCTCGTAGAGCCTTCCTGCCGCGACGCCCTGCGCGTCGAGGTTGACCAGGAGCTCCACTTCATCCAGGGGCTTCTCGTCGGAGAATTCCACGAGAGGTCCCAGGGGCAGAGCCGCGCCCTCGCGCAGATAGAGGGAGGGGAGCTCGGGGTCGTCCAGATCCCCGGGTACGATGCTGACGCGGGCCCAATTCCCCCTGGGCATGGTCTGCGGCGGGTCGCCGTCCGGAGAGGTCCGGCACACCACGAGTAGATCGTCGCCCAGCAGGAAGGAATCGTCCTGGTCGCGCAGGCGCGCATCGGCGGGGTCGGCGAAGAACAACGGCCGCACCATGGGCAGCCCCGTGACCGACGCTTCGCGGGCCAGGGTGTAGAGGTAGGGCAACAGCCGGTAACGGCGTTGCAGGGCCAGGCGGCAAGTCGCTTCGACCTCGGGACCGAAGGCCCACGGTTCCTTGTCGATGTTCCCCTTGCCGGTGTGGCCGCGGGCGAACGGCAGCAGCGAACCGATGCCCATCCAGCGCGCGAAAAGCCGTCCCGAGCCGGCGCCAGTGAAACCGCCGATATCCGGTCCGGCCAGGGGCTGGCCCGACAGGCCGAGGTTCAGGACGCCGCTGATGCTCATGTCCATGTGCTGCCAGGTGGCCACGTTGTCGCCGGTCCAGGTCGCGGCCCAGCGCTGGCCGCCCAGATGGTTGGCGCGGGTCAGCACGAAGGGGCGCCGCTCGGGCCGCGCGGTGCGGCAGCCGGCAAAGGTCGCCCGGGCCATGAGCATGCCATACACGTTGTGATAGCGGGCGTGGGTGTCGGTGCCGCCCAGCGCGGCGTCGGCGCGATGGATGTTCGTCAGGGGCATGGTCTTGCCCGGCACGTTGAACACCGCGGGTTCGTTCATGTCGTTCCAGATCCCGTCGACGCCCAGGGCGAGGAAGCGCCCGTACAGCCCCCCCCACCAGTCACGGACATCGGTGCGGGTGAAGTCGGGAAACACGCATTGGCCCGGCCACACCGAGCCCACGTAGGGCGCGCCCCCGGCGGCGCGCACCCACGCGTCGATCCGCTCTC
This sequence comes from bacterium CG_4_9_14_3_um_filter_65_15, assembly GCA_002790835.1. GTDB lineage: Bacteria > Krumholzibacteriota > Krumholzibacteriia > LZORAL124-64-63 > LZORAL124-64-63 > JAHJTW01. The sequence continues at coordinate 9,460 of PFVX01000047.1, read as the reverse complement.
CGGAATCGAAGACGTGATAGCCGGGCTCCCGTTTGATCCCCGGGTCGATGATGGTCACGGTGCGGAAGCCATCGGCGCGGAGATCGTCGTTCAGGTCGCGCAGGTCGGGAAAATCCCAGGTGTTCACCGTGAAGCAGCGGAAGCCCTCCATGTAGTCGATGTCCAGCCAGATCACGTCGCAGGGGATGTGCCGCTTGCGGAACTGGCTGGCCACTTCCCGCACCCGGCTGTCCGGGGTGTAGGAGTAGCGGCATTGGTGATAGCCCAGGGCCCAGCGCGGCGGCAGGCTCATGGTGCCGGTCAGGCGGGCCAGTTCGCGCACGACGTCCTGGGGGGAATCGCCCTCGCAGACGATGACGGGAAAATCCGGACCCGAGGCCTCGAAGCGGATGCCGGCGCGCAGGTCGATGAGGCAGCGTTGGGGGGTGTCGGCCAGGACCCCGAAGGCCGTGCCGTCCGCGCGCACCGCCAGCACCCAGGGGTGTGACTGGTAGAGGCTCATGCTGCCGGCGTTCCAGGCGTAGGCGTCGGTGTTCCAGGCGACGGTGCGCGTGCCGTTGCGCCGTAAAGGCCCGGGCACTTCGCCGGTGCCGTAGAGGTCGGTGCCCTCGGCGATGGAGACCGCGGCGGTGGGACGGCCCTGCACCCGGCCGAATCCCGGGACCACGGCCCAGTCGCCGGGGACCGGACCCGTCGCCGGCAACGGCTCTTTCAGGCAGAGGCTGGGACGGGCATGGGCGCGGGCTTCCTGGGAGGAAAAGAACCGCACGCTGTGGGGGGTGATGCGCTCGCCGACCGCAGAAGGGGTCTGGGCGAGGGCGCCTGCTGCCGCCACCCAGAAGATCAGGATCAAGCGAATTCGGAGGCCGGCCGGTCCGTTCATCTTCACGACCCGGAGCTGCGCTGGGTGTCCCAGCGGTCAAAGGTTGTGGCCCCGCGAATCATGTTCATCAGGCCGATCAGGACGGCGATGTTGACCATGTCGAAGTAGAAAGGCAGGCTCAACGGCTTGAGCCGGGAGAGCGAAGTATCGCGCAGGATGTAGGCGGCCAGGGCGGCCAGGTGGGCGCCAGCCTGGGCCAATGTCGCCAGCCCGTAGAACCATTTCCACCAGCCGGTGCCGTCGATCCAGAGCACCGGTGACGCGGCCAGGATGAGCAGCAGGGGGATCAGCACGACCCGGCGCAGGACCTTGTGGGTCAGAAGCTGCAAGGCGTAGAAACCGAACCGGAAGGGGTTGAGCAGTTCGCGGCGCAGGCGCACCCCGCGCAGACCGGCCGAAGCGACCCGGACCTTGCGGCCGAATTCCCTCTGGGCGGCGGCCACCGGCCCGAACCCGCGGGCGGCCGGTTCGAAGGCCAGGCGCTTGCCGTGGGCCAGGACCCCGGTGGAGATGTAGAAATCGTCGGCGACGCCCTGGGGACACGTGTCGAACAGACGGCGGCGCAGGGCGTAGATCTGGCCGGTGGCGCTGGTCAAGCTGCCCCCTCGGCTCTGCCGGGTCTTGAGCCAGCGGTCGAAGCTCCAGTAGGCGCGCTCCCCGTCTCCCTTGCCTCCCTTGTACAGGAAGTTGCCGCCGACGCCGCCCACCTGCGGGTCGACGAAATGCGCGGCGAGGTTTTGCGCGGCAGCGGGCTCCAGCGTCGTGTCCGCGTCGGTGAACAGCAGAATGCGCTCGGGATCGGTCACGGTGGCCACCGCGGCGTTCAGCGCCGCGTTCTTGCCGCCGCGCGGCAGGGAAAGAAGGGTGACGGCTGGTGACCCAAACCCGCGCACCAGATCGTCGGTCCCATCGTTGGAACCGTCCGAAGCCACCACGATCTGTAGCCGATCGGCCGGGTAGTCCATGGCCAGGGTGTTGGCGAGCTTGCCCTCGATGACCGGAGCTTCATTGTGGGCGGCGATGATGACGGTCAACGGCGGCAGGTGCCCGGCAACGGGCTCGGGGTGCCGATAGATCGCGGCTCTCAGGGCCAACAGCAGGGGAAAGCCGAAATAGGTGTACGCGATGAACGCCACCGAACTCCAAAAAGTCCAGAATGCCAGGGTAATGAGAGCCAATAGTCATCTCCGGGTAAGAACCAAACTGCATTATATTGCAGGCAGGTTGATTTGTCACCTGGGGGAGAATGACGCCGGATAGGCATCGACGGGTAACCCTGGGGCATCACGGGCGTGGGGCATGAAATTTGTTATCTTGGCGGGACGGAAATGTGGTAACCAGGGGATAGAAGGGTAAGAAAAATGAGAAATATACTTTTCACATGTGCATTCCTGGCAGCTTCGATTCTTGCGGGCCTGACCGGATGCTCCGATTCCACCGCCCCGAATGCCCAGGATTTCGGGACTCTCCGCCTTTACCTGGTTGATGCACCGGGAGATTATCAAGCCGTCAACATCGTGGTGACGGGTGTCGAGGCTCATTTCGCGGGCGCTGATTCGCTGTCCGGCTGGTATACCGTGGCGGCGGACACCGATACCATCGACCTGCTGCAATACGTCGACGGCAACATCTTCGCCTTGGCTGATTCCACCCTGCCGGTCGGACATTACACCCAGTTCCGCCTGCTCCTTGGCGAGGGCAGCAATGTGGTCGTGGACGGGGAGACCTTTCCCTTGTTCGTACCCAGCGGAATGCAGACCGGCGTGAAGATCGGCCATGATTTCACTCTGGGTCCCGATGGGGTTTTCGAGGCCACTCTCGACTTCGATGCCACTCAATCGGTTCATCGGACCGGCAAGGGGCAATACATGTTGAAGCCGGTGATCCGGGTGGTCGCTTCTTCCGGTGACACGGCCGAGCGGGGGGCCATCGTCGGTGTGGTGATGCCGTCCGCCTCCGTGGTCATGACCATGGTCGGGGCCGACACCGTTCGGGCCGAACCGGATCCCGAGAGCGGAGCCTATCGTCTGGCCATGTTGCCGGTCGGAACCTATACGGTGACCATCATGCCCCTGCTGAACGCCTATGGTGATTCGGTGATCACCGGGGTGGGCGTTGAGGCCGGTATGGAGACGGATCTGGGTCTGGTCGCCTTGGTGCCCATTTTGACCAATTGAAGATTGCCGTCGCCGTTTAGGTATTTCCGCATCCTGTCCGGGGCGCTTATCTTGGTGCCGGCCCCCGTCCCTATCGGTCCACGCCAAGGAGCGCCTGAGGCAGCATGACCACCTCGCCGGCGTACGCCGCGCCGCCCGACGCCCTCGAACGCCTGACTGTCCGCCGCTACCTGCTGGCCATGGTTGCCCAGGGGGTGTGGTGGTCGGGATATCTGCTGTTCCCCTTCGTTCTCGCCAAATCCCTCGCCGCCCCCGACTGGGTAGTCACCCTTTCGGCGGTCATGGAGACCAGCGGCATGCTCCTGGCCCTGTACTGGGGGCAATTGATGGACCGGGGCGGTCGCCGGCGCTGGCTGCTGCGCGGCGGGCTTGGTGGACGCCTGGTGCTGGTGTCGGCGCTGGAGGTGAGTTCGGCCTACGGATTCCTGGCTCTGCTGGCGGTGGTTTACTTCTTCGCGGCCATGTTCTATCCGGCCCAGAACGGGATCCTGCAGGCCAACATCGGACCCACGCGCCGCGGATCGGTGTTCGGGCGCGGGGCGCTGGTCCAGCATCTGACGGCAGCGGCGACCAGCCTGTTGCTCGGCCGCCTGCTGGATGGGGATCCCGAACGATTTCGCCTGGTGTATCCGGTGGTGGGGGCGGTGGGATTCCTGTACCCGCTGATCCTGGCCCGCCTGCCCCGGCCCGACCACGACGTCACTCCGGATCCCGGAGGGATCTTCACCGTGCCGCGCCTGCCCCTGGGGCCGGTGGCCCGGCGGCGGCTGGGCCGCGCCCTGGTCACTCCCTTCCTCGAAGCGATCGAGACCTTCCGCGTCGACCCCCACTTCCGCTGGTACGAAGCCAACTTCATGATCTACGGGGTGGCCTACATGATGCTGATCCCCGTGCTGCCGCTCTTCTTCATCCACGAACTGCACCTCAGCTACCAGGAGATCTCCTCGGCCCGGGTCCTGATCGCCTCGGTGGGGGTGGCCCTGTTCGGTCCGCTGATGGGCCGTCTCATGGATCGTTACCATCCCGTGCGGCTGTGCACCATTTCGTTCGCCATCGTCTCGCTGTATCCCGGCGCCCTTTACGTTGGGGCGCGCTGGATGGGAGGGCTCGATCCCGCGTGGACCGCATATCTGGCGTTCGGGTTCTACGCCCTGGGCATGGCCGGCATCAACGTGACCTGGAACGTGGGCTCGATCAGCTTCGCCCCGCCGGGTCGGGGGGGCTACTACCAGGGCATCCACGTGGCGATGGTCGGGGTTCGCGGAGCGCTGGGCCCGGTGATCGGCTTCCTGCTCCTGCGCTGGGCCGGCTACCGCGAGGTCTTCCTCACGGCGGCGGTCGTGTTCCTGGCGGCGTCCCTCAGCAGTCGGGCCCTGGGCAGGAAACTGGGTGGGGAGAAAACATGACCGGAGCCGAGTCGAAAGACCCGACTCCGGTCTGATCAAGAGGACGAAGAGAAGCCCGACTACCCTTTAACCTGCTCGTTGACGGGAATTGGGTTGTCGAAACCGGAAGTCCCGGTCCCACCCCACTGGTCCCACCAGGTCACCAGACCGGTTTCGAACCGGTCCAACGGATACCCCTGTTTGCGCGGGGTGACGCGCACGGTGAATCCCCGCAGACCCGCGCGACGGCAGGCGATGTCCCCCTTGAAGGTCATCACGCCGTTGCGGACTTCGCCGTCGGGGAAGAGGGTGACGGCCTCGCCATCGGTGATCTTTCCCTCGGTATCCAGCAGGCCGTGGTAGGCCTCGACCAGCAAGTCTTCCGGGGCGATGGAGCCCAGAGAGATCCGGGCCTGGACCGGAAGGTTGGCCCCCATGAGCTGGGCCGCCTGGGGCGGAGTGGTGACGTCCTGCACGCGCACCTTCCCCCAATTATTCCGCATGGCGTAGCGCCAGACGGCCAGTTCCCGCGCCGGGGCGAACCCGTCGCGACTCAGGCGCCGCGAGTTGTCCAGGCAGGGAATGTAGAACCGCTGGGTGTAGTCCTCGACCATGCGGTTGGTGTTGAATTCTGCCGAGACGGTGCGCATGGAGTTCTTCATTAGGCGTGTCCAGTCGCGCGGCACGTCGTCGCTGCTGCGGTCGTAGAACGCGGGCACGATCTCATTCTCCAGCAGATCATACAGAGCGGTGCTCTCCACCAGATCCTGGTAGTCCTGGTCGTCGTAGTCCTCGCCCGCGCCGATGGCCCAGCCGTTGTCCTGGTGATAGCCCTCGCACCACCAGCCGTCGAGGATCGAAAGGTTGATGCCGCCGTTGGGCGGGACCTTCATGCCGCTGGTGCCGCTGGCTTCCAGCGGTCGGCGCGGGGTGTTCAGCCACACGTCGACGCCCTGCACCAGGTAGCGCGCCACTTCGATGTTGTAGTCGTCCAAAAAGACGATGCGCTTGCGGAACTCGTCGGTCTGCGACATGTGGATCAGCTGGCGGATCAGCTCCTTGCCCGGATGGTCCATGGGATGGGCCTTGCCGGCGAAGATCAACTGCACCGGTCGCTCGGGGTTGTTCAGGATGGCGCTCAAGCGGGCCGGGTCGCGCATGATCAGGGCGGCGCGCTTGTAGGTGGCGAACCTTCGCGCGAACCCGATGGTCAGCGCCTCGGGGTCCAGCACCTCGCCCGCACGGCTGATCCACTGGCCCTTGATCCCGCGCTTGGCGAGCTGGAGCTTCAGGCGGCTGCGCACGAAGCCCACCAGCCGTTCGCGCATCCGCTCGTGGGAGCGCCACAGTTCGGCGTCGGGGATGCGCTCGACCCGATCCCACAGGCTGCGGTTGGTGGGATCCTCGTACCAGCGCGGACCGATGTAGCGGTCATAGAGCCGGGAGATCTCGTTGCACAACCAGCTGCGGGTGTGGATGCCGTTGGTCACGTGGGAAATGGGGATCTCGTCTTCGGGCACTTCGGGATAGACATTCTGCCACATGCGCCGGGAAACGTGCCCGTGCAGTTCGCTCACCCCGTTGCCGAACCGGCACAGACGCAGGGCCAGCACCGTCATGCAAAAGGTCTCGGTGACGTCGTCAGGGTTCTGCCTTCCCAGGGCCAGCAGCTTTTCGATGCCGATCCCCATCTCGTCGGCCTTGGCCGTCAGATACCTGCGGACCATGTCGGGTTGGAAGTGGTCGTTGCCCGCGGGCACGGGGGTGTGGGTGGTGAAGACGTTGCCGGCGCGCACGATCTCGAAGGCCGTGTCGTAGTCCAGGCCCTTTTCCTTCATCAGCAGGTTGATGCGCTCCAGGGCCAGGAAGGCCGAGTGTCCCTCGTTCAGATGGCAGACCGTGGGCTCGTGGCCCAGCTTGATCAAGGCCCGCAGGCCGCCGATGCCCAGCAGGATCTCCTGCCGGATGCGCATGTCGTTGTCGCCGCCGTACAGTTTCCCGGTCAGCTCGCGATCCTCGGGCAGGTTTTCCGGCAGGTTCGTGTCGAGCAGGAAAAGGGGCACACGGCCCACCTGCACCCGCCAGATGCGCGCGGTCACCGTGCGGCCGGGATAGTGGACCTCGATGGTCACGGGGGTCCCGTCCCGGTCGGTTTCCAGGGACATGGGCATGTTGTAGAAGTCATTGGCGGCGTATTCTTCCATCTGCCAGCCGTCGTGGTTCAGGTACTGCCGGAAGTAGCCGTGCTGATAGGCCAGGCCCATGCCGACCAGGGGGATGCCCAGGTCGGATGCGGACTTGAGGTGGTCGCCGGCCAGGATACCCAGGCCGCCCGAGTACAGCGGCAGGGATTCGTGCAGCCCGAACTCCAGGGAGAAGTAGCCCACCAGGCCGGTGTGGCCGGTGCCGTTCTCCTGGGTAAACCAGGTGGTCATGGTCTGGTAGCGATCGAGATCCTGGGTGATTCGTTCCAGGTGGGCCAGGAAGGCCTCGTTCTTCAACAGCTCCGCCACCCGCTCGGCCGAAAGGGCCCCCAGCACGGCCACGGGGTTGCCGTGGAACTTGTCCCACAGGTCGGGATCGACCCTGCGCAGCAGGTTGATGGCCTCGATGTTCCAGGTCCACCAGACGTTGCGGGCGATGCGCAGCAGGGGTTCGAGAGGACCGGGAAGGTTGGGGGTGACCACGAATTTCTGGATGGAAGGCATGGACTCTCCTGCTAGTTTGAGCGGGGATGGCTCATGAATACCCTGGTTGCGTGTTGTATCGTCCGAAACCGAGGCCCCTGAAGACGGCGATTCGAACCGTCGGAAAGGTAGACCAAATTGGCCTCACATGGCAAGGCTTCCGGTCTGCCGCCCGCAAGTCCTCAAGCCTTGCGCGCCGTGCTGGCGCGGAATACGGGCGGAATCCTGGATCCGCGCCCTGCGGGGGCTTTTCGGGCCGGCCATGTGCCCGGCAGCGTGAACATCCCCTTGCCGCCGAACCTGGATGCCGAAGCCGCCGAGCGGTTGTTGCCCTCGTTTCTGCTGCCTCCCCGCCATGCGCCCCTGTGGGTGGTGGACGATGATCCGGCGCGGTTGGCAAGGATCCTGGAGGTTCTGCGCGGGCGGCAGCGCCCGGCGGTTGCGGGCCTTGTCCTGCCGCTCGGATGGCCTGCCGGCATGGGTGAAGATCTGTGCCGGACCGGAAAGGGTGCCGAGACCTTGTGGCGGCCCGACCCCTGGCTGGAGCGTTACCGGGATCTGTTGCCCCCCGCGACCCTGGGGCCGGCCCTGGACCTGGCCTGCGGCAGCGGGCGCAGCGCGGTGTGGCTGGCCTTGCGCGGATATGCGGTCACCGGAGTGGACATCCTGCCCGATGCCCTGGCACTGGGCCGCCGCCTGGCGGATCACCACGGGGTGGCCTGTGCCTTCACCGCCGCCGACCTGCGCCAACCCGACGCGGCCCCCGCGGGCCCCTGGGCGGTGATGACGATATTCCGCTATCTCCAGCGCGATCTGCTGACCCGCGCGGGCGGCCTGCTGGTCCCCGGCGGTGTGCTGCTGCTGCGCACCTTCCTGGACCGGCCCGGCGGGAACGATGGGCCGGCCCGGCGCCACCGCCTGCGCTGCGGGGAATTGCCCGGATTCTTCGCGGGCCCCGAATTCACGGTGCTGGCCTACGAGGAAAGCGCCGATCCGGACGGACGCCCGGCGGCGGGGATCGTGGTGCGGCGGCGGGCGGCCCGGGGGCCCGCCGGCATCGAATCTGCACCATAGCGGTTGGACTCTTCCTGAATTCCCAGACTCGGCGACCTCCCGGAAGCGGATTCGCTCCATCATGCATTCCCAGGAAATCCCGGATCGACCTCGGCTGCTGGACCGCGTCCGTGAAGCCATCAGAGTGAGGCACTACAGCCGGCGCACGGAAAAGGCTTATGTGAGCTGGATCGTGCGCTATGTCCGGTTCCATCAGATGCGCCACCCCAGGGAAATGGGCGCACGGCAGGTGACGGAGTTCCTGAGCTACCTGGCGTCCGGGCGTGGTGTCAGCGCTTCGACCCAGAACCAGGCCCTGTCAGGGTTGCTGTTCCTGTACAAGGACGTCCTGGGGGTGGACCTGCCCTGGCTGGATGACCTGGTGCGGGCCAAGCCCAGGCGTCGTTTGCCGGTGGTGCTGTCTCGTGAGGAGGTTGCCCTTCTGCTGGCCAGGATGACCGGCCGTGAGCATCTGATGACCACCCTGCTTTACGGCTCGGGGTTGCGACTTCTGGAGTGCGTTCGTCTGCGGGTGATGGACGTCGAGATCGAGCGGAATCAGATCGTTGTGCGCCGGGGCAAAGGAGATCGGGATCGTGTCACCCTCCTGCCGGCGACGGCGAAAACGGGGCTGGAGGCCCAACTTCGTGCCGTGAAACAGAAGCACGAAATCGATCTGGCCAAGGGCGCGGGCTGGGTATTGTTGCCCGAAGCTCTGCAGCGGAAGTATCCGACCGCCGGACGCGAATTGGCCTGGCAATGGATATTTCCCGGCACACGCGTGCATATCGAGCGGGAAACAGGCCGCCGCTGGCGGCACCATCTGCACGAGAGCGTTCTGCAAAGGGCCGTCAAGATCGCGGCGATCGGCGCCGGGATCCCCAAGCGGGTCAGCTGCCACGTTCTGCGGCACAGTTTCGCCACCCACCTGCTGGAGGACGGCTACGACATCCGAACGATCCAGAAGCTGCTCGGGCACCGCGACATCCGCACCACGATGATCTACACGCATGTTCTCAACCAGGGACCCCTGGGGGTGCGGAGCCCGGCGGATCGGCTCTGAATCGGTAGCCGATTATGCGGCAGATAGTTGCGGATTATCCCTGGTTCGGGCGCAACCCATCTCCCAGGTGACACATCGCTCCATTGCGCTAACCATGGTTGACATACAGCAGTTACAGGTGATAGTCTCATTTTGAAAATCGAATTTAGTCCAAATATGAAACCCCCCGGCTCTGCCGGGGGACCCGTAAAGTTTGACAGATACGGGATTTG
>PFVX01000036.1 GCA_002790835.1 bacterium CG_4_9_14_3_um_filter_65_15 | reverse complement strand
GGCCTGCAGGATACGCCGCAAGGCCGGCCGAGACGCGCCTGGGGCCATCGACCAGCCCTGCCTGGTGGTCTTCGGCACGGCCATCCCGAACCACTACTACGAGGCGCTGTCGGAGCGGATGCTGACCAATGGGTTCTTCGCACGGATGATCGTACTGGAGTGCGGCAGCCGCTCGACCGGGCGGGAACCGCGGCTGCTTCCGTTGCCGGAGCGCGTGCTCGAGACGGCGCAGTGGTGGGCGGACTTCAGGGCCGGCACCGGAAACCTCGAGAACTGGCATCCCGTGCCGCAGATCGTCCCGCACACCGGCGAGGCGACGAGCGTCCTGGGCGAGCCGGCTCATCCTGCACCAGACTGTTCGGATGCGTGTCGGGCGCGGGCGTGGCGGCGACGGCAGACATCGCTGGGAACCGACGCGGCCAAGGAGAGCGAAGACTCAGGGATCTTTTCCGTCCTCGACTGACCGGATGCGGTAACCGGCTTTCTCGACCACGGTCTTGAGCGTGGCCCCGTCGATGAGCGCATCACCACCGACCTTCACCAAGGCCGATTTATCTTCATAGCTCACTTCGACTGCGTTCACTCCGGGAACGGCGGACAGAGCCTTCGCGAGGATGCCGGGGCATCCTTCGCAGGTCATGCCATCGATGCCCAGGACAAGGGTCTGCACGCCAGCCTCCCGTGGCTCGGCGAGATTTGCCTTGGCGCCCCCGACGACGAGCCCCACGTAGCTGGGGAAGAACGCGAATGCGACGACGAACGCGGTTGCGACCCAGAGCGTGATGCGATTGAAGCGCCGCAGGCCGGGCCGGGGAACGGCGCACGCGGAGCCGGGAGCACACGTCTCCTTGCGGAAGTAGTTGAAGTAGAAGCCGGCGCCCAGCAAGACGGCTGCAAGGGTCAGGAAGATCGGGCGGTACTTCTCGAAGAACGACGCGACGCCGACCGCCGAGGCGCCGAAGGCGATCAACACGAGGGGCAACCAGCAGCAGGCCGAGGATGCGACCGCTGAAACCACTGAACCTGCCGTGGCCAACGAGACCAGGCGTCGAGATGTCCCAGGGGTGTTCATGAGGAGACCTGCTCCCGGATGGCCGCCTCGATCATCTGCCGGGGAGGCGTGCCGGTGCTCCCGTACATCCGGCATCCGTAGGCGTAATCGGTCCGCGCGCGGACCGCAGGGTCCGCATCGATGCCGTTGATCTGTACCGACGGCGAACCGAAGAAGCGGTGCAGGCGCGCCTGGTCGGGGTCGTTCACCTCGACCGTGGTGATGGCGGCGTCCACGCCCAGTTCCGACACCACCTGCTTGACCATCTCCAGCGTGGGGGTGGAGTTGGGGCAACCCTCGAAATACAGCACTTCGATCTTCATGGTCTTTCCTCCTCGAGAGCTTTGAGAATCGGACAGTCGCTTGCCGGTCCGCTGCCGTGGCAGGAGGCTGCCAGGGTCTTGAGCGCCCGTTTCATGCGCTGGAGCTCACGGATCCGTTCCTCGATGCCCTCGATCTTCGATTCCGCCCGCGCTTTTACGTCGGCGCAGGTGGTGTCCGTGTCGACCCGCAGGGCGAGCAGGTCCCCGATCTCGTTCAAAGTGAAACCCAGGTCCTTCGCGCGCCGGATGAACAAGAGCCTGGCAACGGCATCCGCCGGATACTCCCGGTATCCCGACTTGTTGCGCGACGGCTCCTTGAGCAGGCCCGACCGCTCGTAGAATCGAATCGTCTCGACTCCGATCCCTGCTTGTTTCGCGACTTGGCCTATCGTGAGCACGCGCACGGCGACCTCCTTGGGTTTAGATAGGATAAACCTTGTACCATACTACAGAGTCAAGGGTGCAGTCTGGACTAAACCGGCGTTCTACGGCCTGGATGCGCTTCGCCGTGTTGTTGATGGCGTTGACGACGGCGTAGGCCAGGCGACGCTGGCCGTTCTGCAGGCGCAGGACGAGCGGAGCGGAGTCGATCTGCAGGTCGATCCTCATCGCGGTCCTCCGGTGTCGCCTTCGGCCTGCTTGACCTTCCGGCCGTGCTCGTAGATGGCCTCGAGGGTGAGGCGGCCCCGGGACATCTCGACCAGGGCCAGGGCGCGGGCCGGATGTGGGGCATGGCCCTGGAGCCACTCGTAGACGGTCTGATTGGTGACGCGCAGGTCGGGATCGTGGGCGAGGCCGGCGACGATGCGGGGCACGCCGAAGTCGGCCACCCAGCGGCCGAACTCGGTGTCCCACCGCGAGGGCACCCTCGGATAGCGCCCCTTTGCAAGCGCGTCGTGTCGGAACATCGTTACCCCTTTGGCTTGCGCGCGTGTGCGAATCTGCCGGGCCAAGGCCGGACGTATCGCCTCCAATGGACAAAGGGGGGGAAGCGCCGAAATGGGGACATGCCGCTCATCGGGGGCGGAAATATCCAGGGGTTTCGGGTCGGAGGGGGGGCGCGCGCGGAATCAAGCGCAGTAGGCTGGCGCCCTCGAGCGGTATCGAGATGGAGCAGACCGCGGCCAAGAATGGCGGCGATATCCTTGCTCAGGGGGCAGGTTCTCAGCCTTCGACTTCAGCATCGGGTGTCTCCGGGTGGCAGCCACACTTGTGGTGTCTGCCAATCCCCGGGGGATGCTCCATGTGTCGAAATAGTTGGGCTTCGGTGAGACGGGTATCGCCACCGACGGCGTCCGTGATCTTGTCGATAGCCGTTCAGCTAATGAGTCGTTAGCCCTTCGGCTACGATCTCCGAGGCGGCCAACAGATACTCTTCCAGTGTACCCAGCACGTACGCGTCGAAAGCTTCCACGTCGTCGTAGATCTCCCAGACACGATCCATGCGGACCCACTTGAACACGCCATCGCCGTCCTCGAGCGTGATTACCAGGGAGGGGCCATCGAGCCCGAACTCTTCTTCGAAGTGGGCGTTCTCTTCCTCCTCGAAGTTCACGAGCCGCCATTCCAACTGCCCGGCTTCCATGTCGCTCGCCATAACCTCGGTCACGTCGTAGCGAGCCAGCGACTCGATGTGCAGGCAAGTTTGGCAACGCAAGGTGCGATGGAAATAGGTGGCGACCACGCGAGGCGGCGTCCCCGTCTCGGCGAGGGCTGAGGTGGCCATCGCCGCCAAGATCAAAAATCCCGTCAGTATCCGGCCTGCTCGCTTGACCACCGATGTCCTCCTAATGAGCTGTCCACAGCATGTACAGTCCCCCGACAATGACCAGGACGCCGCACACGTGCTTGACGCGCCTGCCGGTGGTCGACGTCGCGTTCCAGTCCAGGACCCGCTGCGTCCAGGCGGCGCTCGAACCGGCCACGGCGATCACCAGGCAATGGCCGATGCCGTAGGCGGCCAGGAGCGCGGCCCCGTACAGGGGCGTCGTGCCGGCGACCTTGAACGTGACCGCCAGCATCGGCGCCATGTAGGCGAACGTGCACGGCCCCAACGCGATGCCGAACACCAGGCCCAGGACGAAGGCCGCCCAGGCTCCCCGGCGCTTCATACCTGTCGGCTGAGGCGCCGTCCAGGCCAGCGGCACGATGTCCAGCAGCGCCATGCCGACCAGGATGAAGATCACGCCGACGATCACGTTGCCCAGCGCGCCGACGTCTCCCATCAAACGCCCGGCCGCGGCAGTCACCGCGCCGATGATGGCGATGGTCACCAGGATCCCCGTAGCGAACAGCGTTGCCAGCAGGGCCGCCCGGCGCGGCGCGCTTTCTCCCCGACCCTGGATGAAGCCGACGATCAATGGGATGCTGGCCAGATGACAGGGGCTCAGAATGATGCTCAGCACGCCCCAGGCCAAGGCTGCAGCAAGGGCGACGTGCGGCGCTCCCTCGACGGCGGCCGTCAAGCTCTCGAAGATACCGCCCATGGGTCACGCATCCTTCTCGGGAAGCGCGACGCCCAACTCACGCCACTTGGCCAGGATATCTTCTCGCGAATAGAATCCTTCGTGGCGGAACAACTCGGTCCCATCGGCCGAAAAGAAGATCTGCGTCGGGATGACCCTGATGCGGTAGGGCTGGGCCGCGGTCGGATTCTTCCAGACGTCGATGAACTCGACCTGTAGGGAACCCGCGTAGGTCTCCTTCAGCTCTTCCAGGATCGGAGCCATCATCTTGCACGGGACGCACTTGTCCGCGCCCAGATCGAGCAGACGAGGCAACGCGGTCGATTGAGCCACCGGCGCGTCGTCCGCTTGCGACGTTTCGGCATCGGCTGCGGGGCGCAGCATGTAGGCCGCGACGGCCGCGCCGACGATGACGACGGCCGCCACCAAGCGAAGGGTTGATCGATTGCCAGCCATGAATTTCCTCCGATGCTCTCGTTAGGCGAGCAGCTTCTTGATGTCCTCGCAGGCCGGCACCTTGCCGGCGACTTTCACTTCACCATCGACCACGAGCGCCGGCGTCATCATCACGCCGTAGGACATGATGTCCTTCAGATCGGTGACCTTCTCGATGTTGCAGTCGAGACCCATCTCGGCGGCCGCTTGCCGGGTCTCCTCCTCGAGCTTTTGGCACTTGGGACACCCCGTGCCGAGAATACGGATTTCCATGATGCGTCCTCCTCAGACCAGATTGCCGAAGATGAAGCCGGTAATCGCCGACAGGACGACCACCAGCGCGATGAAAACCGACGTCTTGCGCCCGCCCATGATGGTGCGCAGCACCAGGATGCTCGGCAACGACACCGCCGGCCCGGCCAGCAGCAGGGTCAGCGCCGGTCCCTTGCCCATGCCCGAGCCGAGCAGGCCCTCGAGGATGGGCACCTCGGTCAGGGTGGCGAAGTACATGAACGCGCCCGACACGGCGGCGAATAGATTCGCCCCGAGCGAGTTGCCGCCAACCAGGTTCGCGATCCAACCCGAGGGGATGAGCCCTTCGAACCCCGGCCGGCCCAGCAGGAGGCCTGCTACCAGCACACCGGCCAGCAGCAGCGGCAGGATCTGCTTGGCGAACCCCCAGCTGGCCTCGAACCACTCGCCAAGTTCGCCCTCCTCCGTCGCCACCGCCCAAGCGAATATCGCCGACGCGCCCGTGAAGGAGGCAACCGGACCGCCGGGCCACAGGCCGGCCACGATCGAGGCCCCTGCGACCACGAACGGTTTCCACCAAGGCAAGCCGTACCAGATCACCAGGACCGTGCCTAGCCCCGTGCCGCCTAGCCCTACCAGCCACCACTTCAACCCGTGAACCGTGGCGAAGAAGCCGGTTCCGCCGCCGCCCCAGTTCGCGAACACGAGGATCGCGACCATGGATAGAAACGTCAGGCCTGTCTGGTAGAGCGGCCGCGTCTCCTCGGTCGGCATGGTCGCAGCCGCCTGGCGCTCCTGCTGCTCGCGCCGGAAGAACAAGTGCATCAAGAGGCCGATCACCACGCTGAAGACGATGGCGCCGATGGCGCGGGCGAGGCCGATATCCGGACCCAGCACTCGCGCGGTCAGGATGATGGCCAGGGCGTTGATCGCCGGGCCCGAGTAGAGAAACGCCGTGGCGGGCCCGATGCCCGCACCCATGCCGTAGATGCCGGCAAACAGAGGCAAAACCGTGCAGGAACAGACGGCCAGCACGGTGCCCGACACCGACGCGACACCGTAGGCCATGGCCTTCGGTGCACCGGCTCCGAGGTACTTCATCACCGAGGCCTGGCTGACGAAGATCGATATCGCCCCGGCGATGAAGAATGCCGGCACCAGGCACAGCAGCACATGCTCGCGGGCGTACCAGCGGGTCAGGGCGAGCGCCTCGTGGACGGCGCCGTCGAAACGGGGAGCGTCGATCGGCATGTAATAGACAGCGATGAATACGGCGATCCCCGCCATCAGGGTCTTGGCGTCACGTTTGATGGTCACCGCGACGCCTCCAACTGGATGGTCCCGCCGCTGCCGCCAATCACGCTCTCGAGGCAGCCGTAGAACGCCGTGATGCAGGGGCATTCGAGGCGATAGAAGACCTGGTTACCACGCTTATCGCTCGACAGGATGCCGACGTTGCGAAGCACCGCGAGGTGTCGCGAAACGGTGGACATGTCCGCATCGATGTGCTGATTGATCTCGCAGACGCACCGCTCGCCGCCGGCCAGCATATCGACGATCGCCAGGCGTGTCGGATGGCCAAGGGCCTTGAAGACCTCGGCGCGGGTGGTCAGGAGTCTTTTGTTATGGTCTGGCTGCGACATGTCGGTCCGCCTCGAATCTCGAAGCCCGGAGCGGGTTCGCCCTGAGGCCGGGTCGGCCTGCAGATCCCGTCTCATTGAATTGCGTATTTGGCAATAAACACAAATACAAACCCGGAGTCAAAAAAAATCTCATTTTTTTGAGATCGCGCGGTATCCCCCCCCAGGGGTCCGCCCAGGGGCCAGGTGGTGGAATCCAACCGGCTCAATCGAGTGGCTCGTCAAGCACGCCTCGTCCCTCGCACTGATCCGGAGAATTGAAACCCAGCCAGCAGTCGGCCAGTTTCGCCGGCAGGTCGACCAGACGGACGTGGGACTCGCCGACCACGGCCTGGGGCCGATCGCACCGCTCCAGAAGTCGCTCCATGCGCGGATCGTACCAGGCACAAAGGGGCTCGGCCCTCTCGACTCCCGGGCTTCGGGGCAGCACGGCCCAGTCGCCCGGCTTCCGCTGGGCCAGGAGCCAATCCACCGCGGCCGCATCCAGGAGGGGCATGTCGCAGGCAGCGAAGACCCAGGCCGCACCGGGCCGCCAGCGCAGTGCGGAGATCATGCCGGCTATCGGCCCCCGAATTCCCGGCACATCAGGCAGGCGGGGCAGATCCGCCAGGACGGCTGGGGACGGACCGTCCCCCAAAAGGCAGACGTCGGGGGTGTGGGCGAACAGCGCAGCATGGACCGACTCGGCCCAACTCGTCCCGCCGCTGCGCAGGAGCTGCTTGGGCCGGCCCATGCGGCACGAGCGCCCTCCTATGAGCAGCCCTGCACAGAGCGGCTGGGCCGCCTGGCACGCGACAAGGTGGGCCGCAATCAGATCCTCGGCGCGGGCCGGGCGATCCTCATCGCGCGTGAGGGTCGCCGCGAACGCTCCGGCTTCCGGCGGGGCGCCACCGCCGTCAGCACCGAGCAACCAAAGCCGCAACGGCAATGGTGTGTGCTTGTGGCCCTCGACCAGGACGATGTCGTGATCCCGCAGCAAGTCAGGCACCGCCGCCAGCAGGACTTCGTTTCCCGGCGCACGATGGGTTCGCCGCACGACCTGCCCGGGGTCGTGAACGACCACCGTGGCCCCCGCCTGGAAGAAGCGATCCGAGTCCTTACCCGGATTGTCCATGGTCAGGCCGTGGGCGTCGTGCTTGACCACGGCCACCGCCAGGCCCCGTCGCGCCAGACGCGGCACAAGGGCCTCGACGAGAGTGGTCTTGCCGGACCCGCTGAACCCGCAGACGCCGACCACCGGCGAATGGGCAAGCGGTCCCCTCACGACCCCTCCGCCAGGACCTGCAACCGGTTCGCCTTGGGCGCGGCGCAATCGCTGCCATCACCCCGCAGCTTGGCCAGACCGTGACCGAGGGCCGGTAGGATGGCCAGCAGGTTCTCGCTGGCCGCCCGCTCGGACCCCGGCAGCGAGACAAGCTGCGTGCTGCCGCGGACCCCGGACACCGACCGGCTGAGAATGGCATGGGGTGTGCTGGTGCGCGAGGCCGCCCGCATGGCCTCGTCCAGGCCGGGCGTCAAGCGCTCGGCCACGGCCGCCACCGCCTCGGGCGTGACATCACGAGGCGCAAATCCGGTTCCACCAACGGCCACGACCAGATCGATGGAGTGGCCGTTGCTGAAATGGGCCAGGCGTGCCGCGATCAGGTCGCGGTCGTCGGGCAGGATCTCCGTCCCGTAGATGTGGGCACCGAGACCCTTCTCCAGCAGACCGGCGACCGCCGGGCCCGCGGTGTCGACCCGCTCCCCGCGCGACCCCTTGTCGAAGATCGTCAGGACTACCGCCTGAAACACCTTCACGGGAACGGGGCAGTCGACCCGCACCGGGTCGCCGCAAGCCACGACCCCTCCCTCGACGACCCGGGCAAAGACGCCATTGCGCGGCATGATACAGTCGCCCGTGCGGTGGTAGATCGCGCAGCGCGAGTGGCACACCTTTCCCCGTTGGGATATCTCCAGAACCGCATCCGCGCCGATGGCCAGACGCGAGCCGAGCCCCAGAGCGGCCAGATCCACCCCCGCGACGACCAGGTTCTCACCGAATGCACCCGGCGCCAAATCGGGCAACCCCTTGGCGCGCATCGCTTCGACATCGTCCGCGGCGAGCAGGCTGATCTGACGGTGCCCGTCGCCGGCATGGGCATCGCCGGCGAATCCCTGATCCGCCTCCAGGACGGACCGCTGCACGGCCGTCTTGACCGTCCCCTTCTCCTCGCTCAGGCAGATGGCCTGCACGGTTCCGCATTCATTCATCGGTCGTCCTTCCTTTCCGGCGCCCGCCAGACCCCCGACCGGCACCGGTTTTCTCCAGGAGCCGCACGCCCTCGATGGCGATGTGCTTGGCCGCCTGGATTCCCCCCCAGCAGCACCGTGAGGCGCGAGGGCGCCTTGTCGCCGACATCGACCATGCGGGAGCGCCCTGGCGCATCGAACTGGGTCAAATCGCCGTCATGCATCGTCTCATCATTCCGTTTCGCGACCCGGGTCAACGGCGGCAGGGGCCCTGAAGGCCCGCCGCAAGTGGATCATCAGGCTACCCACCGCGGTCGCGGACAAAAACCCGTAAGGAGCCAGATTGGCGGTTGCTGCCACCACCAACACCACCAGCGCATCGAGGGAACGGACCCGCACCCCGCTCCCACGCCACACCAGCGCCCCGGCCTCGACCGCCAGGATGACACCGAGCACCGGCAGGGGAAACAGGACCGTCACGTTGCCCAGCCCGAAGGCCGCGACCGCCGCCAGGGCCAGATAGAAGAGGCCGTAGTACACGACCGCCCCCCCGTGCGCCCGCCCATGGCATAGTGCCCCGCCATGCCGCCGAAGCCCTGGCAAACCGGGATGCCGCCGACAACCCCGACCACCGCATTGAAGAGTGAATACGTGGTGCCGATTCGCCTCAGGGTGACGCCACGCCCGGGGAACCAGTCGTCCGCCAGGTCCCGGGTCGCCAGCACCGAATTGCCGAGGGACAGTGGCACCTGGGGAAGGGCGAGCAGAACGAGTCCGGTCCAGAGGGCCTCCCTGGACGGCAGTCCCGCGGCCGGCGGCATGGCCGCGGTCCCTCCCAGCGGATTGGTGCCGTGCCATAGGGCCCACCCGGTCCCCAGCAGCAACACCGCCACGGCGGCCGGGAACCGGGGCCGCAGCAGCAACCCCGCCAGCAGCAGCTCACAGGCCGCCGCCAGGTAGAAGCCCGGACCACCTTCCGCCGGCACGTACCGTCCGTAAGCGATCGTGCCCAGCTTGACGCCCAGACCGACCTGGATACCCCGCACCACGACCGGCGGCAGGTCGGTGCCGATGTCACCGAACGCGCCGGACAGTTCTCGGCGGCCGAAATCCAGCCGGCTCATCACGATCCGCAGGTCTGCCGCCACGGACTTCAGCAAGACGTCCCCTCCCACCAGGGGCGGAACGGCACGACGGTGCCAGCGGCCAGCGTGCCGCAGCGTGGCGGCATAAGCACCGCGCCATCGACCCGCCCTCCCGTGGCCAGGTCGGCCGAACCCACCGCCGGACAGGGCAGGGCCATGGTCCGCCCCCCGGAGTCGTCCAGGCGGGCGGGCAGGACCAGGGCGCGGTCACCGTGGTGGGACCATTCGCAGGCCAGCGGCACCTGCAGGCGAGGCCGGCAGCGGTCCAGCGGGCAGCCTGCTAGCCGGCGCAGCGCCGGCAGGACGAACTCATAGAATCCGACCAGGCTGCTGAGGGGATTCCCCGGCAGCCCGAAGACCACGTTGCCGCCCGGCCCCCGGCCGAACAACTGGGGTTTGCCCGGCTTGATCGCGACGCCACGGAAGGCGATCTCGACGCCGGCCGCCGCCAGGGCACCGGGCACGTAATCGTGACGCCCGGCCGAGATGCCCCCGGTCAGGATCACGGCGTCGGCGGCCGCCAGGGCGTCCGCGAAAGCGGCCGCGGTTCGGTCGGCGGCATCGGGCACCGTCGCCCGTCTGACTTCGGTGAAACCGGCCGCCGCCACGGCCGCCACGAGAAACGGCCCGTTGGAATTGCGCGTATGGTGGGCACCCGCCGGCCGTCCTGCCTCCAGCAGTTCCTCGCCCGTGTTCAGCACGACGACCC
Organism: bacterium CG_4_9_14_3_um_filter_65_15; assembly: GCA_002790835.1. GTDB lineage: Bacteria > Krumholzibacteriota > Krumholzibacteriia > LZORAL124-64-63 > LZORAL124-64-63 > JAHJTW01. The sequence goes on along the minus strand of PFVX01000036.1, from coordinate 1,900 downwards.
GTGGCCGGTCGTGGATGGGGACGTCGGTCTGTCCGGTCGCCGCAGCAACCGCCAGCTGGCGCGGGCCGAGACGCGTCCCCGCCGGGAGCAGGATCTCCCCCTGCCGTGCCGTTTCGCCCTGGCCAAAGATGTGGTCGCCCGGTCGGCAGGACGTGTTGATCCCCACTTCCGGATCGGTCGGGTTGGTCCGGAACGACTTGCTGGTCGTGGCCTCCACCGGAACGACGGCGTCGGCCGCCCGGGGCACGTTTGCGCCGGTGAAGATGCGCACGCAGGCACCGGGCGGCAGTGGCGGGTCCAGGTCGCTGCCGGCCGCCACCTCGCCGACAACGGTCAGCAGGGTCCCGGGTGCGGTCACGTCGGCGGCCCGCAGGGCGAATCCGTCCATGGCCGAGCGGGGGGCCAGCGGGGCGGTCAGCCAGCCGCCGGCGGCCCGCTCCAGGGGCACGTTCCCAGCCGGCAAGGGTACGATGCTTTCGGCGAGGATCCGCCAGGCGTCCTGCGGTGTGACAATCGGGTTCTTGGTCATCGCTCAACCCCCGATGCTGGCCATGCTGCATTTGCCGTTGGTGGCTCGTTCGGCTGCGTGACCGTCGGTGTGCCGGTGCGCCAATTCCGCCTGCACCGCCGCCGCCAAATCGGCATCATCGGCGCCTGCCCGCAGCAGCGCCCGCAGGTCGAGCCCGGCCGCGCCGTACAGACAGGTGCGCAATCGTCCCTGCGCGTCCAGCCGCAGCCGGTTGCAGGTTCCGCAGAAGGTGCGGGTGTGGCCCGCGATGATCCCCACGGTTCCGGTGTGCCCGGCCAGGCGAAACCTCCGGGCCACCTCGGTCGGCCGCCCCGGCAGCAGCGTCAGGTCGCTGTACGCCGCCAGGCGGGCGTGAATATCGGTCGCCCGCAAATGGGCGGTCGGCACACCGCCGCCGCCGTCGAAGGCCATCGCCTCGATGAACCGCACCTCCAGGTCGGAGTCCCGCGTCAGGGCCGCAAAGCCCGGCACCTCGTGGTCGTTGATCCCGCCCATCACGACGACATTGATCTTCAACCCCAGCCCGGCTTCCTGAACCGCCCGGATCGACGCCAGCACCGCTGCGTGCCCGTCGCGTCGGGTCAGGCGGGACCAGGTCGCAGGATCCAGGGAATCCAGGCTCACGTTGACCCGCTTCACCCCCGCCGCCACGATCGCGGGCAGATGTCGTTCCAGCAGGAGGCCGTTGGTGGTCAGAAGGAGTTCCAGGGAGGGATAAGCGCGGCCGACAGCAGCCATGAACCCCAGGGTTCCGCTGCGGACCAGGGGCTCCCCCCCCGTGACGCGCAGCTTGCGCAGTCCGAGGTCGGCAAACAGCCCGATCAGGCGTTCGGCCTCCTCGAAACTCAGCAGGTCGGCATGGGAAACCAGGTCGATGCCCTTGGCGGGCATGCAGTACCGGCAACGCAGGTTGCAGCGGTCGGTGACTGCAAGTCTCAGATAGTCGAGGCGACGCCCCTGCCGGTCGGCGAGCGAGGCCCCCTGCGGTACGAGGCGCGGGCGGATCATGTTTTCCTTCCAATTCCGGGAGCGAACCACGCCGTTTCCCGCGTGGCCGTATCGGCCCTTCGCCCTGCCGGTTTCTTGACCGGGGTAGGCAGCCGGGCTGGGAAAACCGCTGGCCGCAGCCGACCAGCATGGGGGGGAACCGATAGCGCAATACCGTCCACCCGCCTGAAAATATGGCACCCCCACCTGCGGACTGTCTATGAAAATCGCCCGTTCACCAGGACTCAGAAATCGATAATAACTTGTGTTTTCAGTATTCTGGACCCACGCATCCATTGAATTTTGACTTGACCCTGTTTGCTAATAAACCTGGACAGTGCCAAGTTCCTCAGCCGCCCGTCATGCGGCGTCTTCGTAGACGCG
>PFVX01000082.1:2643-3705 GCA_002790835.1 bacterium CG_4_9_14_3_um_filter_65_15 | reverse complement strand
CGCGGTAGGCGGCCACAGGGGCCCTATCCGCGCCTTCCTGGGCGATATGGACGATCCGGAACCAGACCTCGGGCCTGGCCCATCCGGGCCGGCGGCGGTGTCGAGAACTGTTACGTTTGGGGACCTGCTCGGGACAGGTTAGGAAAAGGCGACCTCAAGCCTTCTTCCGATAGACGTTCAGCCCAATCTTCTCCCCCCTCTCAAGGACGGCCACGTTGCCCTCGGTGGAGGCTATGATGATGGTTTTGCCGGAAGACGACGGGCCAAACTCCTTGGTCAGGTCCACCTTGATGGTCAGGATGTTGCCCTCGACGGTCATTTCCACGTTTTTCATGATTGGTCTCCCGGTTGGTTCTGATTGTGCGGCAAACGCTGCCAGGGGCTGCCTGTAGCGAAGTCCTCTGTGGGTGGGTCAATTATTGCTGCACCTCAACTCGCGATTATCCCTCTCGGGTTTGAATAGGTCCACACCCGATCGTCGACTATCGCTTATACCTCTCCGCACTCTGCCAATACCGACTGAAACTCCGCGGCCCGTTATGGTCCCCGCGGCCGGAATAGAGCGGGTCGCGCCGCCCGAGCGGCCCCTTCGTGCCGGTCGTCGACCACCCCCGCCGCTCCATGTGGAGCTTTACGAGGACGCCGAGCGCCTGCTTGGTGCGCAGCGTGGCCTGGGGAGTGCGGCGGTCGAAGTAGTCGCGGACGAAGGGTTCCGCCTCGAGCTCCCGGAGGATTCCGGCGAGCGCCGGCATGTCGAAATGGACCTCGGCCATTTCCAGGCACTCTTGGCGCGGCCGGTTGTTGAGCCAGGCGACCCATTTGTCCCACTGGACGTGGGGGTCGTTGGCGACGTCGGCGAACCGGCGGCCCTGGCCGTCGCCTAGGAAATCCTTCATCGTGATCGTGGATTTCATATCGGCCTCTGGGTCGATGAGGGAGACGGTCGCGCCGGTCGCAGCCGCACCTGAACAACTCATATTAGACTATCTATTATAGCGAGTCTCCGTCAACCCCATCTTGACCACCACTTCGCGTCGAAACTCCAGCAACATATAGTCATGT
>PFVX01000082.1:0-2621 GCA_002790835.1 bacterium CG_4_9_14_3_um_filter_65_15 | reverse complement strand
TCGCGTCGAAACTCCAGCAACATATAGTCATGTAAAGCTTTACAACACTGGCGATGCCATTCTTGTAGGGGCGACTATGTAAGACAGTTATGACGGTTAACGCCTGTGAGATCTGCTTTAGTCCATATACACGTAGGCGCGAAAATGATAAACTCGCCCCCAGCCGAAGGGAGCCAGCGACTCATGCATCTCCGCATTTCCACCAGGAAGAAGGACGGCAAGGTCTACCAGTACGTCCAGCTCGTCGAGAGCTTCCGGCGGGATGACGGCGTTCCCAGCCGCCGGACTGTCGCCAACCTCGGTCAGCTCTCCGACCGTGAGATCGCCAACCTGCGCGTCGCTCTGCAGGCTTCCCGCCAGGATCACCGCCAGCCTCGCCTATCTCGACCTGGCCGTCGCCCTGGAGACATGGAACCGGTGGAGGCTGCCGGGGCTGTTCAACCGCATCCTGCCCCAAAAGAACGAGGCCGTCCCGCCCGGGGACGTGATCGCCGCCCTGGTCCTGCACCGCTGCACCGACCCCGGATCGAAGCTCTACGCCCAACGCTGGTTCCCACGCACGGCCCTGCCTGAGCTGCTGGGCATCGACCCCAAGCAGTTCGGCAACACCCGCATCCACCGCACCCTCGAGGCTCTGGACCGCGTCGGCAACGCTCTCCAGGACGAACTGGTCAAGCGGTACCGCAGCAAAGACGGCCTGTTCGCCACCATCTTCATGGACGTGACCGACGCCTGGTTCGCTGGCCGCGGACCGGACCTGGCCCAGCGCGATCGCACCAAGGAGGGGCTCACCAACCGCCACAAGATCGGCATCGTCCTGCTCTGCAACGAGCACGGCTACCCCCTCAGGTGGCGGGTCGTACCCGGCAAGCGCCGCGATCAGCTCTGTATGCAGGACATGCTCGACCAGATCGAGGATGCCGATTGGATCGGCGACGCCCCCCTGGTCTGTGACCGCGCCATGGGCCAGGCCAAGTCCGTCGCCAGGCTCGTCGACAGCGGCATCCGGTTCTTGACCGCCACCACCCGCAGCGAGATCGCCTCCTACACCGACGCCATCCCCGACGAGCCGTTCCGAGGGCTCAACCCCGTCGGCTCCGAGGCCACCCTTGAGGACGAGATGACCGTCGCCGCACGCACCGCCGAGGAAGCCGGCCTGCAGAAGGTCGACGATCAGCTTTACGTCTACGACCTGGGCGTCTGCGAGCGGACCTTCTCGTTCGAGCGCCCCCAGCATCAGTTCAGTGGCGCGGCCTGGGACCCGGACGCCCTCGAGGGCGGCGCTTCGTTCATCGCCCTGGCCCGCATCTTTGCCGATCGCCTCAGCAAGCACGAGTATCGCAACAAGAGCGAACTGGCCGAGAAGGAGGGCATGACCAGGGCCCGGGTCACCCAGATCATGAACACGCTGAAGATCGCGCCGCTACTGCAGGAACAGATACTGGCCGGAGAGTTCGGATACGTGCCCGAGCGATTGTTGCGTCAGTGCGTCCAGATCGACCGCGAGGCAGAACAACGCACCCTCCTGGAAGCCAACGCCCGCATCATGCGTCCAGTGCGGGCCGCCGGGAAGCCGCCCCGCCGCGTTGGCCGACAGGTTGTCCCGCTCCGCCTGGTCGCCTACTTCAACCCCCGCATGTTCGTCGAGCAGCGCGGCGGCCTCGACCGCAGACGCCAACGCGTCGAGAGCTACGTCGCCGAACTGAACGAACGGCTCTGCCGCTCGGTACACCTGCGCGACAAGCACAACATCCGTGTCGAGGTCCACAACGAGATCGCCCGCTGGAAGCTCGGCTCCGCATTCGATGTCCAGGTCAACACCACCAAGGACAAGGCCACGGGCAAGCAGTACAGGCACGTCCGTCTCATGCTCAACGCCGAGGCATGGCTCCGTCGGCTACGGTACGCCGGATTCGTGCTTCTGGTCGGCCATCCCGAGCTGCCCTACAGCGCGGTGGAGATTGCTCGCCTTTACCGCCAGAAGGACACCGTCGAGAAAGACTTCCAGACCATCAAGAGCGTCGTCAAGCTCAGGCCCCTCTACCACCATACCGACGCCAAGGTTCGCGCCCACGTCTCGCTCTGCATGCTGGCCCTCCTGCTCGACCGCTCCATCGAGCGCCGCCTCAAGCGGTCCGGGCTTGCCCACAGCGCCGCCGCCAGCTTCGAGCAGCTGCGCGACTGTCGCCTGAATCTGATCACATCCGACCACGCCATCGAGCCGACCTACGCCGCGACCGAAGTCACTCAGGACCAGTTCGCCATCTTACAAACCCTCAGAATGAAAGGGCTCGCCGACCCGGAAGAGATAGCCGAAGGTATAAAATTCCGACGAAACTGAGAAAGTCGCCCCTACAGCGACCGCGTAACCAGCTGTCCGGCAACGAATACACATTTAAGGTGGTCAAGATGGGATCTATTATAGCGAGTCTCCGTCAACCAAAATGATCTCACGGGTGGATTCTGAGACTGAGAGACAATTCCCCGGCCGTTTCTGCAGCCCGCCGCTCTCTCACGCCGTCTCTCAATTTCGGGGCCCCGGCGCCCCAAATTTCGGCCCCCGTAACTCCTTGTGTTACAAACAACAAAAACGACCCCGATCCCAATGAGGATCGAGGCCG
>PFVX01000071.1 GCA_002790835.1 bacterium CG_4_9_14_3_um_filter_65_15 | reverse complement strand
AGAAGGGAGCGAAGGAATTGCTGCCTGAGGTCCGAAGGTCGTGGAGAGTTTCAACTAGGAATGGGATTGACTCTCCAGTGTGGCGGAGGAAGGGGATTCGCCCCGACGGGCCTTATTGAAATGAAAATATAAATTCAATAAATTGCAAGCTCCCCGCCAACCTGATCATCTCAAGCCTTGATACTCCGTCCGGATTGACCTAATTTCACTTCAATCAACCCCGCAACCCAGGGTCGGCCCCAAGGCGGCCGCCCGGTTAATTCTCCGGTTTCAGTCAGGCGCCCTTCGGGCCGCCGCACTCCCCGGATTCCCTCGTTTCATCCATGGAGGATTTGACCATGGCCGCAAGGACGCTTCTTACTGCCGGTATCACGGGGGTGGGGATGAGCTATCCCGACCACATCATGACCAACCACGATCTCGAGGCGATGGTCGAGACCAACGACCAGTGGATCGTAGAACGGACGGGTATCCGCGAGCGCCGCATCGCCGAGAAGGGCACCGGGGCCTCCGTCTACGGGGCCAAGGCCGCCATTCAGGCGCTCGAACATGCCGGACTGCGCCCCGACCAGGTCGACCAGATCATCGTTCCGACGGTGACCCCGGACATGGTCTTTCCCCCAACTGCTTGCCTGATCCAGGAAATGATCGGCGCCGAAAATGCCTGGGGCTACGATCTGGAGGCCGCCTGTAGCGGTTTCCTGTTCTCCCTGCAGAATGCGCGCGCCCAGGTGGAGACCGGGGCGGCGAAGCGGGTGCTGGTGATCGGGACGGAGATCATGTCGGCCATCCTGGACTGGGAAGACCGCAACACCTGCATCCTGTTCGGGGACGGGGCCGGCGCGGTTGTCGTTGAAGCGATCGACGAGGACCAGGTCGGGATTCGGGATTCCATTCTGCACTGCGACGGTTCCGGGGCCAAATTCCTGTACCAGGGCGCCGGCGGCAGCCGGATTCCCGCGAGTGCCGAATCGGTTGCTGCGGGGCAGCATTTCGTGCACCAGGAAGGGCGGGATGTCTTCAAATTCGCCGTCAAGGGCATGACCGCGATCACCGAGGAGATTCTCACCCGCAACGGGCTGACCGGATCCGACGTGAAACTGCTGGTGCCGCACCAAGCCAACATCCGCATCATCGAGGCCGTGCAGAGGCGGCTGGAATTGAGTGACGAGCAGGTCATGGTCACCATCGACCGCTTTGGCAATACGACGGCCGGCAGCATCCCTATGGCTTTGCGGGTGGCCCAGGACGAGGGTCGCCTCAAGCCCGGAGATCTGGTGGTTCTGTGCGCATTCGGCGCCGGGTTCACCTGGGGCGCGACCCTGGTCAGGTGGACCGCCTCCTGATGACCTGCGCATACGGCTGGGGCAAGGCATGATTATCGTCGAAGGTTTGACGCGTTGGTACGGGCCTGTGGCGGCGCTGCGGGACGTTTCCTTCCGCATTGAAACCGGCGAAATCGTGGGCTTCCTGGGGCCCAACGGCGCGGGCAAGTCCACGGCGATGAAGATCCTCACCGGTTCCGTCGCCCCCAGCGCCGGTACCGCCAGCCTCGCCGGCTGCGACATCCTTTCCGAACCTGCAGCCGTGCGCCGCCGGGTGGGCTTCATGCCCGAGCAGGTGGTCCTCTATCCCGACCAGACGGTGCGGGAACTCCTCGATTTCGTGGCCGTCCTCAAGGGTGTCCCGACCGCGGGTCGCCGGGAACACCTCGACGACATCGTCGGCCGCTGCGGCCTGCGCGATGTGGCCGGAAAGCTCGTCGGCAGTCTCTCCCACGGGTACCGCAAGCGCGCCGGCCTGGCCCAGGCCCTGGTCGGCGACCCCGAGATCCTGATCCTGGACGAACCCACCAGCGGACTGGACCCCCAGCAGATCGTGGGGATCCGCGAACTGATCCGCAGCTTCAAGGGGCACCGCACCGTCCTGCTCAGCAGCCATATCCTGACCGAGGTCGAAGCCACCTGCAGCCGGGTGCTGATCCTCAACCGCGGCCGACTTGTCGGTCAGCAGGGCGCCGAGGGAGTGGCGGCCTCCGACCTGGCCGGCCTCGCCGGCGGACCGGTCCGGGTGATCCTGGACTGGGACGGCAACCGGGAGGGCGTCGCCGCCGCCCTGGCCGAAGTGGCCGGGGTGGACGAGATCCGCATCAGCGAGACCGGAGCCGAAGTGCTGATCGCGGGGAATCCCGTGGAGATCCGGCCGAAGCTGGTGGAATCGGTCCTGGCTGCGGGTGGGCAGCTGCAGGGCGTTCAGGACAAGGGGCCGTCCCTGGAGGACCTGTTCCTCCGCTTGACGGGCGCCAACCTGGGGCCGGACGAGCCTTCCCGGCAAACGGACGATCCGGAGGAGTCATGACGCGTGTGACTGCCATCGCCCGCCGGGAAATCGACGCCTTCTTCCACAGCCCCATGGCTGCGGTGGTGTTGGCCGGCTTCCTGGTCGCGGTGGGCCTGTTCTTCACCATTTTCCTGCTGGGCTACAGCGAGATGTCGCAGACCGCCCTGCAGAGCCCCGCTGCCGATTCCCCCATCAACCTGGCCGAAGGGATCTTCCGGCCGCTGGTTTCCAATACCGTCTTTTTCCTGCTGTTCCTGGTGCCGGCGATCACCATGCGGCTGTTCGCTCCCGAATTTTCGAGCGGTCGTTACCACCTGATCGCCAGCTGGCCGGTGTCCGACCACACCTGGGTGCTGGGCAAATGGCTGGGCGCGATGGTCTGTGGTGGGATCATGATCCTCTGCGGCGGCGCCTACATCGCTTCGGTCTGGTTGCTGGGCACTCCCGAGGTCGGTCCGGCCCTGACCGCCCTGCTGGGCGAACTGCTCTTCGTGGCCGCCCTGACCGCCTGGGGATTGCTGGCTTCGACCCTCTTCGCCCATCAGATGGTGGCGTACTTCCTGGGCTTCAGCTTTTCCCTGTTCCTGTTTCTGGTGGGTGCCCTGGAGCGGTTCCTGCCCGGCCCGGCCGGTATGGTGGCCCATGAAATCTCTCTGCTGACCCATTTCGAACTCCTGTCCCGCGGGGTCCTGGACGTCCGGGACATCGTCTACTTCCTACTGATGACCGCGGTGCCGTTGACCATCGCCGTCGGCGCCCTGCACAGCCGCCGTTTGCCTCCCCGCCGCCGGTTCGCCGTGTGGGGGCCGACCGCAACCTCGATCGTCCTGGCGGTGGCCATCTACACCCTGACCGGGTTGTATCCCTGGAGCCTGGATACCACCGGCAATCGTCGCTATAGCCTGGCGCCGCAGACCCTGCAGGTGCTCGAGGCCTTGCCGGAGGATCTGGCCGCCCTGCCCGATTCGGTGGCTGTCGACCATCTCATGGTGTACGCCTTCTATCAGCGGCTGGACCCGGTCCGTGACATCACCGAAGCCCTGCTCAAGTCATGCTCCCACGCCTCACCCCCCTTCCGGTTCCAGGTTATCGACCCGGAGACCGATCTGGACCTGGTCCGGCGCTTCGATGTGAAGGTTTCCCGCACCGTCGTGATCAGCGCAGGTGAGCGCAGCGCCTCGGTGCTTCAGCCGGAGGAGAGCACGCTCATCAACGCCGTCTATCGGCTGGTCTCGGGCAAGCGGACCCGGATCTGCTACCTCCTGGGTCACGGCGAGCACCGGCTCGACAGCGACGAACGCTCGGGATATTCCATGTGCGGCCAACTCATGGCAGATCAGGGCTATCAGCTGAGCCCGCTGTTCCTGGGGGATAACCCCGTGGTGCCCACCGATTGCGACGTGATCCTGGTGGCGGGCCCCCGCACCGAACCCGACCCGCGCGAATTGGCCGCCCTGGACGACCACCTGCGGCGCGGAGGAGCGATCCTGGCTCTTTTCGATCCTCCGACCCCCTCGCGGTGGGCCGAATGGATGGCCGGCAAGCGGGTGGGGCTGACCGGTGGGGTCATGGTTTCGGCCGACCTCGCAGACGAGGAGTTCGGTGTCAGCGCCCGCACCATCGTGGTGGGCGACGGCTACGGCGATCACGTCGTGTCCCGACCCCTGCGGGGGGTGGCCACCGTGTTCCCGCTCATCCAGCCCTTGGCCGAAGTGGGACCTCCCGACAGCACGATTGCGGGAGCGGTGCTGCTGGTGTCCAGCGACCTGACCTGGGCGGAGACCGACCCGGACACCAAGTTCAGCGGAAAGCCGACCTTCGACCGCGGCCACGACGTACCGGGGCCGCTGCCCTTGGCGATGGCCCTGGAGGTGTCGCCGGACGCCACCCGAGAGGTCAAGGGACGCCTGATCGTGGTGGGGAACTCGGAGTTCGTTTCCAACGCCAACCTCAGCCTGGGCGCCAACCGCGATCTTTTGCTCAATGCGCTGGCCTGGCTGGCCCAGGAAAAGGCCCTGATCCAGCTGCGTGGTCGCGATCCCTTGAATCAACCCGTGGTCCTCGGCCGGGAGGGCCGTCGCCTGGCGACCTGGGGTTCATCCCTGGGTTGGCCGTTGTTCGTCGGTTGTCTGGCGGTCGTGATCATGCTGCGTCACCGGCGACGGTCCGAACGACACCCGGGGTCAGAGGGATGACCAGCGGATCCGGACCCAACAAGCGTCGATTGCCCGCGGGTCTGGGGCTGACCCTGCTGATGCTCCTGGTTGCGGTCGCGCTGGTCCTGACGACCGTGTGGATCCGCGGTCGCCGCAGTGAGCAGGCCATCGTCCTGTCGGGCCCCTTGCTCCAGGTGCCGACCGAGCGGATCTCGGGGTTGATGTTCACGCGGCAGGGGGGGCAGTACCGCTTCGATCGTCAGGGCCCGGACGTGTGGTCGCTGTCCGGCGCCACTTCCGATTTCCTGGATGCCCGCTCCCTCGGTTTTCTCCTGACCAACCTGACCCAGGCTTTCGGCGGACCCGTTCTTCCGGGCACCGAACCGGAGGACCCCCGCTACGACTTCAACACTCCCGAGGCCATGCGGCTGACTTTCTTCACCACCGAGGGTGAGCGTATGACCCTGGCGGTGGGCGCTCTCAATCCCGTCACCGGTCACTCCTACGCCTCGGGTCTGAACCGGGCCGGATGTTTCATGATCGCTGCGGAAACTCGGCAAGCCTTGGTGGGCCTGCCGGGCTCGGTGGAGCTCACGACCCTGTTGCCGGCCGTTTCGGACACCTCTCTGGTGGGCATCGAACTGTGGCGAGGCCGGACCAAACACCACCTGGAGCGCAGGGATAGCCGGTGGTGGTTGAAGGTCCCGGCGTTGGGCCTGGCCGCGCTGGACGAACGGGTGGCCGCCTACAACCGGTACTATTTCGACCGGATCCGGCACGAGACCGACGGCGATTGGGTCCTGGCCGCCACCGCGGTGGTCCGGGCCTTGGTTCATGAAACCACCCGCACGGTGGTCAAGGAGATCAAGCCCGTCAACGAAACGACGGTCTGGCGGGAAAAGTGGGGCCTGGATACTCCCTGGAGGACGGTGCGCCTGCTGGGGCCGGGCATCAACCCCGACCCGGGTGCCCGCTCCCCCGACGCCATGGAACTCGCTTTCGGTGTTCCCTTGAGTTCCCTGATGATCCCGGTCAAAAGGCGGGAGGTGGTCCTGGTCGCCGACGGACAGGCCGGCCAGACCCTGGAGGCTCCCCTCGGCGAATTGACCAACCGGTTGGCCTTGACCCGGCCGGCCATGGAGGCATCGGCCCTGGAAATCCGGCGGGATGGCCGATTGCTTGTGTCCGGGGAAAAGGCCGAGGGACCGCGTGAGATTGACGGGCGTGAGCTCTGGAAAACCACCATACCGTCGGCGACGGGGCCGCAGGACGGGAATTCCTCCTACGGGGTCGGGGAGATCATCGTGGACATGGACCGCATGCCCATGCTGGCGGCCCTGCCTCCGGTGAAAGAACCCTCGCCCCTGCAGGCGCGGGAGTTGGTCGAGGTGGCCCTGACCTACGACGAGGCCGGCGGCGCGCAGCGGGAGGTCTTCCAGGTCGGATTCCTGACCGACACTGCTCGCAAAAACCTGCCCATCGAATCCGAGTCTGCCTCCCCCGTGGCTCTTTGGCGCCCCACGACAGGCCAACTGCTCCTGGTGAACGACTTTCTCCTTGTGACCTCGCGCAACCTCGCCAACCGGTGATGGCATCTTCCTGACACCCTGTCCTTGGATGTCTTGATCTCGATGCCCCTTACCGGGTCGGCGGCCTCCGTCCTCCTGACTCCTGCCGCCTCGGCATTCCGACCCCTCCGCAATCCATGGCTCCGGGACCTCCATGACGCCCGGTAAAGAGCATCGAGATCAAGACATCCAAGGACAGGGTGTCAGGGAGTCGCCCTGACCCCGACAGGCAAGGGCGAGGAAGCCAGAAGCGGTGCGTCGCTCAAGGGAAGGGACGCGAGATCGAGGTCGCGGGCCTCGCCGGGCGCCAGGGAAGCCAGGGCGGTGGTGAGCCGCCGGCAGTGGGCGGCGAAGGTGTCCATGATGTCTCCGCTGACCGGGGCCGCTGGAGGCAGCTTGAGGGTGCGCGGGTTGACGAACTTTCCGCTGCGCTTCACGCGATAGTCGAGGTGGGGGCCGGTGGCATAGCCAGTGGCGCCCACGAATCCGATCACATCGCCCTGACGGACGTGGCTGCCCTTGCGCAGGCCCTTGGCGAACCGGGACAGGTGCAGATAGTAGGTTTCGTATTCGCTGTTGTTGTGGCGGATCCGGATGTAGCGCCCGTTGCCCTTCTTGCTCGTGGCCTCGACCACGACCCCATCGCCTCCGGCGCGCACGGGCGTACCCAGGGGCGCGGCGTAGTCGACGCCCAGGTGGGGCATCCAGCGTTTGAGCACCGGGTGATAGCGCCGGTAGGTGAACGAGTCGCTGATGCGGCTGTATTGCAGGGGAGCCCGCAACAACTGCTTCTGCAGGTTGTGGCCGTCCTGGTCGAAGTAACCGGGCTTGCCGTCGGGTCCCTCGAAGAAGAAGGCCCGGTGGGCGCGGCCCCGGTTGACGATTTTGACGGCCTCGATGGCCCCGGTACGGACCCGCTCGCCGTCTTTCCAGACCTCGTCGAAAAGGATTTCGAAGGTATCTCCCCGGCGCAGATCTCGCTTGAAATCGATGTTCCAGCCGAGGATGTCGTTCAGCTTGGCCGCCAGGGCCAGGGGCGCGTCCACGTCGTCCAGGCTGGCATACAGGCTGGAGTGGATCTCGCCGGCCACTCCGCGCATGCGGTGGACCACGGGGTAGGTTCCGTCGCGGCGTTCGTAGGTGTCGCCGGCGCGCACCCAGGTGACGTAGCTTTCGAGGTCGAGGTCGAAGGCCAGGGAGCGCAGCCCGCCGTCGGGATCCTGGACGATGCGGAATGTCTCACCGGGCCGGACCTTGCGCAGGTCCCGGAAACTCTTGCAGGCCTTGACCAGGGTCATGATGTCGCCGTGGGGCGCTCCACGGGCCAGCAGGGCGTCGTAGAAGGTCTCCTTGGCGCCGAGAATCATGAGGTTTTCCCCGGCCGGAACTTCCAGGGGACCCAGACGGTCCCGGAAAAGGAACGAATTCTCGGGCGCGGCCACGAGGATTCCGCAGAAGTCGGCCGCCAGGGGCTCGGGGGGCAACTGGTCTGCGGTCAGGATCTCCGCGGGGCCGCCGCTGCCGTCCTGGGGCAGGGTGACGGACCGGTCCGGCGCCAGAGAGTCGATCCCGGAAATGGCGAGTCCGCAGACGCCGGCGACGAGCGCCAGGAGCAGGAAGCGGGATGGGGAGATTTTGCCCAGGAATTCCTTCAGGATCCGTCCTCCGGGGTGGTCCGTCATGCATGGTAGCGTTCTGCGTACAAAACTTGCACCAAGCCGACCGGACTGCGCAAGGGATTTCTCTGCGGGCCGCTTTCCTGCGGCCGGTTGAGGGACGCCCCTTGACGTGTTAAGATGTTCGCATCGTTCCTATTGGGGTCCGTCAGGTCCCCTGGAGCGTCCGGAAATGCCCTTGCGGGCCCCGGAAACCCCCTCTGGAGGTTGAAATCGTGTGTCCCCATCAACGCAAATCGCATTCGACGGCCGTGATCATTGCCCTGCTGGGCTTGGCGGTGACCTGGTCGATTCCCGCCCAGGGTGCGGTACATTTGGTCGCCGATACAGGTGACGACGGGGATAGATTCGGCTCGTCGGCCTCCGAACTTGAGGATATCAACGGCGACGGGCGCTGGGAGTTCCTGGCCGGGTCGCCTTTGGACCAGACCGCCGGCCTGGATGCCGGCTCGGTGAGCCTGTGGTTCGGCCGCGAGGCCCTGACCGTGGTCCCCGACCGGACCTTCGCGGGCACTTCTCCCGAAAAGTTCGGTTTTGCGGTGGCCCGCATCGGGGACGTGAACCATGACGGCAATGCCGATTGGGCCGTGGGCGCGCCCGGAGCCAACGTCGCGGGGCTGGAGACCGGGCGAGTTTACGTCTTCTATGGCGGATCGAATCCCTCGGCCACCGGCGATGTGGTCATCAACGGCGCCACCGGCGGCGACCAGTTCGGCTACGCCGTCAGCGCCGCCGGCGATTTCGATGGCGACGGCAACGACGACTTCATCGTGGGCGCTCCCTACAGCGACCTGCGGGCCCAGAACGCCGGCGCCGCCTACGTGATTTACGGCTCCCCTTCCGGCCCGAGCACCAACCTGGCGAACGCCACGGTGTTCGCCGGCGAGGTGGCCGACGACAACTTCGGCTGGTCGGTGAGCGACGCGGGCAACTTCCTGGGCGGAGCGGCCGACGGTGTGGCTGTGGGCGCGCCCCTGAACAACACCCACGGCGGGCTCGACGCCGGAGCGGTGTATGTGTTCGAGGGCAAGACGGCCGGGGCCAACCCCGACACCACCATCGATTTCGTCGCCGGCATCGGATCGTCGGCCAAAGCGAGCAGCCGATTCGGCTTCTGCGTGCGCGAGATCGGCAGCTTCGACGGCGACGGCTACAGCGATCTGGCCGTGGGCGCTCCCCAGTGCGACGAGAGCGGATTGAACGCGGGCCGGGTGGAAATCTTCCGCGGCGGCACTTCGCCTTCGGTCAGCGCCTACCGTTACGTCAACGGCGCCAACGCCAGCGACCATCTGGGTTACAGCCTGGCCCGGGTCCACAACGTCCCCAACATCGGCACCAGCCTCGACGATGTCCTGCTGGGCGCACCCTTCCAGGACGGCACCGCGACCGATGCGGGCCGAGCATATCTGTACGCCGGGGGCTCGTCGTCCCAATCCAGCGCGGCCAACCTGACCCAGATTCCCGTGAACCCGCTGGTGACCGGCACCTCATCGGGGGACAATTTCGGCTATGCCACGTCCTCGGCCGGGGATTTCGACGGCGACGGCTTCTGGGATTACGTCGTGGGCGCTCCGGGGGGCAACATCCTGTCCAGCGCCACGGCCGGCTACTGCTACCTCGTGGATTCCAGTCTGCTGGTGGTGTCCAACCTGCTGACCCGCTGGGAGCCGGGCTGGAACGGCGATGTCGCCCGGGTGGACTTCAGCGTGGCCGCCGAGACCGTCACCAATCTGAGCGTGACGCGTTCGGTCCGCACCGGCGGTGTGGAAACGGCGCGCAGCGTCATCTGGGACGCGCCCGCCTCGCTGCCCGGAAGCTGCGGCGGAGGCGTCTGCCTGCAGGTTTCGGCCGCTGGCTATCGTCTTGAGGATCCCGACGCGGCCGGCCTGCTGGACACCGGCAGCGACCTGCTCTACGACCTGACCGTGCGCCTGGTCGACGGCGAGACCGTTTCTCTGGGGGCGCAGCCCGGCCCGGATGCCCAAGGGATTCCTGTCGCGCAGGAGGCGGCCCTGGTGATCGAGGATCTCTGGCCCAACCCGGCCAATCCCCAGGTATCCATTTCGTATCGCGCGCCTTTGGGCGCAGCCGTGTCGGCCCAGGTCCTGGATCTGCGCGGGCGTGTGGTGAGCACGCTGCAGGCCGAACCGGGTACCGGCGGCCTGCAGGAGCTGACCTGGGAGGGGCGCGAGGATTCCGGCGTGCCCGCCGCCTCGGGTCTGTACCTGGTGAGCATCCGCACCACCGTCGAACGCCAGGTGCGCCCGGTGGTCCTGGCCCGATGACCAAACCGGCTGCGGGATTGCCCCTGGTGGAGCTTCATACCCACCTGGAAGGCAGTCTCATGCCGCAACGCCTGATCGATCTGTGCGAACGCCACGGGCGGCCTGGATTGGCCGCCCGTTGTCTTACCCCCGACGGCAGCGCCTACCGCCAAGGGGATTTCGCCGCCTTCCTCGAGCTTTACCGCGACATCACGTCCGTCATCCGCACGCCTGCCGATTTCCATGCTTTGGCGCTGGATCTCGGGCGCCAATTCCTCGACGACGGCGTGGGTTTCGCCGAGGTGAGCGTCTCGGTGGGGGTCATGCTGAAGCGGGAGATTGCGCCGGGGCCGGTCTTTGCGGCTCTGGCCGAGGCGGCCGCCGAAACGGCCGAGACGAGCGGCGTGACCATGCGCTGGATTCCCGACGCCGTGCGCCAGTGGGGCGTGGACGAGGGGTGGCGCGCCTGGGAAGCCGCCCATGCCGCGGGTCGCGCGTGCGGCGTGGTGGGTTTTGGGCTGGGCGGAGACGAGGCCCACGGCCCCGCGGCCGATTTCGCCACGCTGTTCGCCGTGGTCAAGGCCGAGGGCTACGGCGTGACCATCCACGCCGGCGAGGTGCCGGCCATGGGCGAGGCCGGGCGCGAATCGGTGCGCCAGGCGGTGATCGATTGCGGCGCCCGGCGCATCGGCCACGGGCTGGCCGCGGCCGGCGATCCCGGGCTGCTGGCCCTGCTGGCGGACCGCGGCGTGTGCGTGGAGTTGTGCCCGCGCTCCAACGTGGCCACCGGCGGCATCGCCCGCCTGGAGGATCACCCCCTGCGCGCCTTCCTCGACGCCGGCGTGCCCTGCTGCCTCAACACCGACGACCGCACCCTGTTCGGCCTGGATCTGCAGGGGGAGTATGCGGCGGCGCGGGAGTCGCTGGGGTTGGCCGGGGAGGAGGCGGAGGGGATGATCAACTGCGCCCTCAAAGCTCGGTCGGATTTGGAAACAACAGATTGAGGGTTTTGCGATGAATCACCCGACAATATATGACAACTTCAATGGCTGTTCTCACAATAAATGAATTATCACTCTTGTCCTAAACAGTTCTTGAGTTGAAGAGCCCCCCGGTGCCGTGGGAGAATTGGGTTTCACCAAAAATCCGGTTCACCGCACAACCCCGGAGGGCCTGTCGATGATACGCTCTGCCAGCCTGTTCAGTCAACTTCTGCAGCAGATTCCCCGTAACGAGTTCGCCCGCCTCGTCAGGAAGCACCGTGGGGAACGCCACGCCAAGGGCTTCACCTGCTGGACGCAATTGACGGCGATGTTGTTCAGCCAGCTGGCCCAGGCCGACTCCCTGCGCGAGATTTGCAACGGCCTCGCTTGCTGCCTCGGCAAGCTGGTTCACCTGGGCATCGATCGTAAACCGACCAAGTCCAACCTGTCCTACGCCAACGCCCACCGCCCGGCTGATCTTACTCGGCATCGATGATGTCGCCATAGCCGGAATTGACCCAGATCGGATTGTTGCGGTGGTAGAGCGGGACGTCGGTGTTGACGTCGATGCAAGCCATTGAGAGAGTGGGTGCGCCCAAATCGCCAGAAGGAATGCAATACGCGCTCGTTTACTCATCGATGCTCCCCTTCCATATAGCGCTCTTCGTTAGGGCGAAGATCTCGTCGAGGGCCCGCTTCAGTGTGCAGGCTCCGGTGCGCTCAACGGTCAGGTGCCGGTAGATGCTCTGTCTCGATCCCTTGGCTAACTCCGCATCGCTGCTCTGCCAGTCATGGGCCGTGTCTGTTTCCTTATAGACAACCGTGTCGTTCGCCAGTGTGCCGTCTCTTAAAAAGCCCACGTAGATGTAGATTGGGATCTCAGCGCTCACGTTTTCGTCGTAGCGCAGAACTGTCGGAAGGCGGTCGCCTACGACCACGCATGGGAAATTTTCGCTTTCGTCCCGAACCGTCTGACCATCATTCTCATAGAGTGTGTTGCGCGACAGGAAGCGGATCTCGCGTTGGTCATCGAGACCGAAGAAACCC
>PFVX01000041.1 GCA_002790835.1 bacterium CG_4_9_14_3_um_filter_65_15 | reverse complement strand
TGGGGCGAGACACCGAAATCCGGCTGTCTTGCCCCACTGTTTTTCTCGCTAACCGATTGTGATCAAAGCGGTAGGCTGTAGAGGGACAGGCTCTAATATATCGAGGGGGAGGAAAAAAGTGGGCGGGCCGAAAACGAGCGTTTCCGGCCCTTCACTGCAGGGATTCGAGTCGCCGGGATCCGTCCCGGCTCAAGGCCGACTAACGCTGCAGCAGGTTCAGAGCCAGCTGCGCGGTGGTGTTGGCCTGGGAGAGGATCGACACACCGGCCTGCTGCAGAATCTGCAGGCTGGTCATATTGGCGGTTTCCAGGGCCACATCCACGTCGCGGATCCGGCTGTTGGCGGCCGAAAGGTTCTCCGCGGTCATCCCAATATTCCTGACGGATGTCTCGAAGCGGTTTTGGGCAGAACCGAAACTGGCCCGCACGGAACTGACCGTTCCGGTGGCCGTGATGATATTGGCCATGGCCGCGCGGGCTGCCGCGCCGTTGGTTCCGGCGATGCTGAGGGAGCCCGAGGTCAGTCCGAGATCCGAGGAGGTCATGGCCTGACTCAGATCGATGGTCACCGTGCTGGTCGAGGCATCGGTTCCGATACCGACCTGGACGCTGAGGGACGTGTTGGTTCCGTCCAGCAGCTTGATGCCGTTGAATTCTGCCGTTCCGGCGATGCGGTCGATTTCATCCAGCAGATTCTGGAACTCGTCGTTCAGGAAGCCTCGTTCCTGCTCGCCGAGAGTTTCGGTCGCTGCCTGCTCGGAGAGTTCACGCAGACGCAGCAGGATGTTGTTCACCTCATCCAGCGAACCTTCGGCCGTCTGCACCAGGGAGATGCCGTCGGCCGCGTTGCGGCTGGCCTGCTGAAGGGCGCGGATGTCCGATTTCAAGCCCTCGCTGATGGCCAGGCCAGCGGCGTCGTCCCCGGCGCGGTTGATGCGCATGCCGGAACTGAGGCGCTCCATGGATTTCTGGAACTTGGTGGTTGTGTCGTAGAGATGTCGTTGGGCATTCAAAGATGCCACATTCGTGTTGACGCGAAGACCCATAGTCTTGTCCTCCCTGAATACGGCGCCTGATGCGGGATTCCTTCCCGACAGGACGCACTGCCCGAATCATTTGCAGCTTGCCCGGGAGCTCGACCCCCCGTAGGGTTGTGCCGATGCAGGCGATGTCTCCTGACGGCTGGATGCCCAACCATGCAAATTGACAAGCCCTCTGCGGCAGAACATGCCGAGTTCCTCAGGCTGGTGGATGCAGAGATCAGGCCAGATCGTGCAAAAACCCACGCATGGGAAGATTTTCCTCTCATTCTGCACGATTCCAACCGGGACTCCGTGCTGATTGCACGGGATGAGACCGGTCGCATTGCAGGGGGCATTGCCGGGTTAATCCGCGAATTTTCCAGTGATTACGGGCCCGTTGCGGTGGCGGGAATCGGCAGCGTCGTGACGCATCCGGATTTTCGGGGGCGGGGTATCAGCCGCCGCCTCCAGGAAAATTTGCTGGCGGAATTCGCCCCACGCTCAGTTCCGCTGGCGGTGCTCTGGACCGACCAACCGGAAATTTATGCCGGTCGGGGCTTCCATGCTGCCGGTTGGGAATTCCATCTGAACATCCAGGATGCCGACCTGCCGACCGCTCTGGGGAGCGAAAAACGGATCCGACCCCTTCAGGGTTCTGATGTCGGCGCAGTTTCCCGTCTCTATGACCAGCATCCTTGCCGGACGCTGCGCCGACCCGGCGATGCCGAGGCTTTATACATGATGCCCGGCACCAGGGGGTTGGTCCTGGAGGGCGCCGCGGGGGTGGAGGCAGTCGTGTTTTGCGGGAAAGGGGCTGATTTTCCCGGATACATAGGCGAATGGGATGGTGATGCGTCCGGCGTGTTGATGCTGCTGGAGCACGCGCGCCGGGAAAATCTGGCCCACAACATTCTGGTTCCCGCGGGCGAGGAGGTTTTCGCGGAAACTCTCGTCAAGTCGGGAGCGGGATGGGCTGTTCGGACCTCCGGATTTTGGCGCGTCCTGGATCAGGCGGGCCTTTCCCGCCTCTGTGGCGTAGCGGTTCTCTCCGCCGACGAAGCCCATCCGCCGACTTATTGGCTGGGAGATGTGAATGATCAAGGCGGTATCCGCCCGGGAATCCTGAAAATTGGCGTGTGGGGCTTTGACTCGGTGTGATCGTTGCAAGGTCCGGAGAAACCGGACGGCAAGGGGAAACGAACCAAAGCGTGGGAATCGTGAAATCTAGCCTGCCTTTCTTGAGTTTGGCCGTCATTGTTAAGGACCAAGCGGACCATTTGGACACCCTTTTGCGCGATCATCGGACCTTGTACGACGAAGCGGTTGTGGTCGATACCGGATCGCGCGATGGATCGCGAGAAGTGGCGACCCTGCATGGGGCCCGGTTGATTTCCAGCCAGTGGGGGCATGATTTCAGTGCGGCCCGCAATCGAGGTCTGGACGCGGCGCGGGGGAGGTGGGTCGTGGTCCTGGATTGCGATGAAGCCATCACCCCGGTCGATCAGGAGGATCTGCGGAATTTGCTGGAGAGCCTGTCTCCCTCCCTGGTGGTGCTGGAGCAGCGAAACTACACCTGGCGCCGCCAAGCTCTCGGATTTGTCCCCAATGGACCAGGCCAAGAGGGCCTGGCCTGCAAATCCCCCGGCTACATTCCGCGGCGACAGATTCGGGTCTTTCCCGGTGGCACCGGAATCACCTACAGTGGCAGAGTTCATGAAACAGTTGAACGTTCACCGGCAAGTCGAAATTATAAAAAAATTAAACTCGATATTTGCATCCATCATTATGGGCATCTCGAAGGTTCCGGGGGGCACCTGCGGCGGTCGAGACGAAACGGGGAGTTGTTGCGCAGGGAAGTGCATGACCGACCCCAGGACCCGGTGCTGTTGACCGAGTTCGCCACCCAGCTTGTGGCCGAAGGCCAGACCGAAGCGGCTCGGCGCTTGTGTCACCGAGCCGTGGCCGTCGCGCCCGGCCACTCCGAACTGTACCAGGCCCACCTCATGCTGGCGCGTCTTGGTTGGGGCGATTGTCCGGAACAAGCCTGCCACGAGGCGGAGACGGCCCTGCGGTCCCGGCCGGACCTGCCGGAGTGCTGGATCGAAGCGGCTCGGGCCAATGCCTTGCGGGGAAACCTCCCTCGTGCGCGAAAACTGTGCGCTCAGGGCCAGGCCCTGTTTCCTCTGGACACCGTCCTGGGGAAAATGGAAACTCAAGTTTTTCCACAAAGTGGCGATAATACTCGGGAAGGATTGGGTTGGTAGGGGCGGCCCTGCCGGTTGGCATTGAGATTGCTTCGTCGAGGAGAAACGCCGGAACGCTCCGGCGACCATTGGGAGTTACCGAGGTAGGTCAACACATGGCGATGGACAAAATTCAAGGTTCTTCCCTTCCGGCTCAAAGCGCATTGAACAACTTCACGCGCACCGGGAAGGCGGGGGAATCCGGCAGGGATGAGGGTTCTGCCCCGGTTGGACGGGATGCGTCAGGCAGCGGCACGGCCGGTGATATCGCTGATATTTCGGTGGCGGGTAAACAATTGGTCGAACTGAAACAGGCCGTTGAAGTGGGGAAGGCGGCTTTGGCTGCCTTGCCTGATGTCCGTGAGGACAGGGTCGCGCAGGCACGCGAGCGGATGGCCGAAGGCTTTTACCATTCCATAGCGGTGAGGGAAAAGGTGGCCGAGAGGCTGAGCGGTGTCCTGGGCGCTCTGGATGCCGATTCTCCCTGACTTGACTGCGACAACGATTTGTGGGCAAAAGGGTTCGGCCGCTTGGCCGAACCTTTTTTTGCCCTGGACAGCTTTTTCAGTTGATGGAAGTGGTAAGAAAATTTACAGTTGTGGGGCACACGATTCCGATCCCCGGACGTTGAAGGTTGCGCCCCATGCCGCAAGGTCTGCACAAGATTCCTCGACCGTGCCCGCAGGATGCGGTTTTGGTGGGGCCGCATGCCTGGGAGCAGGAGGCGGGAGCTTCCCAGCCTGGGATGTCCGTATTCTCCGATCCCGTCGCCGCCCTTGGTTTCCTGCAGGGCCAAAACGGCCCGGGTGCCCCTCGGCTGGTCATCCTGCACCAGGATGCTTTCGCCGGGTCCGAGGGTGCCGACAAGCTCGAGGCCTGGTTGCAGGCGCTGCAGGATCTGAGTGTGGCCCATCTTCCGGTGCTTCTTCACGGCGGACTCGAAGGCCCCCTGCTGGTGCGCCTGTTCCGGGTGGGACTTTGCGATGCCTTATCCCTTCCGGTGGAGCAGCATCACTGGCTCAACCTCCTGATCCGCGTGGAAAAGCGCATGCAGTTGCGGCAACAGAAGCGGATGCTGTTGGAGGACAATTCCCACGCCCAGGATCTGTTGCGTGAATTGAAGGATTCCCTCGGCGAGGTCTACGACCGGAACGCCGGGGACCTGTTGCAGGCGCAGGAGACCCTGGAATCCGTCAACCGCCGCCTGACCCATGACATGGAGGAACTATCCCTGCTCTACCGCTTCGGGCGGGAGTTGAGCCAGGCCTGCAACTGGGATGAAGTCCTGGGCAGGATCCTGGCCGAGCTGGGGGAATTCCTCGGCGCCAACGGCGCCACCTTGGTGCTCAAGTCCGCGGTGGGCGGTGCCTTTCGGGCGCGGCGAACCTGGGGCTGGGAGGACGGTTCCTGGGATCGGATCCTGTTGGATCTGGAGCAGGACACCAAGGTCGCCATCGGGGAAAAGCTGTTGGAGTGGGGGGTGCTGGGCGATGCTGCCACGGTGACTTCGGTGGATGGACCGACCGGCGGAAAGGTCATCGCCCTGCCCCTGGATCACCAGGGGTTGCGCCTGGGGTTCTTGCTGGTGCTGTTCCCCTCGCCCGACCTTGCCTTGCTGGCGCGCGGCCGTTTTCTCCCCTTCCTGCAGGCCGTGCAGGTGGTGCTGGCCGAGGAAGTGGCCGGGGCCCAGATGCTCGACCGCATCCGGGACATCGGCCTGTTCAACGCCCGTGTGCTGGAAACCGTGAGCAGCGGGATCTGGGTCTTCGACGAAAGCGGCACCACGGTCTACTGCAACCGCGCCGGGCAGGAGATGCTGGCCGGGTCCGCCGTGCCCGCCGGCGACCCCAGCGCCTTCCTCTATCGCATTGGCCGCGGACGTCTGGCCGACGCCGTGGGGCCGGGCGATGATTTTCCCGAACTGGTCAGCGATGGCCGGCTGCGCGTTGACGGCCAGGAGGGGCTTCTCATGCCCTTCCTGCGAGACGGAGCCGGCGGGGTTTTCCAGGGTGGCGGCGAGATGACCAGCCTCGACGGAGAGATCGTTCCGGTGGCGGTCCGATCCTCCCTCATGGCCGGGCAATCCCGCAACCAGACCTGGATGGTGATCGTGGCCGAGGACCAGCGGGAACGGCGCCAACTGGAACACGAGCGCATGCGTGTCGACCAGCTGCGCGGGCTGGTGGAGATGTCCGCGACCCTGGCCCATGAGATCCGCAACCCGCTCATGGGGCTCAGCGCCCAGGCGGAATTGCTGGCGGATCAACTGGCCGAGGGTGATCCCCGCGGGCGCTACATCGATGTCATCACCCGAGAGGTGGACCGGATCAACTCCACCATCGACCGGATGCTCAACTACACCCGCCCCTACCATCCGGAACTGGCTGCCGGAGACATCCTCACGCCGGTTCGCGATGCCCTGGACCTTTGCCGCAGCCGAGCCGAGGCCCGAGGCGCCGAACTCGATCTGGACCTCAAGCCCCTGGCGGGAGCGGATGTGGCCCGGGGCTGGACCGTGGTGCTCGATTCGGGGCAATTCAAGCAGGTGCTGCTGAACCTGTTGCTCAACGCCGTCGACGCCGTGCCGCCGTGCAAGGGGCGCATCGTGCTCGAATTGTCCGCCAGTTCGGCGGTGGACCTGCCGGCGCCCGAGGGGAAAGGACGTTTCCTGGCCCCGGGGATCATCATCAAGGTTCGGGATAACGGTCCCGGATTCGGTGACGGAGTGCAGGAGAGGATATTCCGACCGTTTTTCACAACCAAGAGTTCCGGCACCGGGCTGGGGCTTTCGCTTTGCCACAAGATCGTTACCGCCCACGGGGGGAACATCACAGCATTGCGCGAAGGGGACACCACCGTGTTCAGGGTCGTGCTGCCGCGTGCAGCCGCCGCGCCTTCCCGCATGGAGGTTGCCGAATGAAACCGAAGATCCTGGTCATCGACGACGAAGCCACCATTCGCGACTCGCTCAGCGAAGCCCTCCTGGCTGCAGGCTACGAGGTGGCCACGGCCGAAAGCGGGGAAGAAGCGCTCGCCAAGCTTCACGGGGAGGAATTCGCGCTGGTGGTGTCGGACCTCAAGCTGCCGGGCGTTTCCGGTCTCGACGTGCTCAACGCGCTGCGCAATCAGGGCAACCAGGTTCCGGTCATCATGATGACCGCCTACGGCGATGTGGATACCGCGGTCAGCGCCATGCGCGGCGGCGCCTACGATTTCATCCCCAAACCCTTCAAGCTCGGCACCATCAAGAAGCAGGTGCGTGCCGCCTTGCGCGCCACCACGGCCTCGGTGAGGGTCGATGCCGAACCGGAAGCCGAGCCCATCGAAGTTGCGGCGCCCCCCGAGCGGAAGAATGACGGGCAGTACATCCGGATGATCCGGTCCTGTCCTGGTCTGGTTCGCGTGGCGGAGATGCTGGAGAAGATCGGCAGCAGTCGCAGCGGCAACGACACTTCGATTCTCATCCAGGGTGAATCGGGTACCGGCAAGGAGATCATCGCGCGTGCGGTCCACGAGGTCAGCGCCGGCAGCCAGGACCGGTTCATGGAAATCAATTGTGCGGCCGTGCCCGAGACCCTGCTGGAAAGTGAGCTGTTCGGACACGAGAAAGGCGCCTTCACCGATGCCAAGAATCGCAAGGAGGGTCTCTTCGAACTGGCGGGTCGGGGATCCATCTTCCTGGACGAGATCGGGGAGATGGGCATCCTGTTGCAGAGCCGCCTGCTGAGGGTCCTGGAGAACCGTCGTTTCCGGCGGGTGGGAGGCAAGGACGATCTCGATGTGCGCGCCCGGGTGGTCGCGGCCACCAACCAACGGCTCGCCGAGTCCATCGTGGCGGGGACCTTCCGTAACGATCTGTACTACCGGCTCCAGGTGCTGGAAATCCACGTGCCCCCTCTGCGGGAGCGGCCCCAGGATCTGGAAGTGCTCATCAACTCCTTCCTGCGGGATTTCAACCAGCAATTGGGTCTGTCTTGCGCTCCCGTCGACCAGGCCCTTCTCGAAGCCCTGCAAAAATATCCTTGGCCGGGGAATGTGCGCGAACTGAAAAACCTGCTCAAGCGGATCATGATCCTGGAGGAACCCTCCCGGCTGGATCCGGGACATTTCCCCCCCTTCGTCATGGACGGAAGGAACCCCCGGTCGGGATCGCGGCAACAGGAACTCGGACGCGCCACCGGATTGGTTCCCCTTTCGGAGGTCGAACGACTGCACATCCTCTACACCCTGGAGATGACCGAGAACAACAAATCCAAGGCGGCGAGGATCCTCGGCATCAGCCGGCAGACCCTGCGGGAAAAGCTCCGTCAATACGAGGAATCCACCGACGGCGAAACGGACCTCAAGAGCGACGCAGCTCGGAGTTGACCTCCCCAGGACGGGTTGCTCCGGTCTGATCACCCCATGTCCAGTATCTGGGCAGTCTTCATCCCGGGTTCCCCGCGCACCCGGGATTTCTTTTCGTACCTCTTGCGGCGTTGCCGCTCCATCTTCCCTTTCCCCGTCAGGGAAGAAAATCAATAAAACATAATGGAATAAGAAGTTGGCCCCCGGTGGGTGGCGTCGCCGGATTCCCTTGGACGGAGCTTCGGGAGGGAGTTCCCCGCTCCTTGGGCCTGGCATGGAGATTGCGGTACCCCCCGCAATGGGTGAGAACTGCCAGCGACAGGAAAAAATGACCATGCTGCGAATGTTGGGAAAAATTTCGGTTTTGGTGCTGTCCCTGGGACTGGTTTCCGGGGTCATGAGCCAGGCCTCGTCCGAGGACGGGAACCTGCCTTTGGACCAGACCCATTTCGACGGCTACCTGCAGTTGCTCCATTCGGTGGAACAGGAAGTGGCGCTCCGGCAGGAAACCGGCCATGCGGAGGACTGGCGACTCTACCCGTTCGGCGGGAAAGCCCAGGCCGATACCGCCGGATCCCCCTACCGTCATCTGACCATCGCGAAGGCCCTGCAGGTCCTGGAGACGCAGTTCCCCGATCCTGCCCGGGCCGAACACCTGACGGCCTTGGTGGCGTTGGCCAACGCTCGCAATTTCGTCAATCTCACCGAATACGATTCGGCGCTTGTCTGGTTCGACGCAGCGGCCGTGCTGGACTCGACCGGAGATCTGTCCGGGGAAATCGAGGCCGCAACCCTGGCAACCGCGGCGGCCTTGGGTGATTCGGCGCGGATGGCCGGCGAACTGGACACCCTTCTGGAAAAGGGGCCTACGGACGACAGCCGCGATATGTGGATTCTCGCCCTGCGGTGGACCCTGGCCAGCGGGAGCCGAACCCATCTGGGCGCCCTGGCGGATTCGCTCATGTCCCGGTCCGACAGCCTGGACGGCGGAACCCGATTCTGGCTTGCCCGCAGCCTCCAGCGTTTGGAGCGCAGGGATGACCTTTACGGACAACTGCGCCAGCTGATCCTCAACGGCGGGCTCAGTCTCGGGTTAACGACCAACCAACGCGGCTGGATGCTGACCACCCTGCCGGACGTCTCCTTCATGCTGGGCCTGGATGAGCAGGCTCGCAGTCTCTACAGCGTGCTTCTCGATTCACCACTGGAAAACCTGAACTTGTGGGCCACCTACCAGCTGGCCGGCCTGGATTTCGCCGCCGGGCAGTACCAGGCGGCCGCGACCGGTTTTGCCATGGTGTGCCGCTCTTCGTTGGTCGGCACCTGGCACGACCAGGCCTGCGCTCTGGCGAAAACCACCGAGGACCTGGAACGGATTCGAAGGGAAGGCGAGCCCTATGGCACCGGCCGTTTCTACACCCCTTGATCCCCGCCTCGGGGAAACCGAGGTCCTGGGTAGACTGCTCAGGCTCTACGAGGACGAGAAGCAGCTCTACGCCCAGGTGCTGGACCTTTCGCGGCGTCAGGGTGAGGCCCTGGCGAGCTGCGCCCCGGTCACCGAGGTGCGGCGACTTCTGGAAGCCAAGCGGAATTGCCTGACAGCGGTGCAGAACCTGGAAAAGTCCGCCGCCGGCCCCAAGCAGGCCTGGGAACGCGGCCGCGGCAAGTGGTCGGCGGGGGCCCGTGCGAGGTTGAACGTTTCGTTGCGGACGGTGGCCAAGCTCATCGAGGAAACCCTGGCGTGCGAAGAACGCAACGACCAGATCCTCCTGCAACAGGTTGAGGACGTGTGATGCAGGCGTTGCTGGCAAAAGCGCTACCCGACGAATACTCCGCTGACGCAGGGTCCAAAGAGGTGCGTCTGGACTCTCAGCAGTCCCAACCCCAGCAGCGTCTGTTGCGGGGGTACCTGCACAAGACCAGCAACGTCCTGTGCGGGATCAAGGGGTACGCCAGCCTCATCGCCGGACTGGGCCAGGATGCGGACGAAAACGCACGCTGGGCCCGCCGCATCATCAGTGAAGTCGAGAAAATGGAGCGTCTTTTCGTCTCGGTCGACGGCCTGACCCGGCAAACGGAGCGGGCCCTGGACTTGGACGATCCCCGGGTGGTCCTGGAGGTCGGGTTGCGAGAGGCGTCCCGTCGGCACCCTGGTCTGGATCTGACGGCCATGCCCATGCCCGAGAGCCGACTGATGCTGCCGGCGGCGGATTTCGGCCAGGTCCTGCGGGATGTCCTGGACAACGCCGCCGAGGGTCCCGGGGGCGATACGGATTCGGTTCGGGTGGAGTTGGAATGGAGAGAAGGGGACTCCGGTCGGCTGGCCCTCGAGGTCAGGGACGACGCCGGCGGCATTCCCCTGCAACTGGGTGCCCAGGTTCGGGACCCCTTCGTCACGGGCAAGTCCGGCCACGTGGGCATTGGCTTGTCTCGAGTGGAAACGATCATGGATCTGCACGGCCTGGCCTGGTCGCTGGAAAGCGAACACGGGGTGGGGACAATCGTGACACTGGAGGTTGCGGCACCGCTGCAAGCGGCTGTGGCCATGGCAGGAAAGGCCGATGATGGAGCGTAAGCGTAGCATTCTGATCGCCGACGACGAAAGCACCATGCGGGATTTTCTCGAGGCGTCCCTGAACGGTCAATTCAAGGTCACCACCGCCACCAGCGGAGAAGACGCCTGGGAAAAATTGCGGGGCGGAAAGTTCGACTTCCTGCTCAGCGATATCCAGATGCCGGGCATGGGCGGGATGGGACTTCTCGATCGGATCATGACCGAGCACGGGGAAAAGCCGCTGATCATCATGATGACCGCCTTCGGTACCATCGAGCAGGCCGTCGATGCGACCCGCAAGGGCGCCTTCGACTACCTGACCAAACCCTTCGGTCTCGACCAGTTGAACCACGTCATCGGTCAGGCCCAGTCCTTCGTCCGACTGCGCACGGAGAATCGCACCCTGCGCAAGACCGTGGCGGCGCGCAACGACCACCACGGTCTGCTGGGCAACAACAACGAAATGGTCAAACTGCGCGAGAAGATCGCCATGATCGCCGGTTCGCGAGGAACGGTTCTGCTCCAGGGCGAGAGCGGTACGGGCAAGGAAGTGGTGGCCCGGGCCATCCACGAATCCGGACCGCGGGCCGAAGGGCCGTTCATCCGCTTGAATTGCGCGGCCATTCCCGAGACCCTGTTGGAGTCGGAGTTGTTCGGCCATGAGCGGGGGGCGTTCACGGGCGCGGCCCAGGCCCGCATGGGCAAGTTCGAACTGGCCGACGGGGGGACTCTGCTGCTGGACGAAATCAGCGAAATGGCTTTTCCCATGCAGGCCAAGCTGCTGCGGGTCCTTCAGGAGCGCGAATTCACCCGCCTGGGAGCCAAGTACGCGACTTCGGCCGACGTGCGCATCATCGCGACCACCAACCGGAATCTCAAGGAGGAGATCCAGGCGCGGCGGTTCCGCGAGGATCTGTACTTCCGGCTCAACGTGATTCCCATGGTCATCACGCCCCTGCGCCGTCGCAAGGACGACATCCCCCTGCTGGCCAGCCATTTCTGCCAGATCTTCTGCGCCGAGAACGGCAAACCGGTGATGACCATCACCGAGCCGGCCATGAAGACCATGCTGGCCATGGATTGGCCCGGCAACGTGCGCCAGCTCCAGAACGTTCTCGAGCGGGCGGTGATCCTGACGGGCGGGGATACCCTGGACGAAAGCGCACTGGGCCTGTCCGACGAAATCGACGCCACGGCGGGACCCGCGGCCATCAATCCGGAAATGACCCTCAAGGATATGGAGCGGGAGCTCATCCTGCGCAAGCTGCAACTGACCCACGGGAACCGGACCCAGGCCGCGAACGAGCTGGGCATCAGCGTCCGGACCCTGCGCAACAAACTGAATCTCTATACCCGCCTGGGTATGGATATTCCGGGGTAGGTCATGATCAAAACAGGATTGTTCGATCGCAATTACCTGTCAACCCTCAAGAAGGCCGTGGATGTCTATGCGCGGCGGCATGCCGTGACCGCCCGCAACGTCGCCAACGTGGAGACGCCCGGGTACCAGACGGAGAAGGTCAAATTCGAGGAAATGCTGGACCGCAGCCGGATGTCCATGGCCGGGACGACCACCGATCCCCGCCACATTCCCATCAACCCACGCAACCCCATGGATCTGGAGGAACAGGTCGTGGCGGCGGAAACGGGATTCGACAACGGGGTCAACGACGTGGACATCGACACCGAGATGACCGATCTGGCCACGACGGACCTGAGCTACCGGATGGCCACACGCCTGTTGAGCATGCGCTACAACATGCTCAGTAGCGCGATCAAGGGCCGAGTGGTCTAGGCTGAAGGAGATATGACATGAGTGACGGAATGTTCTCGGCAATCAAGATCAGCGGCAGCGGCCTGCGCGGCCAGCGCACCAAGATGGACGTCGTGGCCAGCAACCTGGCCAACGCCGAGACCACCCGGACCGCCGACGGCACCCCGTACCGGCGCCAGCGGGCCATCTTCAAGCAGATGCTGGGGGAGCGCATCCAGCGGCATCATGGGACCATGGGGCGCAATCCCGCCGAAGACATGGTCCGGACCGACCCCAGGCACATGACCTCTCCGGCCACCCGGCCCGGCGGCCACACCCCGGACGGTGTTTCGAGCGCGGTCGAAGTGGCCCCGGATTCCTCGGAGTTCCGGGTGGTCTACGACCCCGGCCACCCCGATGCCGACGCCGACGGGTATGTCCTGATGCCCAACGTCAACCCGATCAGCGAAATGGTTGACATGATCACCGCCAGCAGGGCCTACGAAGCCAACGTCAGCGCGGTTCAGGCCGCGAAGGACATGTTCAACGACGCCCTGAAGATTTGATGACGGCCTCGGCCGCAGCCCGAGCAGGAGTGGATGGATGAGTATCGGTAGTGTGAAATCCCTGGGCAGTCTGGACCCGCGTGCCATTTACGGTGTCGGCGCCAAGGAACAGGTAAAACCCGATTTTGCCCACAAACTGCAGCAGGCGATCAACGAAGTGGGCAGTCTGCAGGACCGCCGCGAGGAAATGGTGACCGACATGGTCGCCGGCGGACCGACGGAGGTCCACGATGTGATGATTGCGGCACGGGAATCGCAATTGGCCTTCGAATTGATGTTGGAAACTCGAAATAAGCTCCTGGAAGCCTACCAGGAAGTCATGCGGATGCAGGTTTGAGCCGGTGACGGCGGCACGGAGAGGTAAGGCGTGAACGGATTCAAACAGACACTCGACAGCCTGGGCGTGCGCTTCAACGGCATGTCCTTCAGCCAGAAGATCATCCTGGGTGCCGTGGGAGCTGCCACGGTAGTCTGCCTGTTGGTGTTCTCCATGTGGCTCCAGAACGACGAAATGGCCGTTCTGTTCACCAACATGAGCCCCGAGGACGCCTCGTCCGCCCTTCAGGAACTCGCCAAGCAGGATGTCCCCACGGAACTGCAGAACGGCGGCACGACCATCCTCGTGCCCAGCGCCATGAAGGACCGACTGCGGCTCGACCTGGCCGCCAAGGGCATGCCCTCGTCCGGGACCGTGGGATTCGAGGTATTCGACAGCAACCAGTACGGGATGACGGAGTTCCTGCAGAACGTGAATTTCAAGCGGGCCCTGGAAGGGGAACTGACCCAGACGATCGAATCCCTGCAGGGCATCCGGGCCGCGCGTGTCCATCTGTCGTTGCCGAAGCCTTCGATGTTCAAGAGGCTTGCGGCCGAGCCCACCGCGAGCGTGGTGCTGACCCTGGCCCGCGGCAATGGTGTGGCCGCGCATCAGATCACCGGCATCCAGAACCTGGTGGCCGGGGCGGTTGAGAACCTGACGGCCGAGAACGTGACGGTACTGGATCAGGCGGGAGAGGTCCTGTCCAGCACAGCCCGTGACGACGACGTGGGACGGAGCGAGACGCAGTTGGCCTTGCGCAAGGAGGTCGAGGGACACCTGGCGGAGAAGGCATCCAGCATGCTTGACCGAGTCCTGGGACCGGGCCGCTCCATCGTCAAGGTCGACGCCACCCTGAATTTCGAGAAGATCGATAGTCAACGGGAAATCTACGATCCGGCCTCCACCGTCGTGCGCAGCGAAGTGCGGACCGAGAGCACTGTTCCTTCGTCGGGTGAGACCAGCGAAGAGAGCACGACCAACTACGAGATCAACAAGACGGTCGAACACGTGGTGTCCCCGACCGGCGGTCTGGAAAAGCTTTCGGTGGCCGTGTTTGTGGACGGCAACTACGCGGCCGACCCCGAGGGCGGGGACCCGATCTACACGCCGTTGGGTGACGACGACCTGGCCATGCTGAAACGCAACGTGGAGTTGGCTGTGGGCGTGGACGCTTCCCGCGGCGATCGCGTGGAAGTCGCCAACATGCAGTTCCAGGCCCCCCCGGAATTGCCGGCGGTCCAGGGCACTCCTTTGGACCTCGTCGGAGTGGTGACGCAGTACGGCGGCAAGGTCGTGTTGGTGATCATGTTGGGCGTCATGGTGCTGGTCCTGCGCAAGAACCTCAACGCGCTGCTAGCGGGTGGAAGTCTGACGGCGGTCGGCAAGAAGTCCGTGGCTGCAGCCGGGGCCAGAGGCGGGGCATCCGACCTGGAGGTCGAAGCCGAACACTTTGACGGGATCCCCGAATTCAACGACCAGGTGATCTCTGACATTCAGGATTTTGCCTCGGAAAACCCGGAAAGGGTGGCCGAGGTCATCCAGTCCTGGGTCCACGGGATCAATCCCGCTGACTTGGCCATGCAGGCCCGAGGAGACTGACATGCAACCGGATTACCTGCGCAAGGCGTCGGTCTTCCTCATGGCCCTGGGCCCCGATGTGGCGGGAAAAGTCATGTCGAAACTGCCCCAGACCATCGTGGAGGAGATCACTCACGAAATCGCGAGCATCGGGCAAGTGACCTACAAGGAGAAGAAGGCCGTCCTCAGCGATTTCATCGCCTTGAGCAGCCGGATCAGCGGGATCGCCTTTGGCGGAGAGGAAGCGGCCAAGCAGATCCTGGAGGCGGGATTCGGCTCCCATGCGGCAAGCTCCATGCTGAGCCGCGTGACGAGCTACAGCGAAATCAAGAGCTTCGAACACCTGAAGAACGTCGATTCCCTGACCATCGCCAACTATCTCAAGAACGAACACCCCCAGACCATCGCCGTGGTCCTGGCCCACATGGATCCCCGCGGCAGCGGTCCGATCCTGGCTCTGCTTCCGGCGGAACTCCAGGGGGACGTTGCCCATCGCATGGCCGTGCTGGAGGCCCCCAATCCGGAGACGCTCAAGGAAGTGGAGAAGGTCCTGGCCGGCCAGCTTCAAGGTGAGATCAGCGCGCGGGAGACGAAGTACGGCGGCAAGAAACAGGTGGCCGAAATCCTGAACGAAATCGAGCGCGAGGTCTGGCAGGAGATCCTCGATGAGATGCGGGAAATCGACGACGAGGTGGCCAACGAGGTCAACAACCTGATGTTCATCTTCGATGACGTGGTCACCCTCAGCGATGCCAGCATCCAGGAGATTCTCAAGGAGATCGACGGCAAGGAATTGACCATGGCCCTCAAGGGCGCGACCGACGAGATCCGTGGTCGCATCTTCGGGAACATGTCCAAACGGGCGGCCGAAGGGATCGCCGAGGACATGGAGTACATGGGACCGGTGCGTTTGTCCGAAGTCGAGGAGGCCCAGCAACGGATCGTCGAAGTGATCCGGAGTCTGGAGGAAGCAGGAACCATCACCCTCGGCAAGGGCGGCAAAGATGCAGAAATGGTCTCCTGATTCGTTTGCCCCCGAACCCGGCAAGGTCGTCGTCGGCGCAGCCGGCGCGGCGGTCGAATTCTTTCCCCAGGAAGTCGTCGGGGCCACAGAAGCGGCTGCCGGAGGACATTCCCGGTTTCGCCGGGAAGCCGGGTTCGCCACCGACGATGCCCTGATGTCGCATCTGACCCGCGAGGAACGGGCCACCGTTTTCGAACTCGTCGAAGTTGATGTGGCCGGGGAATACGAGGCCAAATTCAAGGCGCAGGAAGAGGCGTTCGCCGCTCGACTCGAAGCGCAAAAGCAGGACCTGGCTGCCTGGGCCGGTTCGTTCCAGACGGCGGTCAATGACGAATTTCGGGATCTGGCCACCGCCTGCGTGGAATTCTCGATTCAACTCGCCCACAAAATTTTGCGGGCGGATGTCGAACGCGACCCCGAGACCCTGATCCGGGCCCTGGAGGCGACCTTGCACAAGGTTCCTACCGGACACCCCATGAATCTCACGGTCAACCCCGAGGACGCCGAATTCCTTGAATTGAACCCCGAAGCAATTTCCCGCTTGAACATCGGGCACATTCACGCGGACAGACGCATCGAAAGAGGCGGTTGTCAGGTTGAAGCCGGGGGTCGGGAATGGGACGCGACCTTGTCAGGCCAACTCGAGGCCATGGCCCGGCTGATCCGGGACCAGGTGGCCGTTTCACCACGGGGCGCCGCCGGTTCCCTCGACATCCCCTTCACCGGTGAGGCTCCCGATACGGAGCAGCCCCCGGTTCCTGCCAACCCCTCCGGAGAAGACGATGCTGCCGATCTGGGCTGAAGCCACATCCAGCATCGCCATGGCGGATCCCATCCGGCCTCGCGGCCGGGTAAGCGACCTGGTGGGGATGGTGATCGAAGTCGACGGCATGGCCGGCCCGATTGGTTCGCTGTGCGGGATCGAGCGGGGCCGGAACGAGGACCCGGTCCTGTGCGAAGTGGTGGGGTTCCGGGGCGACCGGTTGCTCCTGATGCCCCTGCGCAATGGTCAGGGTATCGCGCCAGGGCACGCGGTGACCCTTGTCGCCGACCAGCTCACCGTTCCGGTGGGAGATGCGCTGCTCGGCCGTGTCATCGACGGGATGGGGCGCCCCCTGGACGGTGGCCCGCCGCTGGGTGATCTGCCTCGGGCACTCCTGGGTGGACGCGCTCCCTCGGCCATGCAACGCCGCCGGTCGGCCGAAGTCATGACCACGGGTATCCGGTCCCTGGACGGGATGATCACCACCGCACGCGGTCAGCGTCTGGGTATCTTTGCCGGCAGCGGCGTGGGCAAGTCCATCTTGCTGGGGATGTTGGCACGGCAGGCGACCGTCGATGTGAACGTCCTGGCCCTCATCGGGGAGCGGGGCCGTGAAGTGCGCGAGTTCATCGAACGGGATCTGGGACCGGAGGGGCTGGCGCGCAGCGTGATCGTCGTGGTGACGAGCGACGAAAGCGCCGTCATGAGGGCCAAAGGGGCCGAGACGGCCATGACCATCGCGGAACACTTCAGAGCCGGCGACCGGGAAGTTCTCTTTCTCATGGACTCGGCCACCCGCTACGCCATGGCTCTGCGGGAAATCGGTTTGGCGGCGGGTGAGCCCCCCACGACCAAGGGGTATCCACCATCGGTGTTCTCGGCCCTGCCTCGCCTGTGCGAGCGGGCCGGCTGGTCAGACGTCAACGCCATGACCGCATTCTTCACCGTCCTGATCGAAGGTGACGATATCCACGACCCCATCGGCGACGCCATGCGGTCCATCCTGGATGGGCACATCATGCTCAGCCGCGATCTTGCCCGCCAACACCACTATCCGGCCGTTGACGTGCTGGGCAGCGTCAGTCGGTTGCGTAACGACATCGTGGGCGCGAAGGATATCCAGGCCGGGGCCTGTTTGATGCGCTGGTTGAAGTCCCTTGAGGACAATCGGGACCTGGTCAACATCGGGGCTTACGTGCCGGGCAGCGATCCGGTTCTGGACGGCGCCCTGGCCAAGTCCGACGAGATCCGATCCTACCTGACTCAGGGCGTGACGGAATCCTCTTCCCTTGACCAGACCCTCGCCGGGCTCCGCGAATTGACGGGGGTGGTCTAGATGCCTTTCACCTTTCGGCTGGAGAGCGTCCTGAAGTATCGCCAGCGCATCGTTGACGACAAGGGGCGTGCGGTGGCCGTGGCCCAGGGCGAAGTGGCGCGCTGGAACGCCCGGCGGATGGAACTGGACGCGGAGATCAACGCCTATCTGAACCAGCACCAATCCCCAGGGCTGAAGGTCCAGGACCTGGTGGCCAAGACCGCTTGGCTGGAACACCTGCGCAGGCGGCGTCAGGAGCTGGAAGCCGGTCTTTCACTGGCCCGGATGCAACTGGCAGCGGCGCGTGAGGAATTGCAGGCTTCCTGGAGGGACCTGGAAGTCCTCAAGCAGCTCCGGCAAAGACAGGAATTGGCCTGGTTGGCCGATCAGGAAACCCGTGAACGCAAAGAACTCGATGAAATCGGCCAGATCCGCAGTGATCGCGCCAGCCGGTCAATATTTGCCCTCAAGCGGGCATAACTTTCCCCGCGTCTTGGGCCCCGGGCTTGCTTGAGCCGGGGGGCGCGGTTTGCAA
This sequence comes from bacterium CG_4_9_14_3_um_filter_65_15, assembly GCA_002790835.1. Lineage (GTDB taxonomy): Bacteria > Krumholzibacteriota > Krumholzibacteriia > LZORAL124-64-63 > LZORAL124-64-63 > JAHJTW01. Next base: position 23,020 of record PFVX01000041.1, on the reverse strand, counting down.
CTTCCTGCAAAGGAACATGATGGCTGATCCGGGGCAGTCAAGATTTTGAAGGGACCGATGGCACTGGTGTTGCCTGAGACGCGCACCCGGTATCGTCTTCGTCCGCCGGGACGAGGACTTGAGGAGAAAAAATGAAGAGCGTCATCGTGATTTCCGTTGTGACCTTCGTCCTGATCTTTGGGGGCGTCCTGGTCTTGAGCGCCCAGCTGAACAAGGCTGCCGGCGATCGGGGTCGGCCGGAACTGGCCCCCGATGACTACGCGGCGTCCGAGCGCGTCTTCCACGACATGGAATTGGAACGGGATCGCATCCAGCAGGAACGGGAAGAACTCAAGATGCGCCAGGCACGCGTCCAGATCCAGGAACAGGTTCTCTCCCGGGGGAACAAACAATTGCTGGAAACGGTGGAGAGGCTGGCAAAAGCGCAGAAGGCGTACATTTCCGAGAAGGATAATTCGGCCACCAAGCTGGCCAAGATGTACGAGGCCATGAAGCCGGATCAGGCGGCGCCGATTCTGGGCAGCCTGGACCCCGACGTCATTCTGGAAATCATGGCCCGGATGAAGGATCGGCAGGCAGCCAAGATCCTGGCCCGCATGGACCCCGCCCTGGCGGCCCAGTTGAGCACCCGCATGAGTCTGAAAGGGGGCGCCTGATGCAGGCCCGGCTTCCTCTGACGGTCCTGGATCCTTCGACGGCCATGAATCCCGGCTCGAAACTCGCGGCACCCAAGCCGGGCGCCGAAGAGGAATTCGCGGGGCTCTTGCTGGCCAGCGAGATCATCGCGGGCCAGGTGACGCCGGTGTCCGGTGAAACGGCAGCGAAAATCACGGTAGCCACCGAGAACCCTGAAGGGGTCAGTGAGGGGGAACCTACCGCTGCGGAAGAAAGCGAAGCCGCCGGCGGTTTCCCGATCCTTGCGGATCTGTGGAAATCCCCGTCCCTGGGCCCGGCGCCGGTCAAGATCGATCCGAATCTGCCTGACGGGGATCACTTCCCGGCGGCAAAAATCCCCCCGCAGACCGATGCTGCCGAGCCGGCTTCAACTACCGGGACATCGCCCGCAGCAGGTGCAGAAGTGGGCTTTGCCGGATCCGTAGCCGTCGACAACGTGCTCACCGCACCCGTCGTGGCGGCGGACCCTATCCCGGAGAGCCGTAAGGTTCCGGGCGGTTCCGGGACAGCGGAAACCGAAACCGCGACCATCGCCAACGCAGAGGTGGCTTCCGACGGTAAGGAACTCCAGCCCCTGGCCGCCAAGTCCATCCTGCCGGTATCGACAGACAGCACGCAGAATCCCCAGAAGTTGGAGACGCAGCGGCCGGCCGGCCGTCCCTTGGAAGTGGCGGACGTGCTGGCTCTCAAGGCACGCCATCTGCGCCGACTGGCGGCCGAGGGCGGAACCGCCAAGCCCACCTACGAGGATCCGCGGCTGTCCGGGGAACGGATCCCTGCGTCGGGTAAAGCAGAACAGCTTCCGTCCCAGGGGCCGGAAAATCGGATCCCCGTCACCACTCCCGAGGGTCTTTCCGGCAAATTGGCGGTGCCGGTGACCGTTGCCCAGGTGGACGGGGTCCAGGACTCGCAGAACTCGCAAAGTTTGCAGAATTTGCAAGGCTTGCAGTTTTCACCAATCTCGCAGAACTCGCAAAGCCTGCAGAACTCACAGCTTTCCCAGGCGGCCGTCGCCGCTGACGCGGAATTTCCGGTCCCCGCCCAGGAGCTGCCGGCGGTTGAGTCGGCCAACCTGGAAACCCAGGCCGCACCTGCGGGGAACAAGGGGCAGCAAAAGGAAACCCCCACAGAAGGGAAGGCGGATTCCCCGGCCGTGCCCCTGACGAACCACGTGGCGAGACCGGCGATGGTCCCCAGCGCGGAACCGGCCGGTTCAACCGAACACGCGGGCTCCGGCGAGGCCAACGCCACGGGCAAGGGGTCCTCGCTTGCCGAGGGTCCCTCAGCCCGGACCGCTGCTCCGGTATTCCGACAGGTCGTCGAGAATATCGACATGCAGAGCACCGGGAGCCGCGTGAAGATCCAACTGAATCCGGAGCACCTCGGCCGAGTGGAAGTTTCCCTGGTCGCCAGGAACAACGTTCTGGAGGTCCGCATCGTGGCCGACAACCCCCAGGCCGCCCAATCCCTGCAGGGGAATCTCCATGAATTGACCGAAGGATTGAAGGCGAAAGCCGTGCATTACCAACACCTGGATGTCCAGGTCGAGTCCCGGGAAACCGTGCGCATCAAGCCGGAGGACGGGCAGCCGGACCGGCGCGACCAGCAACGGGGACAAGAACGGCAGGGAGGCGACGGGCGCCAGGACGGATCCCGCGAGCGTGGTCGCCGAGAGAATAGGTCCGAAAATGGACGGGAGAGTCAGGCGTGGTCCTGGTTCGACATGAAGGAGGAGGCGTAATGCCCGTAACGAGCGTAACCAACAGCACCGGACCGGTCCTCGGACAGCCGGCGCGTGACTACTCCGAGATAACCGACATCGATTTCATGACGCTGTTGGTGGCCCAGATCCAGAACCAGGATCCCATGAGCCCCATGGACAACGCGGAATTCACGGGCCAGTTGACCCAGTTCTCCATGCTGGACGACCTGTCCGCGTTGAACGGGAAGATGGATGACAACATCCTCGTCGGGCAGTCCATCAACAACACCGCGATGCTGGCCCTGGTGGGCAAGGACGTGACCGTTGCCGGAAAGGCCGCCTGGGTCGAGAACGGCGAACCTTCGGTGAGCATGATCAACAGCGACGACGCCGGAACGGCCACCGTCGAGGTCAAGGATGAGTCCGGCAACGTGGTGGCGACCTACACCAAAGACGTTACAGCCGGTCTCTCGGATATCTCCTGGAACGGAACCCTGGCTGACGGCAGCACAGCTTCCGACGGCCGTTACACCCTGAACGTGAGCGTGGAAAATGACGGCGCAGCCGTCGGTTTCACCACCCTCATGACGGGGCACGTGGAGAGTTTGCGTTACGAGAACGGAGCGGGCGTGGTGATGGTCGACGACCAGGAATTCTACGTCTCTGATATTTATAAAGTGAGCTAGCAACCAGCCCCGTTGGGCAAAAACCGGGAGGATCCCATGTTCAAGTCCCTGTACTCCGGCGTTTCCGGGCTTTCGGCGAACCTGACCAAGCTGGACGTTATCGGCAACAACATCGCCAACAGCAATACGGTCGGTTTCAAGTCCGGCCGGGTCACCTTCAACGAGATGTTGACCCAGACCCTCAAGACCGCCAGCCGACCGGTAGCCGGAGGTTTGGGGGGAACCAACCCGCAGCAGATCGGCCTGGGGACCCAGGTCGCAAGCATCGACAGCAACTTCAATCAAGGAAACTTCGAGACCACGGGAAAGAAAACCGACCTGGCCATCCAGGGCCCCGGCTTCTTCATCCTCAGTGACGGAAATTCCCGATCCTTCAGCCGCGCGGGAGTCTTCGGCCTGGACAGCCAGCACAAACTGGTGAATCCCTCGACCGGACTGAAGGTTCAGGGGCGCATGGCCGACGATATGGGGAACATCAGCACCGGCCCCTTGACCGACTTGGTCATCGATCCGGGTCTGGTGGTTCCGGCGCAGCCTTCCACCACGGTCGAGCTCATGGGCAACCTGGATTCCTCCAGCGACGCCAAGGGTACCATCATGGAAAGCCCTTCCTTCCTGGCCGCGGCCGAGGGGGGGGACCTCCTGGTGGATATGAGTGGCGAGAGCAACGGAATCCTGGACATGAATTCGGGTGACGCCGTGCGGATCAACGGGCGGGTCGGCGGCGTGGCTCTGACCGATGAAACATTCACCATTTCCGAAACCTCGACTTACCAGGACCTGGTGGACTGGCTCAATGGCGCCATGTCCACCGCGGGCCAGAACATCACCTTCGCCCTGGACAGCACCGGTTCCCTTGAAGTCACCAACAACACAGGGTCCACACTCGAGGGACTGAGTTTGACGGCCACCGCCAAGACTCAGTTCAACAACAACTTCTCCTTCTCAAGCTCCATCGCCAACGGCAGTGTGGATATGTCGAGCGAACTGCGGGCCTACGCCACGTCGGACGACCTTCTGTCGGCCATGTACGATTCCAACGGGAACGCGCTGGACATCGACCTCAGCTCACCGCCGGCCCAGCTGAATATCGGCGGTTCGGTGGGCGGCAACCCGGTGGAAAACCAGGCCATGTTCGTCGATGCCACGACCACCCTGGCCGATTTCGCCACCGAACTCCAGTACGCGATGAACATCAACTCCCAGCCCGTGGAGATCAACGACTGGGGCCAGGTCATCGTCCGCGGCGAGGTCGGCACGAGCGCGACCATTGCCGACATCTCGATCAGCGAGGAGGGTCAGCTCAATTCGGTCCTCGAAAGCGCCTATTCCTTCACCGAGACCCAGGAAGCCAAGGACAAGAAGACCTTCTCCATGTCCACCATCGTCTACGACAGTCTGGGCGGTGAGCACACCGTGAACTTCAACTTCGAGAAGATCGCCGGCGAAAACGAATGGATCTGGGACGCCGACCTCGACGCCAATGAGAACATCGTCAACGGCGGCTCCGGGCGGATCCGTTTCGCCGACAACGGGAGCATCAGCAACTTCACCTTCGACGACGATTCGGGAGTCATGACCTTCCAGCCCCAGGGCGGGGTGGGGGACGGTGCCTCCAACGTCACGTTGAACATCGATTACGGACAGATCGGCCAGTTGACCGGTCTGACCCAGTTCGAAGGCACCGGCACCCTGCAGTCCATGGCCGACGGCTACGGAACGGGAAATCTGGTCGATTTCAACATCGACCAGTCGGGGATCATCACCGGCATTTTCTCCAACGACACCATGCAGACCATCGGCCAGATCGGAATGGCGACCTTCAGCAACGCCGACGGGCTTATTCGGGCGGCCAACAACACCTACAGCCTGAGCGGCAACTCGGGCCAGGCGGTGGAGACCTTCGCGGGCATCGGAAACGGCGTGACCCTCGTGCCGGGAGCGCTCGAAACCAGCAACGTGGACTTGGCCAAGGAATTCACCAACCTGGTGGTGGCGCAGCGCGCCTTCCAGGCCAACAGCCGCGTTGTGACCACGGCGGACCAGGTCATGCAGGAGCTGGTCAACCTGATCCGGTAGGTTCGGTGACCGGTTTGGTACCCGGGTACGGCCCGGCCGGAATTCGGTCGGGCCGTCCCGTTAGGCACACAAGGAGCTAAAGTTCATGATTAAAGTAACGAAACTTAATGGTAGCGAGCTGGTGGTGAATGCCGATCTCATCGAATTCATCGAAAGCACGCCCGATACGCTCATCAGCCTGACCACCGGGCGGAAGATCATGGTGTTGGAGGATCCGGACCACGTGATCGAACTCGCGGTGGCATTCAGGAACAAGGCGCGGGCCTATCCCGTGCCCGTCGGCGGTAACGGATCGGTGTTCGAGGGCTAGGGCCCCGGACCCGGAGAGCCGTTCGACCCGGAAGTAGGGAGACCCAGGGTGGATGTTGCAACAGTAGTTGGTCTTGCGGTTGCCTTTGGTCTGATCGTGTGGTCCATCCTGCTGGGCGGCAGCCTGAGCGGGTTCATCGATATGCCATCGGTGGCGGTCGTCATCGGCGGTACCTTGGGCGCCCTGATGATCAGCTTTCCCCTGCCCACCATCCTGAGCATCGCGGGTTTCTTCAAGAAGACCTTTCTCTTCGCCCTGGACCAGCCGGAGGACATCATCGGCAAGATGGTCAAGTACGCCGAACGGGCGCGCCGCGAAGGGATGCTGGCGCTCGAGGAGGATTCCGAAAACGAGGCCGACCCCTTCCTGCGCAAGGGCCTGAGGCTGGCGGTCGACGGGACGGATCCCCAGTTGCTGGAAAAGATCATGGAGACCGACGTCTCCCAGCTCGAAGCCAGGCACTCCAACGGAGCCAAGGTGCTGTCCAGCGGGGGAACCTACGCGCCGGCCTTCGGCATGATCGGAACCCTGATCGGACTGGTCAACATGCTCGCCAACCTGTCGGATCCGACGCAGATCGGCGCCGGCATGGCGACCGCTTTGATCACGACCTTCTACGGAGCCGTCCTGGCCAATGCCTTCTTCCTGCCCATGGCCGGGAAATTGGAAACCCGGTCCAAGGAAGAGATGATGATCAAGGAGATGATCATCGAAGGGATCATGGCCATCCAGAGCGGCGATTCCCCGCGCATCGTGGAGGAGAAGCTCAAGTCATTCCTGCCCCCCGCGGCACGCCAGAAGCTGGATGCCGCCAAGGAGAAGGCTGCCTGACCTTCCAACGGAGATTCGGACAGGTACCAGTCGCAGCGGAAACGGTGAGTCATGGCCAAGAAAACGAAGAACATCATCGTCAAGCAGGGGCTGGACGAATGGGTCATGACCTACGGGGACATGATGAGCCTGCTGCTGACTTTCTTCGTGCTCATCGTGTCGTTTTCCTCCATGCAGGAAACCAAGTTCGAGGAGGCCGCCGCTTCCCTGCGTGACGCCTTCGGGATCCTGAGCAACCCGGAATCCGTAATCGATTTCAACATGCCCATTGTCCCCAAGCACAACCCCGAAGCCCGTGACGCGGACGTGCTCTACGAGGTCCGCAGCGTCGAGAAGATGATCATGGAGGACGGCCTGGAGAACCAGGTGGCCGTGGAGGTCCGCGAGGAGGGGGTCCTGTTCAGGATCCAGGCGCCGTTCCTGTTCGCCACGGGCAGCGCCCAGCTGGAGTCGGCGCCCAAGGACCTGCTGGTCAGGATGGCCGGCATGTTCGCGAAGTTCCCTTATCACGTCACCATCAACGGTCACACGGACAACATCCCCATCCGGTCGGCTCGATATCCCAGCAACTGGGAACTCTCGGCCGCCAGGGCCGTGTCGGTGGCACGATACTTTCAAAGCCTGGGGGTGGCGCCGGAGAGCCTGGCGGCCACCGGATTCGGGGAATACCGGCCACTGGAATCGAACGATACGGCCGAGGGCCGCAGCAGGAATCGCAGGGTGGAGGTTTTCCTCAAATTGGATCACAAGGACCTGGCCAAGGAAAAGAGGCTGCCCCTGGGTGAAGGGGCGCCGGCGGACGGGAACGACGAGGTCCCACAGGTCGAAAAACGGTCGGAGCGGCCAATAATCGACCCGGTGACCAACCAGTTATTCCACGGCAGGCCCGTCGACCTGCCCGGTAGAGTCAAGTAGCACAAGGAGCGGAAATGGCTGACGCAAAGAAGGAAGCAGTCGAAGAGGCCCCCAAGAAATCCAAGCTTGGGCTATTCGAGAACAAGGCCATCCTGCTGGGTATCATCGTGGTGGTCCAGGTCGGTTTGGCCTTCGGGCTGACCCAGTTCGTGATCGTTCCCAAGCTCGGCGTCCAGGGCGCTGCGGTGACGGAAGAGGAGGCCCAGGCCGAAAAGGACGCCACCATGCCCGAGATGGGGGTGCTGGTGGGGCTCAACGAGATCATCGTGACCCTGAAGTCGACGCCCCAGCAGCCGCGCTACCTGAGGATCAACGTCGACCTCGAGGTCAAGAACCAGGTGACGGCTGATATCGTCACCTCACGGATCCCCCAGCTGCGGGACATCGTGATCATGACCCTATCGGGTCGCACGGCCGAGGATTTGAATTCCGCAGAGGGTCGCAAGGAAATCCGCGACGAGATCTTCCGGAAGATCGACGCCCATTTCCCCGACGGTACCCTGATGAACATCTATTTTTCCGACCTGGTCGTCCAGTAGGACGCCGGACCAGTCGCCGGCAGGTGCGGGCGCGGGGTGATCATGAGCAACGAAGAATTCGACAGCCTGGATCTGGATGCCGCCATCGGCGAAGCCGAGGAGCTCCTTGACGATGGTGGGAGCATCGGTGCCGATCTCGATGATGTTCTCAACGCCGACTCCAGCGCCGACGAACATCTCGAGGGACCCAAGCCCTACGACTTCAACAGCCCCCACAACCTCTCCCGCAATTTCGAGCGGAACCTCCGCTCGGTCGGGGAGGGTTTCGGAAAGATCGCAACCATCGATTTCACGAGCCTGTTGCGCATGAGCATGCAGGTCGATTTCACCGGCTTGACCCTGCGCACCTACGGGGATTACCTGGCCGGCCTCGATCAGCCGACCTGCGTGGCCCTGGTGAACCTGCCCCCCCTGAAGGGAAGTTGCCTGGTCCACCTGGACCTGGGTCTGTGCTTCATCTTCATGAAGAAGCTCATGGGTGGAGTCCCCGTGCCGGAAGACACGGTGCGGGAATTCACGGAAATCGAACGCGGCATCGGCGCCGGTCTGGTCAATCGTTTCACGGAGATCCTGCGCAAGGCCGCAGGCAAGCTCGTCGAACTGGAGCCGTCTTTTGTCGCCCTGGAGAACAATCCCAACTACCTGGGCGGGGCGGCCGAGGGCGAGAACATCATCGTCATGAACTTCAAGATCCAGCTGAACACCGTGGAGTCGCCGGTGGAACTGGTATTTCCCCTGTCTGCCTTCGGGACGGTCAAGGATGTCTTCGATCCCCAGGGAGCCAGGGAACTGCGCACTTCCGAAGAGATGCGTGATGACCGGCGCCGGATCATGGACATGGTGCGGGGCACGAGCAGTGAACTCGTTGCCACGCTTGGGGAAATCGACACAAACCTCGAGGAAATCATGAATCTCCGGGTGGGGGATGTCCTGCACTTGGCCCAGGCCGTGGAAGCGCCTTTGCGGATCCAGGTTGAGGGTGCGGACGCATGGTTGGGAGAGGCCGGTCGTCTGGGCCAGAATCGGGCCGTGAAACTTACGAGACAACTGACCAAGGAGTAATGCAATGAGCGACGATACCACCGTCCTGGAACAGGATGCCCCCGGGGTCTCCATCGCTGCCGGCGGGTCCCTGGACGAGGAATCCCAGTCCCTGATCGAAGACCTGGGGAATGGGATGCAGGGCGTCGGAAACCTGGATCTGCTGCTCGACGTGAACCTCAAGATTTCCGTCGAACTTGGTCGCACCCGCTTGAAGTTCCGGGACGTGCTGAACCTGTCCGCGGGTTCCGTCGTGGAACTGGGGCGACAGACCAGCGAACCGGTGGACATCATGGTCAACGGGGCCTTGTTGGCGACTGGAGAAGTCGTCGTGGTGGACGACCATTTCGCCGTCCGCATCACCAAGTTGCTGAACAGGGTCGAGAGGCTCAAGAGGGTGCTGTGATGACCTTTTGCGCACTGCAGGAAGTGGCTTCAGGGGGCGTCTCCTGGTGGCAGACCATCGGGGGGCTGCTGGTAGTCTTCTCTCTGTTGCTCCTGAGCCTTCGCCTGCTGGGACGCTTCAACAAGCGGCGGGCCGTGGGCGACGCCGCTCTCCTGAAAGTTTGGCAGCTGGGTCCCAAACGGGAAATCCAGGTGTTGAGACTGTTCGATACCGTCCATTACATCTATTGTCATGACGGCGGAATGGTCCAGCTCCAGCAGCAATCCCTGGCCGCTTTCGAGGAGTCCGGTACCTTGGCCGTCGAGCATGGTGAGGGAGACAAGAAGCGGTTCTTGGGGGCAGCCTCCGGCTGACATTCCGCTCTCCCGCTACCTGCCAGTTTCCCGGGCACCTGAAAGAATCTCCACCAATCGCCCCCCCGCGTTTCCCGGGCCGAAATTGCCTGGTCTCCCAACAACAATATTCATAAAAGGTTACAAATTCTCCGGCGGGTCCTGCGCCACAGGGGCATGGCACGGCCATTGCCACTATCGGGAATGAAGGCCTTAGCAGGAACCCCCATCCGGGACCGTGAAATGTCCGATTTTGCACCTGTGTCGACATCGCATCATCGCCGGGGTCCTGAGCGTCGGCTGTGGATCACCCTCGTGCTGGCGATCCTCCTGCTGGCCTGGACGGCCGGCCCGGTCTGGGCACAGGATCCGGCCACCCAGGCTTCGCCGGACGCTGTCGGCGCCCCCCTTACCTTCAGTATCGACGGCATGAACGGGACCCAGGGCATGGATTCGGCCCTGAAGATCGTCCTCTTGATGACGGTGATCTCATTGGCGCCCGCCTTCCTGATCCTGCTGACCAGTTTTACCCGCATCGTGATCGTTTTGGGTTTTCTGCGTCAGGCCATCGGGGCCAACTCGGCTCCGGGCAACCAGATCATCATCGGCCTGGCCCTCTTCCTGACGATCGTCGTCATGTCGCCGACCTTGACCAGGGTGAACCAGGATGCGGTGCAGCCCTTTCTCCAGGGGAACATCAGCCAGGAAGACGCCCTCAAACTGGGTTCGGTGCCCCTGAAGGAATTCATGCTGGCCCAGGTCCGCGAGAAGGACATCCAGCTTTTCCTGGATATGACGGGAGTTGAAACCCCCGATACCCCGGAAGAACTGCCCATGCTGGTGGTCGTGCCCAGCTTCGTCATCAGCGAGCTGAAGACCGCGTTCCAGATGGGTTTCGTGCTGTTCATCCCCTTCCTGATCATCGACATGGTCGTCGCTTCGGTCCTGATGTCCATGGGTATGATGATGCTGCCGCCGGTGCTCATCAGCCTGCCGTTCAAGATTCTGCTCTTCGTCCTGGTGGACGGATGGTTCCTGATCGTCAAGTCCCTCGTCGAAGCTTTCCACTGAGAGGTGCAACCCGGATATGACTCCTGAATCCGTCATCGAGATCGCCCAGTACGCCATGCGCACGGTCATCTTCGTGGCCGGCCCCATGCTGCTTGCGGGTATGATGGTCGGTCTGATCATCAGCATTTTCCAGGCGGCCACCCAGATCAACGAGATGACCATGACCTTCGTGCCGAAGATCCTGACGGTGTTCGTGGTGCTGATCATCACCCTGCCCTGGGCCATCAGCCAGCTGACGGGTTTCGCCTCGGCGATGTTCGCTCGCATCGCGAATATGTGAGGGGACCATGAGTTTCCAGATCGATCTGGCCTTGCTCTCGGTGACGGTGGCCCTGGCCATCCGCTTTGCCGTGTTGGCCGCCACGATGCCCCTGCTGGACACGCAGACGGTTCCCCCCCTGTGGAGGTTCGCCCTGGCCGTCTGCCTGGGGGTATCCCTGGCACCGAGCGTTGAGGCCCAGACCGCCACCGTTGTCGTTACCTGGACCTGGCCCAACCTGGTGGCGGAAGTCCTGCGTTCGCTGGTGGTGGGGGCCATGCTGGGCTTCACGGTCAACCTGGTGTTTGAAACCGTAAAATTCGCCGGCTCCATCGCCGGCATGCAGGTCGGCTTTTCCATCGTCAACGCCTACGACCCCATGACCAATTCCCAGATTTCGGTACTCAGCCGCATCTACCACCTGCTGGCGGTCCTGCTGTTCTTCGTGTCGGGCTCCCACCTGATCTTGATTCAGGCGATGTACCAGTCCTGCCTGGTGGTGCCGCCGTTCGTGAATCCGGACGCGCCGGCCGGAGCGTGGTATCTGGCCAGCAGGTTCGGCGACGTTTTCAGCCTGGGTTTGCGGATTGCCGCTCCGGTGGTCCTGATCCTGCTGTTGGTCAGCAGCGCCATGGGCGTAGTCGTCAAGACGGTTCCGCAGCTGAACATCCTGGCGGTGGGGTTCCCCGTGAAGATTGCGGTGGGACTCATGGTATTCGGGGTGTCCCTGGTCTATTTCCGGGATATCACCCTTTCGCTGATGAGCGGCTTGACCGACAAGCTGGGAGAGGTCCTGCTGGCGCTCAGTTGAATGATTTTCAACCAGGTAGGGCGGTTTCGCGACCGCCCCAGGCATGACGGAACCGACCAACCGGTCACGAGGAGGTGAGAAATGGCTGACGGACCTGCGGGCGAGAAGACAGAAAAAGCCACGGGGAAACGGCGGAGTGAGGCGCGGGACAGGGGACAAGTCGCACGCAGCCAGGAGGTGACGGGCGCCCTGCTGCTCATCACCGGCATCAGCGTCCTCGTGCTCAGCGGCGGCCATTTCGCCAGCGTGATGGGCAGCAACGCGGCTTACCTCTTCGCCGAGGCGCCGCTTCTGGCCCCGAGCAACGGCGCGAGCCTGCGCATCCTCATGGAAGGGAACATGAAGGTTTTCGCGGAGGCCATGGCCCCGCTTCTGCTGGCCGTGATCCTGGCCGCCTTCGGAGCCAACTTCATCCAGGTGGGTTTCCACGCCAGCGGCGAATCCCTGAAGTTCAAGACCGACTCCCTCAATCCCATCGCCGGTATGAAGAAGTTCTTCAAGAAGACCGCCTTCTTCGAACTGGTCAAGAACATGGTGAAGATCAGCATCATCGGGTTGCTGGCCTACGGGTGCATCCACGGGCTGATGGGGTCCTTCTATTCCGCCGGATTGTTGTCCCTGGCCGGCATCGTCAAGCTGGGTCAGGGGGCCTTCATCAAGCTCATGATCCGGCTGCTTGCCTTTGCCTCCCTGCTCGGCCTCATCGACTGGATCTGGCAGAAACGCCAGTACGAGGAAAACCTCATGATGAGCAAGCAGGAGATCAAGGAGGAGCACAAGGACATCGAGGGTGACCCGCAGATCCGGGCCAGGATCAAGGGCATGCAGTACAAGATGGCCCAGCAGCGCATGCTGGCGGATGTGCCGACGGCCGATGTCGTGGTGACCAACCCGACCCACTATGCGGTGGCCCTGAAATACAGTCCGGGCAGCGCCGCACCGGTGGTCGTGGCCAAGGGTGCGGACACCCTGGCGGCCACGATCAAGGGCATCGCCCGCAAGGCGCGGGTGCCGATCCTGGAGAACAAACTCCTGGCCCGATCCCTCTTCCGTCAGGTGGAGGTGGGGCAGTCCATCCCCGACAGTCTGTTCCAGGCCGTGGCCGAGGTGCTGGCCTACGTGTACCGGTTGAAGAAGGCCTAACCCAGAAGGATGCGTGAAGCGTGGAGCATGAGAGTGTAATTGATCGGGATCTGGTCCTGGCGAACAGCAACATCCTGAGCGCGGTGGCGGTCATGATGGTCCTGGGCCTCATGGTGGTACCCGTACCGCCGATCCTCATGGACCTCATGCTCACGTTCAGCATCGCCTTCTCGGTGACCGTGCTCCTGGTTTCGCTCTATCTCAAGGAACCCCTTCAGTTCAACAGCTTTCCCTCCCTCCTGTTGATCCTGACTCTCATGCGTCTGTCACTGAACGTGGCGTCGACCCGACTGATCCTGAGCAAGGGCTCCGCCGGGCAGGTCATCGAGAGCTTCGGAGATTTCGTGGTCGGGGGGAACTACGTCATCGGCGTCATCGTCTTCATCATTCTGGTCATCATCAATTTCATGGTCATCACCAAGGGTAGCGGGCGTATCGCCGAGGTTGCTGCGCGATTCACCCTGGACGCGATGCCCGGCAAGCAGATGGCCATCGACGCGGACCTCAATACCGGGTTGATCAACGAGAAGCAGGCACGGGACCGCCGCGATGAGATCGCGCGCGAGGCCGAGTTCTTCGGGGCCATGGACGGTGCCAGCAAGTTCGTCAAGGGCGACGCCATGGCGGGGATCCTGATCACCGTGGTGAACATCGCCGCCGGTTTCATCATCGGCATGCTGCAGATGGGCATGACGGCACATGAAGCCCTGGCCCGCTTTACCGTGCTGACCGTTGGTGACGGTTTGGTGAGCCAGATTCCGGCCCTCTTGATTTCCACCAGTGCCGGTCTCGTCGTCACCCGGACCAGCGGTTCGCTGAACCTGGGCCAGGCGGTCACCCTGCAGATCTTCAGGCAAGCCAAGGCCCTGTACCTGGCCGCCGGCGCCATCATGGTTCTGGGCCTGATTCCGGGGTTGCCGACCGGACCGTTCCTTTTCTTCGCCGTCGCCACGGCGGTGACGGGGGCCGTCATGAGCCGCCGGGTGAAGAAGTACGACGACAACATGGAGGAGGCCGAGGATCAGGCTCGCCAGGCCGAGGAAGAAGGGGTCGCGGAGCCCGAAGGACTCAGGGGCGAAGACCTTTTCGTCCTGGACCGCCTGGAACTGGAGATCGGCTACGGCCTGATTCCCCTGGTCGACGATGCCCGTGGCGGTGACCTGCTCCACCGGGTGGGGAACATCAGGCGGCAGGTGGGCTCGGAACTCGGGATCTTCATCCACCCCATCCGCGTGCGCGACAACCTCCAGCTGGGGGCACAGGATTACGTGATCAAACTCAAGGGCGTGGAAATCGGTCGCTCCAGGCTGGTGCCGGAAAAACTGCTGGCCATGAGCACCCAGCCCGATGCGGGGGAACTCACGGGTGAGGCCACCACGGAGCCCGCCTTCAACCTGCCGGCGGTGTGGATCGACCCGGACGACAAGAGCCACGCCGAGCACCAGGGCTACACGGTGGTCGAACCGGCGGCCGTGCTGGCGACGCACCTCTCGGAAATCATCCGCAGTCACGCCGACGAGTTGCTCAGCCGCCAGGACATCAAGGACATGTGCGAGTCGGTCCGGGATTTCGCTCCGGCCCTCATCGAGGATCTGGTGCCGGACAAGGTCCCGGTCAACACCCTGCACAACGTGCTCAAGGCCCTGCTGCATGAGCGCATTCCGGTGCGCGACATCGTGACCATCCTGGAGACCCTGGCCAACTACAGCGGCACGGGCATGGGGGCGGATTTCATGTGCGGAAAGGTGCGTGAATCCCTGGCCCGTTCCATCACGGCCCTGCACTGCGAGAGCGACGGCAGCCTGCACGTGATCTCCCTGCATCCGGGCACGGAACAGACCCTCCTGGAGGCGGCGCGTCAAAGCGAACAGGCCCAGGGTGTGGTCCTGGATCCGGCCTTCACGCGGGACTTCCTGTCCCAGATCGAGGGCCACTTGCGGGCGGCGTACGCCGCAGGCACCCCACCGGTGCTGCTGGTGCCGACGCCCATGCGGCTGTTCATCAAACGGCTTGTCGAGCCGACTTATCCCAACCTGGCGGTCATGGGTTACACGGAAGTGTCCTCGGCTGCCAAGGTCCATTCAACCGGAACGGTGGTGACCAATGTTCACGGCAAGGAATTCACGGCCGCAAGCTGAAGAGAACCCGCGGGTGATCACGGGCTATTCGCTGAAGGAAGCCTACCGAAAGGTCCGCCTGGTCCATGGCGAGAACGCCGTGATCCAGGGTACGCGAACCGTTGCGGTCCGCATGGGCAACGGATTGGGAACGAAGAAAATGGTGGAAGTGACGGTGGGTGAACCCGGCACTGGAGGCCAAGGAAACAAACCCGTGATCCACCGGCGCCCGGAAGCGGGGCCCCCGGCCCAGGCCGTCCAGGCGGAACTTGACCGCATCGACAACCTTGTGGCCGACGTCCAGGTGGAACTCGAACGGGTGCACGCCAGGGAAGACGGGCCCGTTTCGTCCCCGGCGACATCTTATCTGGAATCCCTCGGCACGAGCCGGGAGACCGTTTTGCGCCTCACCCATCGATACCGGGCGGAAACCGGTCAGGAACCGACCGAACGTGACGCCTTCCTGAAATGGCTGACCGGCAAGTTGTCCGCGGCCGAGTGTGATTGGGACGGCTTCTACGGCTCCCATGCCTTCCTGGGCTTCGACCGACACGCACGCCAGGAACTGGTCTTCCGGACCTGCGCCCAATTCCGGGAACTGGGCCGGGAGGTCTTGCTGCTGGTCGCCTTCCCCGAACACGAAGGGACCATCGCGCGCGTCCAGGCCGAAGCCTCCCGTCACGGATATGACGCCGCGGTCATTCGCCATCCCCGGCAACTGCAAAGCTGCCAGGAGCACTTCGGCGACTACGACGTGGTGCTGTTCGAACTCCCGGACCTGGATGATCCGGTGCTCGGGGAATTTCCCGAGTTCCAGACCTGGCTGGCCGCAAACGCCGGGTTCCATCGGCACATGGTGGTCTCACTGGGCACGGATTTGCCGGCTGCGGGAACCGGGGCGGACCTGGCACGCACGTGGAACTGCGATTGGTTGGCCGTATCCCGGCCGCGCCGCTTCGAGCGCGAGGGCAAGATTCTGGACCTGTTGGAATTGATTTCCCTGCCCGTCTCCCTCGATGGAGTCAGCGACCGGGAGGGAGGTGGCGTGAGGATTGCTCGGGCCGCCGACCTGGTTGCGCGTCTGAGCGGGGGGTCCGACTTGGCCGCCGCTACCCTATTGGCGGCGGTTGAGGCAACGGCAAGGGGTGAAAGATAGCATGCAGCGCATCCTGCAGACCATGGCCTTGTTGGGAGCGTTTCTGGTCCTTTGCGTGGGCCTTTGGCAAGGCTGGTCCCTCTACGTCACCTTCAAAAAGATGGCGGTGGCCTACATGGCCATCTTCATCCTCGGGGCGTTGGCCGTGCTGGCGTTACAGGCGGCGGGACACGAACCGGAGGATGGCATGGAAAAGTCCCCCCACGTGGGCAAAAAGGCGTCCTGACACGAGAGCCGCCGCTGGCATGGATCGTGCAAATAGCACGCGGGTAATCGCACCAGAAAGGCTGAAACATGACCGAGATCCTGCAAATCGCCCATAGCGACATCTGGGACCGCATGACGGGCGAGGACAGTCAGAACGCCCGTTGCGAATTGGTGGATATCTACGCCCGCATTGTGAAATATGTGGCCGGACGCATGGCGATCGGCCTGCCCCACTACGTGGAATTCAACGATCTGGTCTCGGCAGGTCTGCTGGGTCTGATCCAGGCCATCGACAATTTCGACGCCGGGCGCCAGATCAAGTTCGAGACCTACGCGATTCCGCGCATCCGTGGTTCGATCCTCGATGAACTGCGGAGCCAGGATTGGTTTCCCCGTTCGCTGCGCCGCAAGGCCAAACAACTCGAGGAGGCGTACTCCATCCTGGAGATGCGTCTGGGGCGGCCGGCAACCGACGCCGAAGTGGCCAAGGAACTGGATATCGAACTTCCGGAACTGGACGAGATGATGGGGGAGGTCTCGGTCGCCACCATCATGTCCCTGGATGCGGAGAGCAATTCCTCCGACAGCGACAATTCCACCGCCCTGGTGGAATTCCTGGCCGACCCTGCCGCCGACAACATCGAGCAGGAACTCGCGAAGCAGGAAATGAAGGATCTGATCGGCAAGCGCATTGCCGAGCTTCCGGAAAAGGAACAGCTGGTCCTGGTGCTCTACTATTACGAGGAGCTCACGCTGAAGGAAATCGGCGAAATCCTCGACGTGACCGAGAGCCGCGTCTGCCAGATCCACACCAAGGCCATCCTGCGTCTCAAGGGTAAGATCGACCGGAACGAGGGCAAGTCCTCCATCGGGCAGTTGACGCGGCAGATTCGCGACAAGCAGCCCACCCCGGAGAAGATGCCCGTGGGCACCGTGTCCGAAAAGGTGAAGGCCAGCCTGGAACCCATCAACGTCATGGCTGCGTTCAGCCTTTGCCAGCTTTGCGGGTACCTGGCCTGGCTGGGACGACACGGAGGTGGTTGGCCCATCTCGTAAGGGCCTTCCGGGAGGATACGATCCATGAACGCCGACGGAGTTTCGCTGCCCACGACCCTTTCCCAAATGGGGAAAGTGGCGAGGTCCCAGGTCAAGAGCCAGCAACAGGCGACGGCGGTTACCCCGTACAACGAACGGGAAGAAAACCGGGACGACCTGAAGCTGAAGAAGGTCCGGGAAATCGAGAAGGCGGCCAAGGAACGCGTGGAGGCCGATCGGCGGGAGGAAAAGGACCGGCGCAAGCGGCGCCGGCTTGCTCGACGGAACAAGAACGAGGACTTGACGGAAGAGGGGTCCGGGGACGGACCGGACGACTCGCCCCAGGAGGATGCTGACGCCCTGGGCGTGACCATCGATATCATGGCCTGAGGGAAGGGATACCCATGGCTTCGGAAGTCATCAAAGAGGCAGGCAACCTGTTCAATGGACAGGACACTCTTTTCTGGGTGGCTGCCGCAGCCGTGGCGGCCGGTCTGACCATCCTGGTGGTTGTCGGATTCCTGTACCTGCGCAGGCAGTGGCGAGGCCGCAAACAACGCCCGCCGCAGAAGGCCGACAGCCCTGTCGCACGGGTGCAGAAACCTGCGACCGTCCTGGGAAACGCCCAGGCCCGGGCCTACCGCGCCGCGGAATCATCAGCCGTCTCGGCTCCGCAAACATCCGGCTACGGGGAACTCCTGGGGAGATTGCGGGAAACCGCCGACAATCTGGAGGATCTCCGGGACGATTTGCGCCGGATCGCCGGTGACCGGGGCGATTCCCCGCTAAAGCACCAGGCTCCCGCTGTCGAATACATTTTCAAGAAAGGTGTTGGTTAGCAGGATGTTTCGGCCTTGGCCGCCAGGCGGCGGGTCGCAACTGCAATTTCCTTGGGAGCTTTCATGACCAGGGTTGCCGAGGCCCCTCCGGCTCCGCCCGATCCCTCGATCAAGTCGGGGATCGAGGACAAGCTGCGCAGCATTATCATGACAACGCGCGACCTGCCGGCCATGCCGCAGGTGGCGGCGAAGGTGCTGGAGCTTTCCTCCGATCCTGATACCTCGGCGCAGAAACTCCAGCAGGTGATCGCAGACGACCAGGCCATGACTGCCCGGATCCTGAAGATCGCCAACAGCGCCATGTACTCCTGCAGCCGGCGCATCAAGACCCTCACCGAAGCCATCGTCATGCTGGGATTCAACTCCATCCGCAGCCTGGTGGTCACGAGTGCCGCGCGCAACCTCTACAACACCCACAGCTCCCGGACCGGTCTGAAGGAACGCCTGTTGTGGGAACACTCCATCGGGGCCGCCTTCGCCTGCCGCATTCTGGCCGAAGCCCACGCACCGAAGTACACCGAGGAAGCGTTCCTGGCCGGTTTGTTGCACGACATCGGAAAGTTGGTCCTCAACCAGAAAGCCCCGCGGGAGTTCGACGAGATCGTGCAGGTGGTCTACAACCAGAACCGGACCTTCCACAAGACCGAACGCATTATTCTCGGGTTCGATCACGCCCAGGTTGGAGGCCTGCTGATCAGCAAGTGGAAACTGGCCTCGATCCTCGAGGAAGTCATCTGCAATCATCATGATCCCGCCATCCTGCAGGATGAGAATCCCCTGCATGCGATCCTCGACCTCGGCAACAAGATCTGCCACAAGATGGGAATCGGGTTCGTGGAGGACCCCGACTTCGACCTCGTCGGCTGCCCGGCCAACAACCGGTTCCAGCTCCAGGCAGAGGACTTCGAGACGATCATGGAATTGGTGCGCACCACGCTGGAAACGGAAATGGAAATCTTTGTTTAGGGAGATACAGGAATGACTATCGCGGCCCCGACCACCAAGGAAGAAACGGAAGCTAGGCTTCAGCGGCTCTTGCTGGAAATCGATGACCTCCCTTCCATCCCGGAAACTCTGATGGAGATCCTCAAGGTCCTGGACGACCCCCGGAGCGGGCCGTCCGATCTGGGACGGGTGGTGCGGCTCGACGCTCCCCTGATGGCCCGGATCCTTCGCCTGGCGAATTCGCCCTACTACTCGCGACGCGGGGACATTACCGACATCGGTCGCTGTGTGACGGTTCTGGGCTACCGGACCGTGCGCCAGGTGGCCATCTGTGTTTCGGTCGCATCGAGCGTCATGGCGGCCGTGGCCAACTCGGGCGGCAAAATGGATTATCGGGAGCTGTGGCGTCACTCGGTGGTGACCGCAGCGGTCAGCAAGCACCTGGCGAAAATGAGCGGGCATGAGGACCCGGAGGAATTGTTCACCGCCGGTCTGCTGCACGACATGGGCAAGTTCATCCTGGAACTCCACGCCCCGGAGATGTACTGGCGCTTGATCGGTGAACGCAGCGCCGGTGGGAAGACCCTTCTGGAAAGGGAGAAGGAAGCCTTCGGCTTCGACCACGCGGAACTGGGTGAGGCCTTCGGGACGTCCTGGCGCTTTCCGGCCGTGCTGACATCCTGCAGCCGTTACCACCACGGTTTTGCTCCGCGCGATAGCAATCCCGCGATCCGGGCGGCTACCGCCCTGGTAGCCCTGGCTGATTACCTTGCCAACACCGTTGAACCACCGACCAGCGACCTGGGTTTCGATCCCGAAATGGTGAGCGTGGAGGAGCTTCACGTCGCCGCCGGCCTCACCGTGGGCCAGGTGGAAAGCCACCTCGCCGCCATTCGCGAGGACATCACCCAGGTCTCCGCATTCCTGGATCTGAGCTGAGCCGCCTCATCGGTGCCGAAGTGGGGGATTCCCGGCCCCGAGGCCAGGATTTCAGGTGGCAAAATCCGCCGTTCGCGCTATCCTGCCAAAATGTCAGGTAAACTTCTTACCCGGGAGGGAAGCTTGGATTCGGTGGTTTTGCTCAGCCGGCGGCAAAAGCTCTATGCCGAGGCATCGCAATGGAATCTCGATGATTGCGAACTTTTCCTGTTCGATTCCCCCGCGGAGGCCCTGGCCCGCATCAACATGGGCCAAACCACGGTCTTCCTGTTCGATACCCGTGACTATCCCCGCTACCGGCATGTCATCAAAAAATTCCTCAGTTTGAACCAGGATGCCGATCTGGTGCTGATCGGTGACCTGGTGCAGCAGGATCTCGACCTGGAGATCTTCGAGGGTGCCGTGAGCATCCTGTCGGGGGGTGCGGACGGTCAGGAGATCGCCCACTCGGTCCAAAGGGCCTTGCAGCTGCGCATCGTCAGGCGCAACAGCGGCATCATCGGACGCAGCCGCGCCGTGCGGGAAATGCTGGCGATGGTCGCCAATAGCGCTCCCCTGGACGTCAACGTCCTGATCCTCGGGGAAAGCGGGACGGGCAAGGAAATGGTGGCCCAGGCCATTCATCGCAATTCGGGGCGCAAGGACGGCCCCTTCGTGAGCATCAATTGCGGCGCCATGTCGGCCGGGGTTCTCGAATCCGAACTCTTCGGTCACGCCAGGGGCGCCTTCACCGGCGCGGTCAAGGACCACGCGGGCGTTTTCCGGCGCGCGGACAAGGGCACGCTCTTTCTGGACGAAGTGGCGGAAATGCCCCTGGAAATGCAGACCCGATTCCTGCGGGCCCTGGAAACAGGGGAGTTCACCCCGGTCGGCGGCCGGTCCCTCCAGCGTAGCGATATCCGTCTCATCGCCGCCACGCACCAGGATCTGGCGGTGGCCGTGGCCCGGGGGCAATTCCGGCAGGACCTCTACTATCGCCTGCGTGTCGTGGTGATCGAAACCCCGCCTCTGCGGGAACGCCGCGATGACATCCTGGTCCTGGCCCGGGTTTTTCTGAACCACGAGAACAAGCGCCACGAGCTTCACGTTCGGGGAATGACGCGGGCGGCCGAGCAATTGCTGCTGGCACACGATTGGCCCGGCAATGTGCGGGAACTGCGCAATGCCATCAGTTCCGCGGTCGTCATCAAGCAGAGCGGGCTCATCGAGGTCGAGGACCTGCCCCGGGATCTGCGACCCGAAGTGGGAAATCCTGTTGCGGAGGGATATTTGCCCGTGCCCCTCGATTACCGTCCCTACCAGAATCTCGATCCCGGAATGCTGGCCGGTAGCCTGCTGGAATTGCGCCAGGAACTCCGGGAGATCAAGGAAATGCTGACCCGTGCGGGATTGGGGCGCGTGAGCTCCGACGCCTGGCACGGCTCAAACAGGATGGCCGGCAGCGGGCACGGTCCGGTGGTGGAGACCTTCGGCGACAGCGATGAGTTCAGTCCCCTGGGGGGCGAGGAGGGCGGTGATCTGCAGGCCGCCGAGCGAACGCTGATCCAGCAGGCCTTGCGGGCCACGGGCGGAAATCGTCGCCAGGCGGCCGAACGGCTCGGGATCAGCGAGCGGACTCTGTACCGGAAGTTGAAGCACTACGGACTGACTTGAATGGACATCGTTGCGGGGAACCCTTTTCAGGGGAAGGAAAATCTCCTATAATGAAGTCGAGAGACGGATGCCACTTCCAGCCTCAACCCCTGGTGAGCGAGACGAATATGCTTCACGTGCGATTGCTGCGGTCTGTTAGCCGCAGCCTCGGTTCAGCCGTCCTTGCCCTGCTCGTCGTGACGCTGGGGTCCGGGTCCGCCCGGGCTACCAAGTATGCCGGCGCGTTCATGGAAAACGGCGGCGGTGCCCGGGCGCTGGCCATGGGTGGAGCCTTCACCGCGGTGGCCGACGACCCTTCAACCACCTTCTGGAATCCCGCCGGCTTGTCCGGCATGGATCGCGGCGGCATCATGGTCATGCATTCCGAACGTTTCGGGGATCTCATCAACCGGGATTTCGCGGTGTTCGCCCAACCGGTTTCCTGGTCCCTGCTTGGGGGAACCGGAGCCGGCTTCGGCATCTCGGTCATCCGGCTGGGAGTCGAGGATATTCCCTTCACCGAACACCTGCAGGAACAACTGGATACCAATGGTGACGGGGTGGTGGATGACGGGGAGTTGCGGGGCCTGCTCGATCTCCAGGATCAGATCCGGTTCAAGACCGACGAAGAACTCGCCCTGCTGCTTTCGTACGGTGAAAACCTCGGCCGGTGGCGTGTCGGCGGCTCGGTGAAGTTCATTCGCCAGAGCGTCGGCGATTATTCCAGCCTGGGCATCGGGGCGGACATCGCCCTGCTGCGGCCCGCGGTCTGGCGGAGGTTGGATTTCGGCGTCAAGTTCCAGGACCTGACCACGACCTACCTTTCCTGGAGCACCGGCCGGAACGAGCAGATCTCGCCGGCTGTGGTTCCCGGGCTGGCCTGGCGCCAACCGCTGCCGCGCTGGGACATGGACCTGACCCTGGCCGGGAGCATGGAGACCCGCTTCGAGAACCGCGGCGTTGCCGACCAGTTCTCCAGCGGCACCCTGAGCGCCAACGCCCATCTCGGGATGGAGGTCGGATTTTCGCGAAAGGTCTACCTGCGGACGGGATTCGATTCAGGCTGGGGAGCAGGCGACCTGACGGCCGGGGCGGGCTTCCGTCTCGATCCCCTCACGGTTGATTACGCCTATGCCGGGGACACCCTGGACATCGACGAGGTGACCCACCGGATCAGCGTGACTTATTCATTCTGATTGGAGCAGGTCACCTTCCGGAATATTGTGCAGCGGGCCGCCCTCTCGGGCGGCCCGTCTCGTGTTTGGCTATGTTGCCGCGTAGAACACCGCACTTGCCGGGTCATCCAGGCAATTAACCGACTTCGCCAGGGCCTGCTGTCGTTTGGCGAAG
>PFVX01000034.1 GCA_002790835.1 bacterium CG_4_9_14_3_um_filter_65_15 | reverse complement strand
AAAATATCACCACTTCAACTGGGGAATGATTCTGGAAATACCTGGGGAATGATTCTGGAAATTGACAGCCCTGGCCTCACCGAAGGAAATCACGGTGAGCGTGACGGGTGCGGCCGCCTCGGTCATGGAGGTCGTGGTCTTCGGCGGCTGCGACGAAAACGCCTGCATCGCCCAGTCGCCGCCGAACTCCTCGGTCCTGGCTCCGGTTTGCCTGGATGCGGGAACCTACACCGTGGGTCTGAGATATGGCGTCGATGCCATCATGGGGTATGAGGTTTCGCTGCACTGCAATGTGTGGATTACCAGCCGGTGGACGAAGACGTGCAACCTTGGGGCGCCATCAAATCCACTTTTCGTTGATATTGAGGCCAGAATATGAGAAGGAAGGCCCTTGCGGGCCTCCCTTTTCTCCAATCCCCCACCGTCAGTATTACGGAATCCGTGCGAATTCCTTCTCGAACGCCTCCCAGCCGGCCTCGTCCAGGCTGCAGGCCGCGCCGATGAGGGGATGGGCACCGTCGGCCGCCAAGGCGCCGACCAGTTCGGGGCTCGTGCGGGCGGTCAGGAAATCGGTGAAGCGCTGGATTTCGTGTCCCAACCAGGCGGAGGCCCGATCGCCGACCTTCAGGTCACGCAGGGCTTCGGTGTGCTCGGTGGGCCAGACCGTGGCCAGCCAGCCGCGTCCGTAGGGGTCCTGGTGCACGCCGTAGGGCTCGTTGATGACGTTGTCGTTCACTGCGACCACGGTGCCGTCCAGGGGCGAGGTGACTTCGACCTTGTGGCCCAGGCGGGTGATGGTGGCCAGATGGTCGCCCTTGCGCACCTGGGTGCCGGCCGGGGCAACCTCGACCTCGTCCACGTAGCCGAGGGCCTGGGTCAGCAGCTCGTCCAGGCCGACTTTCATCTCGCCCAGCTCGGTCAACCGGGCCCAGGCGTGGTTCTCACCCAGGAACAGGCCCTTGGGGAAACGCACGGCCGAGAAGGCGGGGATCGCCTCGGGGACCGGGGTCTCGCCGCGGCGGCGCTTGATGTACAGCTTCAGGGCGTCGATGGCGAAGATGGAAACGACCATGAGAATCACGAGAATCGCTGTCATTGTTCTTTCCTCCGTTTGAAGTTCCCAGTGGAACGTGATGGCTTCTGATTCGACACTCTTCCCATTGCATCATGGGTGCCAAAAAAATAACAAGCTGTTATATAGCAACTTACGCAAATCCCAACACCCCACACCCCCGCGAAGTCGTTGAAGATATCAGCGGGAAATCGGGCCGGATTCCGCCATTATCGCCATTCTGTATATTTTTCAACGGTTTAGCTTCGTTGTGGTATTCAACGGGGGATTGTTCACATATTCAACGCAAACGGGCGCCCCTGGAGGGACGCCCGAAAAATTCCACGAAAACCGTTGATTTACCGGGATTTACTTGCCTTTTGCCGCTCTCACCCGAGCCTCTGCCCTTTGCAGCGCGAGGCGGGCCCGCTCCCGGTCGATCTCCGCCTGCATATCGGTCAGCCGACCCCGGGCACGCTCCAGGGCCTTCTCGGCGCGCGCAACGTCGATCTCACTGTCGGTCTCACAGGTCTCGACCATGAGGTTCACCACGTTGTCGGAGACCTCGACGAAGCCCGTGCCCACGGCCATGCGCAGCTCGTTGCCCGCGTCGTCCTTCTTCAGGGTCACCAAGCCGGGTGCCACGGCCGCCACCAGCGGCGCATGATTGGCCCAGATACCGATGTATCCCGCCAGCCCGGGGATCACGGCCGAGATCGACTCGCCTTCGTAGGCTGTCTTTTCCGGAGTGACGATCACGACCTTGAAGGTCCTGGCCATGGTTTAACCTTCCGCCTGCATCTTCTCGTAGTTCTCCAGCACTTCCTCGATGGCTCCGCACATGTAGAAGCACTGCTCGGGGATGTGGTCGTAATCGCCGGCCACCAGGCCCTGGAACGAGCGGATGGTGTCCTCGAGCTTGACGTAACGGCCCGACATGCCCGTGAAGGTCTCGGCCACGAAGAACGGCTGGGACAAGAACTTCTGGATCTTGCGGGCGCGCTGGACGGCGATCTTGTCATCGTCGCTCAGCTCGTCCATACCCAGAATGGCGATGATGTCCTGCAGATCCTTGTAGCGCTGCAGGATGGTCTGCACCTGGCGGGCCAGGTTGTAGTGCACCTCACCCAGGACGCTCGGGGTGAGGATCCGGCTGGTGGAGTCCAGGGGATCGACGGCCGGGTAGATGCCCAGCTCGGCGATCTGCCGCGACAGCACCGTGGTGGTGTCCAGGTGACTGAACGCCGTGGCTGGCGCGGGGTCGGTCAAATCGTCGGCGGGCACATAGATGGCCTGCACCGAGGTGATCGAGCCGCTGCGGGTCGAGGTGATGCGCTCCTGGAGCTGGCCCATCTCCGTGGCCAGGGTGGGCTGGTAGCCTACGGCGCTGGGCATACGGCCCAGCAGAGCCGAAACCTCGGAACCGGCCTGGGTGAAACGGAAGATGTTGTCCACGAACAGCAGCACGTCCTGGTTCAGAACGTCACGGAAGTGCTCGGCCATGGTCAGACCCGACAGGGCCACGCGCAGACGGGCTCCCGGCGGCTCGTTCATCTGACCGAAGACCAGGGCCGTATTCTCGATCACGCCCGACTCGGTCATTTCCAGCCAGAGGTCGTTGCCCTCACGGGTCCGCTCGCCCACACCGCAGAACACGGAGTAGCCGCCGTGCTGGGTGGCGATGGCATGGATCAACTCCATCACGATCACCGTCTTGCCCACGCCGGCGCCGCCGAACAGGCCGATCTTGCCGCCCTTGACGTAGGGGGCCAGCAGGTCGACGACCTTGATCCCGGTCTCGAAGATCTCGTTGGCCTCGCCCTGGTTGGTCAGCTCCGGGGGGCTGGCGTGGATCGGCGAGCGCTTGTCCGGCTCGGGCAGGTCACCCTTGCTGTCCAGGGGCTTGCCCAGCAGGTTGAAGAGGCGGCCGAGGCATTGCTTGCCCACCGGCACCGAGATCGGGGCGCCCGTATCCTCACCCTTCATGCCGCGAACCAGACCGTCGGTCGAGTCCATAGCGATGGTGCGCACCACGTTGTTCCCGATGTGCTGGGCGACCTCGGTGATCAGGTCGATACCCCTGTCCACGTCGACGATCCGGATGGCGTTGAGCATCTCCGGCAGATGATCCGAATCGAACTCGAGGTCCACCGTGGGTCCGATGACTTGCTGGACCAGCCCGTAGTTCCCGGCCATGTTCTTTCCTCTCCTTGCATACTCAGCATCAAGGGGACCACCGGTCCCCGCGAATTCCTACAGGGCGTTGGCTCCGCCCACGATATCCAGCAGTTCCGAAGTGATCGCGGCCTGGCGCTCGCGGTTGCGCTGCAGCGTCAGGGCCTCGATGAGCTCGCCGGCATTCTCGGTGGCCGCGCTCATGCTCGTCATGCGCGCGGCGTGCTCGCTGGTAAACGCCTCGCTCAGGGTCATGAACACCCGATTGCGCAGGTACAGGGGCACCAGCACGCCGAACAGCTCTTCCTGGTTCGGCTCCCAGATATAATCCAGGCCCGCACCCTCGGTATCGCCCTCCATGGCCTCCGGCGCGATGGGCAGCAGGGGCTGGTCCACCGGCATCTGGGTCATGGTGCTGACGAAGGAGGGGTAGACCACACGCACCTCGTCGAAGGTTCCGTCCAGGAAGGCGCCCACGGCGGTGTCGCCCACCGTCTTGCCCTGGGTGCTGTTCGCTTCGCCGCCGAAATCCTCGTGGCTGGCGTGGATCGTGTAACCCCGTTTGCGGAAGTACTCGGCCCCCTTGCGCCCGATGGCGTAGACGGCGGTCTCGACACCCGATTCGATCGACTGGTCCACCGCCTTATGGGCCGGTTTGATGATGTTCATGTTGTAGGACCCGCACAGGCCCTTGTCGGAAGTGATCACCACGAACAGGCGCTTTTGCACGGGTCGCACCTCGAAAAGCGGGTCCATGACCTCGGTCTGGGACACCAGCTGCTGCATGAGCTCGGTCAGCTTGCGCGCATAGGGGCGCGCCGCCAGCATCTGGCCCTGCTGGCGCTGAAGCTTGGCAGCGGCGACCATCTTCATGGCCTTGGTGATCTGCTGGGTGTTCTTGACCGAGCGGATCCGCTTGTTCAGTAGTTTGACCCCGGCTCCCGCCACGGGTTACCTCCTCCGCGAGCCTAGCTGCGCGTTCCTGCGAATTCCTTGATGGCGGCGGTCAGATTCTCCACCGTCTCATCGGCGAGCTTCCCGGTCTCTTCGATGGTGTGCAGAATGTTCGAGTGCTTCTGCTCCATGAAGGCGTGGAAGTCCTTCTCCCATGCCGCCACGTCCTCGACGGGCACCTGATCGAGGAAGCCCTTGCTGGCGGCGAAGATGATCGACACCTGCTTCTCGTTGGCCATGGGCACGTACTGGTTCTGCTTCAGGATCTCGACCATGCGCTCACCGCGGGTGAGCTGGCGCTGGGTGGCCTTGTCCAGGTCGCTGCCGAACTGGGCGAAAGCCTGCAGTTCGCGGAACTGGGCCAGGTCCAGGCGCAGCGACCCGGCAACCTTCTTCATGGCCTTGGTCTGAGCCGCTCCACCCACACGGGAAACGGAGATACCCACGTTGATGGCGGGCCGGATGCCCTGGTAGAACAGGTCGCTCTCCAGGAAGATCTGGCCGTCGGTGATCGAGATCACGTTGGTCGGGATGTAGGCCGACACGTCCGAAGCCTGGGTCTCGATGATGGGCAGGGCGGTCAGTGAACCGCCGCCGTTCTCCTCGCTCAGCTTGACCGAGCGCTCGAGCAACCGGCTGTGGAGATAGAACACGTCGCCGGGGAAAGCCTCGCGTCCCGGCGGGCGGCGCAGAAGCAGGGACATCTGCCGGTAGGCGTTGGCCTGCTTGGAGAGATCGTCGTACACCACGAGGGTGTCCTTGCCCTGCCACATGAAGTGCTCGGCCATGGTGCAGCCGGCGTAGGGGGCCAGGAAGAGCAGGGGGGCGGGCTCGCTGGCGCTGGCGGCGATGATGGTGGTGTACTCCATCGCGCCGTGCTCCTTGAGCTTGCTGTGCACGGCGGCCACGGTGGACTGCTTCTGGCCGATGGCCACGTAGAAGCAGTAAACGCCCTTGCCCTTCTGGTTGATGATCGCATCGATGGCGATGGCGGTCTTGCCGGTGCCGCGGTCACCGATGATCAGCTCGCGCTGGCCGCGGCCGATGGGGATCATGGAGTCGACGGCCTTCAGCCCGGTCATCAGCGGCTGGCCGACGGGCTGACGGGCGGTCACACCCGGCGCCTTCAGCTCGATCTCGCGGGTTTCGGCGCTGGGCACGGGGCCCTCGCCGTCGATGGGCAGGCCCACGGCGTTCAGCACGCGCCCGACGACGCCCTCGCCCACCGGAACGGAGGCGATGGTGCCGGTGCGGGTGACCTGGTCGCCCTCCTTGATGTGGGTGTCCTCGCCGAGAATGGCCACACCGACCGAATCCTCTTCGAGGTTCAGCACCAGGCCGTAGATGTCCCCGGGGAACTTCACCATCTCACCGGCCATCACGTCCTGCAGGCCGTAGACGCGGGCGATACCGTCACCTACCTGAAGGATGGTTCCGACACTCTCAACCTCGAGGTTGCGGTCGTAATTGTTCAACTCCTGGGATAGTACGGAGCTGATCTCTTCAGGCCTCAGTTTCAATGCCCTTACTCCTCGTTGAGTCCCACACCGGGGTTCCGCGGCTCAAGGCCCGGAACCGGCAAAATCCGAACTAGTGAACCCGCGCCTCGCCCAGCTTCTTGCCGAGCAGATTGAGGTTCGTACGCACCGTGCCATCGAGGACCTTGTCCCCCATGGTCACGCAGACACCGCCGATGACGGCGGGGTCGGTCTTCTTCTCCATGATGATCCGGGCGCCCGTCATGGCGGCGAGCTTGGCCTCCAGGCCGGCGGCCAGATCGTCCGGCAGCGCGATGGCCGTGACGACCTCGGCACGGATCACGCCCATGTCCTTCTCCACGAGCTCGGCGAAAACGGTACCGATGTCCCGCGTGCTGTGGATGCGGTTGCGATCGATCAGCAGCAGGAAGAAGTTGAGCAGCACCGGCTCGATCCTCGCGCCGAAAATCTTGCTCAACAGTTCCTTCTTTTCCTGCTCCCGCACCTGCGGGCTGTCCAGGAACGTGACCAGGTCACGGTTCCCGTCGATCACCGCGAGCACGGCTGCGTAGGAATCCGCCACGCCCGCGAGCACGCCCTCCTGCTTGGCTGAAAGCAGGAGCGCCTCCGCGTAGCGGGTTGCGACCTTGCGATCACGCATTGGTCGCGCCTCCGTCCAGGCTATCGATGTACTCGGTGATCAGCTTGCGATGCAGATCGTCGTCGAGCCGCTCGCCGATCACTTTCTCGGCCGCACCCAGCGCCATGGACACCACGCTGTCGCGCAGCTGGACCTGGGCCTTCTGGCTCTCGATCTCGATGTCCTGATCGGCCTTGTGGCGAATGTCGTCGGCCGACGAACGCGCCTTGACCACGATGCTTTCGCCCTGCTCTTCGCCGCGCCGCACGGCCTCCTGGAGCTTTTCGCGCTCGATGGCCTTGATGTCGGCCAGCTTGCTCTCGAACTCGCCCCTCAGCTCCTCGGCGTCAGCCAGGTTCTTCTCCGCAGCCGCGTAGTCGCCCTCGATCTTGCCGCGACGTTCGTCCAGCACGTTGAGGATCGGGCCCCAGGCATACTTGCCCAGGATGACCACGAAGATGAGGAACCCCACCGCCGTCGTCAGCAGCTGCGGGATCTTGGGCATCATCATTTCCATGAAAGGTCCCTTCCGGACCGGGTCGCCTGGCCTCGCATGGCGGATCCGGAGGGCGACAGGGCCACCCCCCGGTTTCCGGTCAACGCACGCCGGGTCTCCCCGCTCAAGTCAAAATCAGAACTAGACCTTGCCCATCAGCATGATGACGGCAACAAACGCGTAGATCGTCAGGGCCTCGATGAAGGCACAACCGATGATCATGGCCACCTGGATCTGACTGATGGCCTCGGGCTGGCGGCCCATGGCGTTCATGCCGCCCTCGACGGCCTTGCCCAGACCCAGACCCGATCCGAGCGCGGCGATACCCAGGCCGATAGGAAGTCCCAGTCCCAGAATATTCCCGTCCATTGTCTTTCTCCTTCTTGTGCGTGCGTTGCACTTTCACGATCGCGGGCGAACCCGCGGTTGTCCGATCCCCGCGCGGGGGTCCGGGTTAGTGCCCGTGGGCCTCCTGCTGACCGTGGGCGTGTGCGCCATGGTCATCGTGGGGTAGCCACAGGGCGATATAAACCGTCGACAGCAGCGTAAAGACCAGGGCCTGGATCGTGCTCGAAAGCAGGGCGAGGAAGTAGAACGGAAGCTGCAACGGCAGGCCGGGCAGGTAATTCCACGCCGCTTCGGGCACGAAGAACAGGATGACCTTGAAGAATGCGTAGCCGAGGATGACCATCGTCGCGATCAGGGCGTCCTCGCCCGTGATGTTGCCGAACAGACGCAACGACAGGCTGACGGGCTTGATCAGCTCGCCGATGGTGTGCAGCATGAAGAACAGCGGCGACAGGCCCCACTCGATTCCCGATTTCGGCGACCCGGCCAGGTGGTAGAAGTAACCGACCACGCCGTTGTTGGCCAACGCGATGCCCTGGACATAGAGGAACGTCAGCAGGCCGAGGGCGAAGGTCGTGGTGTTGAAGACCGACGTCGACGAGTGCCCCAGCGGCAGGATCCCCGCCAGATTGTTGAAGAGGATGAAGATGAACAGCGTGCCCAGGTAGGGCGTGTACCGGCGGGCGGACGGCCCGATGATCGCCCGGAACATGGAGTACAGCCCGCCGAAGAGCACCTCCACCGCCATCTGCAGGCGTCCGGGTCGGCGCGCATCCAGTTTTCCCCTCAAAGAGACGAAGAACAGGGCCAGCAGCAGGACCACGGTGAGGGAGTAGATCGGGTCGATGAAGTCGCTCAGATTGTTGGCCACGGTCTCGGGAACATAAGGAGCGACCCAGCCGGACACCAGATTCTGGAGATGGGGAATGGAGCCGTGCTCCCCGCCATGACCCTCTTCGCCGTGAGCGGCCTCCTCGCCATGGGCGACTTCGCCGTGAGCTTCATCGGCTTGAACGGCGGCGGTTTCGGAGCCGGCGGCGGTTTCGGAGCCGGCGGCGCCGTGCTCGACCTGGCCGCCGTGATCCTGGGCCAGGACCACCCCGGACGCAAAGAGGACCGCCCCGATCAAGAGGAGGCCGGTCATCAACTCCTTCGCGCAGATCTTTCGCATCCGTTCCCTCGTCAGAATGGGGCGCAGTGCCTCGCGCCGCTCACCTAAAGGTCGCTTGATCGATCGTCGCCCCGCAAAGGGGGTTCGGGTCCCCCAGAGCCCGGCGTCTGCCGGATTCCGCTGACCACCAGGACCACCACCAGGACCGTGAGGCCGGCGGCATGGCTTAGCGGTGGGAACGGGCGGGAAAGTACCACCCGGACCGCCAGGGCGTAAATAGCCAATTTGGCCATTAGCCACAGAAAAACGCCGAATCCGTTGCGGGGAGTTCCCGGTGAGACAACCGCCGCACGCAGCAGCCTCTCCAGGGTGTAGAAGCCCGCCACCGCCCAGATGGCCGTTACCAACACGCCCAGGGCAAAAATGCCGGACAAAAGCGGCCAACATGCGCCGGCCGCCGGTAACGCGAGCAAAATAGTCCATAACCGGACTCGGGCAAGGAGGGGTTCGTTCAAAACGGCGATTTCCTCTTGCTCGGGTGTGGGGTCGGGCACCGGGGGCGAGCCGCGGCGTTTGATCGCTGGTAAAGATGGTCAAGTGACAGAAGATGTCAAAAAAAGATAGAGATGGCCGGAATCCCCTGTGGCCGACCTCGAAACCGCCTCAACGGGAGGTGGTGAAGCTCGCCGGGGTGATCGGTTCGCCCTGTCGCCAGGTACAGGCCACCAGCCGCCCCCCGCGGGCCACGGAATAGTCCAGGCAGATCACGTTGGGGGCCTGGGGACCCACGGATCCGGTCAACCAGTAATGACCGAAAAAGACCGGCGGGGCATCGACCGGATAGGCGTTTCCCGGCAGACGCACCGCCTTCAAGGCTTCTCCCGGAACCGATTCCGAAGGCAGGCCCGCTGTCGAACCCAGGGGGAACAGCATATCGGCATAAGTCG
Organism: bacterium CG_4_9_14_3_um_filter_65_15; assembly: GCA_002790835.1. Lineage (GTDB taxonomy): Bacteria > Krumholzibacteriota > Krumholzibacteriia > LZORAL124-64-63 > LZORAL124-64-63 > JAHJTW01. The sequence continues at coordinate 14,869 of PFVX01000034.1, read as the reverse complement.
GTTCGGGGGGCAGGCCGAACCAGCGCACCCGCATGCGGCGGCGACGAATACCCTCCTTGTCGGCCAGGGGTGCATGGTCCGCAGGCAGAGGGACTTCCTTGCCCTTGAGGAGCCATTCGGTGGCTGCGAAAAGGTCTCCCCGCTCGGCCGGCGGCCCCGACGGAAGGGCTTCGACCATGAAATCGTGGGTCAGCCCTCCATGGCGGGCCAGGGCGTCGTCGATCACCGCGACGGCCCAGGGATCCCAGCAGGCGTGTACGATGCGCACCTCGTCGTTGGCCAGGTACGGCGGAAGGGTGCGGAACCAGTCCAGCCAGTGGTCGGGCACGGCCAGCCCGCCGAGCTGCTCCAGGGTATGCCGGTGCTGCCACTCGTGGGTCGGCGTGTGGGGGCGCAGGAAGCGGCCCTCGTGCAGGGTGGCATAAGCGATGGCGTTGAACTCGTGGTTGGCCAGGACGGCGTGGGCAGTGCCGGCTTCGGTCATGGCACGCACGATCCGCAGCACGCGCTTGATGTCGGAGCCGCGGTCGATGAAATCGCCCAGAAATACGGCGCAACGGTCCCGATCTTCATGGCGATAGGCACCGTTTTGTTCCCGATAACCCAGGCGCTCCAGCAGGAACTCCAGGTCCTCGGCATAGCCGTGAATGTCCCCGATGATGTCGAGGCAGGCGAATGATCCCAGATGTGTCACGATTCCAACCCTTTCCTGGAAAAATGTTCGTCCAATGTAGGAGAAAGTCGGCCCCGGCGCCCATATTCCCGCTCAGGGAAGTATGATTTTTTTCTTTGGTGTGAATTTTTCTGAAAATTGAATGTCGTTTACTTGACACACATTATTCAATGTGGGAGGATTGCTCCCTCGCCCACCTTGATCCGAAATATTGCTGAGTTCTCTCGCCCAAACACAGCTCCGGACAGACTGCCTGATCATTATGAAGAAATTCCTGTATGTGCGCCGGGAGAGCGGTTCTTCGCCGTTTTTTCCGACGCGGAATTGATGAACGAAAGGAGGGGGTCTGGGGATTGTTCTTGAGGGGGAGGATCGCGACCCGCCCCTCCAGCCTACCCCGGTTATTCCACCGATCGGACACATGGCCAAACATGTTGTCCCGGCCCGGGAAAGGATTCCAAGGCTCGATTTATTTTCACGGATGAACTCAAGCATGGGGGGATATCATGCAACGAATCGCTTTGATTCTGGCTCTGCTTCTTTTGCCGGCTCTGGCCCTGGGGACGACCGTCTCCTCCAGTTCGCTGCACCTGCAGGGCGCCCTGACCAACAACGGCGACGGAACCTACACGGGCGTCGTCCCGGTCACGTCCGGTTCCGTGTTCGACCTGTTCGCCCTCGAGGGCGGCACCGCCATGTTCGGGAACGATCCCGGCTCCGGCCCGGTGTGGACGTCCCAGGCCATCGGGGCCGACCATGACGCCTGGCCCACCTGGAACCCCGACACCCCTGACTGGTACCAGTACAGCGTCGCCTTCTACGACGACGGCGGGACCCAGAAATGGGCCTTGCGCAATCACCCCGGGGCCACCGCGGCGAATCCGTGGTACGACGAGGCCTTCTGGGGCGTCGGCGGCATCCCCGCCATGGGTGTTCCCATGTCCGGCACCATGGACTGGACGACGGGCTACGCCACCGAGACCGATACCGGCGCCTACCTGCCGGCCACTGGAACGGCCGAGATCCCGGGCGGCGCGGCCGCCAACGGCGGCGGCGCGGGAGCCTGGGATATGGATTGGAGCTGGGGTAGCGAAGTGGTACCCCTGCAGTTTGCCGGCTTTGCCGTCAGCGTCTGGTTCAACGGAGTTGACTACAAGGTCACCATGACTCCGGCTCCGGCCCTGGCCGTCGATCCGGACTGGGCTGCCATCGTTATCCGCAACAACTCCACCGAGGGGCCGCCCCTGATCTTCGGCAACGGCCTGCACGGGGTGATGGGCGCTCCCGAGTTTGCCGTTTTCGCAGGCAGCCAGAAGGCCGCCCTGGCCACCGACAAGATCAACGGCGTGCACGTCTCGGACATCACGACCTTGCACACCGACCGGTTGGACGACGTGGTCAGTTCCGGCTCGCTCTGGGGCCCCTACTTCAACATCTGGATCACCGATGGCGCGGGTAACTACGCCGTCATCGCCAACGAGCCGTCCGATGGGGAATGGACCGACCATCGCTGGGACGTGTCCGACTGGGACTTCCTGAAAACCAAGCGCTGCAAGGTCTACGAGACTGCGGGATGGAATACCCTGAACAGCTGGGTCCACACCTACGCCATGGCCCACGGTTGGGACGGCGTTTCCGATATGATCTTCGAAAACGTCGGCGGCCTCGTCATCGAACCGCCTTCTCCGGCATACATCGCCGCTTCGTCCGACATCGGCAGCGGTGCGCCCGACGAGCTGGGCACCAACATTGCCCGTGGCTTCAACTGGATGTTCGGCGACACCGCCGCCAACTACGTCACCGGCGCGGGCGAAGGTTTCGTGGTGGCCAACTTTTCCGCCACCGCCCACTTCCCCTTCAACAACACCACCCAGGTCAAGGGATACGGCACGTTGACGGGCGCGGTCGCGGATGCCTACTCCGGCGACACCATCGTGGCGGATCCCGGAACCTATGTCGTGTCCGGGCAGGTGGTCATCGACAAGAGCCTGACCATCGAGGGCGATCCACTCGACCGGGCGGTCCTCATGACCGACAGCGACACCGGCACCAGCGGCGACGCCCGCGGGTGGTTCCTGCAATTGGCCGGCACCCACCTGGTGATGCGCGATCTGGAGCTGGACGGCGCAGGGCACCTGGTTTATCAGGGCATCCGTGCCCTTGGAAACGGTGACATGGAGAATTGCGCCCTGCGAAACATCCAATATCAAGCGGGTGGTCCCACATATGGTGGCGTAGCCATCGCCGCCTTCGGTGGAGATTACTGGAACGTAACCGGTTGCACTTTCGATGATATCGGTCGGATTGGTATTCTGAACTGGTCCGGCGGGACCTTCAGTAACAACATTTATACCGGCAAGGGACCCGGCAACTGGCTCGACTACGCCGTTGACACCGAAGCCGTGATGATCATGGAGAACAACACCATCACAAAGTGCCGGGGTGTGGCCTCGTCAGATGGGTCGATTTCCGCCGCCATCCTGGTATCGACTTATTATCAGCCTGGCACCAACGTCACCCTGACCGGCAACACCCTGACCGGCAACACCGACGGCGTGGCCTGCGGTTTCGACGGCGCCGATGCCTCGGTAGTCGTGGGCCGCGGCAACAACCTGTCGGGCAACTCCGGCTACGGCGTGAGCAACACAAGCTCCACCAACTCCATCGACTTCCTGGACAACTGGTGGGGCGATGCGAGCGGACCCTTCCATGATCCGCTGAATCTCTCCGGCACGGGCGTGCCCGTGGACGACAACATTCTGTTCGAACCCTGGTCGGGCATGGGCAGCACAACCGTGGTACCGGACGTATCCGGGCCCTACGCCTGCGGCCAGACCCACACGCTGGTCTTCAACCTCAAGACCGACATCTACACCCCGGACGTCTTCGGTTTCAACGCCGTCGTCCGGGCGACCAGCGAGGTCAACTGGGTCGCCGTCCACAGCCTTGCGCCCTTCGGCGGCACCACCCAGTTCCTCAGCTTCAACAACGGTGACGGTTCGTGGATGATCTCCGGAACCACCCAGGGCAGCCCCACCGAGCCCATCGGCGGGGCCGCGGTGACGCCCCTGTTCAGCATCGATTTCCTCACCGCCGGTGACGGCACCGCCGACATCACCTTCGACAGCTTCACCCTCCGCGATCCCAACAACGCGCCGATCCCCTCGACCGCCACGGGCGCCACCATCCTGGTGGACTGCACGCCTCCGGAACCGGTCACGGGCATCACCGCGACCCCCGGACACAACAAGGTCGGCGTCGACTGGACCCATCCGGGAACCGGGACCGCCCGCTACATGGTGTACCGCGGTCTGTGGCACAACGGCACCGTCGGCGTCTCGGCCTATCCCGAGTACGACGATGTTGCCGCCGCCACCCCGACCATCCGACCGGCCTCTCCGAGCGCCGCCGATCTGGATCCCGAATGGGTTCTGGCCGATACGGTAAGCGTCGGAACCACGGCCCTGACGGATGTTGGGCATGTTGCGGGATCCGGAGTCTTCGATCCCAACGGCCTGAACCGCGGCGTGTATTCCTACGAAGTGTTCGCCGTCGACGCAGCGGGCAACATCAGCCCGCCCGCCGCGGCCAACGACCGGTCCACCAACTACTGGCTTGGCGATGTGACCGGAATCGGACCCAGCGTCGTGCCTGACGGACTGGTCAACTCATCCGATATCACCGACCTGGGCGCCGCCTTCGGCACCACCGGCGCCAGCGGCACCCCTCCCTACAACAACACGGTCGACGTCGGCCCTACCGACGACTGGAGCCGCCTCGGCATCCCGACCACCGACAGCCGCATCGACTTCGAGGACCTGATGGTCTTCTCCATGAACTTCGGTGTGGTCTCCGCCGCAAAGGACAAAGCCCCCGTCGCCACCACGGCCACCCTGGCCTGGGTCCATAACGATGACGGATCCCTGGCCTTGCGCCTGGTGGACGGTTCCGGCCTCAAGGGCCTGCGGGTGACCGCGGACCACGCGGTCACGAGCGTTTCCGCCGGCCTTCTGCTGGACGACCAGTCCGAGCTGACGTTCCTGCGGAACGTGGGTGAGAACCTGGACGCCAGCGTGGCGGTCATGGGCGTGAACAACGGGTTCGTCGGCGAGGGCGACCTGATGGTCATCCGGTCGGACGAGCCCGTCGCCATGGCGGACCTGAAGATCACCGCCCGGGGGATGGACAACATCGATCTCAAGGTCAAACTGAGCGAGACCAGCGGGTCGGTTACGCCCCGCGTGTTTGCCCTGAAAGACAACTACCCCAACCCGTTCAACCCCATGACGAAGATCAGCTTCTCCCTGCCCGAAGCGCAGTACGTAAAGCTGGTCATCTACGGCGTGGACGGTAAGCGCGTGGCGACGCTGATCGACGGTCAGCAGACGTCCGGTCTGCACGAGGTCGTCTGGATGGGCCGCAATGACAGCGGCAGTTCCGTGGCCTCGGGCACCTACTTCTACCAGATCCAGGCCGGGCCATACAGCCAGGTCAAAAAGATGACGCTGGTGAAGTGATATGGGTCGAGTATGACGATGAGGAGCCGAGCGGTTTTGGACACACCGTTCAAAACCGCTCGGCGATCCGCAAGGGACGACGAAGGAAGTTTGCCATGACGGGCCGGGTGGCGCATTTCCGCACGAAGAAGACGGGCATCCCGGCGGGCCTGATGCTGGCCCTCCTGGTGCTGGCCTCGGCGGCCACAGCCCAGGTCCAGCTTTCGTTTTCACCCACCGACACGACCGTCAGCCCCGAAGACCAGGGGCGCTTGTCCATCCTGATCGCCGATTCCCTGGAGATCCGCACCATCGACGTGACCGTGACCTACGACACCACGGTGGTGCGCTCGCTGGGCGGCGCCGCCGGCCGGCTTTACACCGACAGCGGGATCTTCACCTTCCAGGGCTTCGAGGAGAACGCCCCGGGCACCTGGTACGGATATGCCGTGATCTTGGGCGTGGGATTATTCGTCAAGGGACCCGGAGAACTTTTCACCTGGGATTTTGAAGGTCTGAACCCCGGCACGACCCCCATCACGACCGTTACGGTCTACCTCGCCACCACCGACGGTGGCTGGTTCAGCGACGTGACCCTGCCGGGCACGACAATCACCGTCCAGGACCCCCTGAGCGCGGTCGGACCACCGGCCACGCCTCCGGCCGAAATGAACATCTATCCCAACCCATTCAACCCCCGTACGGAAATCAGCTACGACCTCCGGCAGCCCGGCCTCGTTCGGCTGGATGTCTTCGATCTGCGTGGCCGCCTGGTGACGACCCTGTTGGAGGGAGTCCGCCCGGCCGGTCCCGGAACCGTCACCTGGGACGGAAAAAGCCGCCGGGGCCGTGAAGCGCCCGGCGGCGTTTACCTGTTTCTCCTGCAGACCCCATCCGGGGTCGTGAACACCCGGGGCCTGCAGTTGAAATAGCGATCTTCCGGCCGTCCGATCTGGGCAAACTCCCGCTTCACGGACCTTCTAGGCGCTCTTGCGGGCAAACAGACTCTTGCGGACCAGATCCACGAAGATCGTGCCGGCGCCGATAATCATCAGACCGTCGGGCAGGGTCCGCGACCACATCCAGCCCTTGAGGGGTTCCACCGCTTCGCGCTGCCGGGCGAACCAGTAGCCCAGATCGTGAGCCGTGTGGGCCTGGCTGAACCCGATGACCAGAGTGGGGATGGAGAACAGCACCACCCCAATGGTCAGCAGCCAGAAGCCGACGCGGCTGGGCTTGTCACTCCACTCCAGGTTGTTGGCCAGGGCGTGAGCCCGGACCGTCAGATACATGAAGGCCAGGGAGATGTAACCGAACGCACCGAGCAGGGCCACGTGGCCATGAGGCATGATCAGGTACGTTCCGTGGCCGTAATAGTCCATGGTCGGGGTGTTGATCACCATACCCAGGAACCCCGCCCCGTACCAGTTCAAGAAGGCGCTGCCGGCCAGGAACAGGAAGGGAATCGAGTAAGAGAAGGTTTCCCCGCGTCCGCTGATCGCCCTCTGCTCCTTGTACGCCTCGATCATCAACAAGACCAGCGGCAGGGGTTCAAGTGCCGAAAAAATGCCGCCCACGGCGATCCAGTATTCGTCCAGGCCCTGCCAGAAGTAATGATGGCCCACTCCCAGCGTCCCGCTGAGCATGATCAACGCCAGCTCGAACAGCATGATCCGCTCGGCCGCCTTTCGCGTCACCAGCCCCAGCGCCACGGTAAGAAAAGCCAGGACGCCCGCCGCGAAGAGTTCGAACGTCAGTTCTACCCACAGGTGGACGACCCACCAGCGGTAATAATCGTCGACGGTGTAGTTGGGCATGATCTTGTTCAGGGGCATCATACCGGCGACGTACAGGGTGGCGATGCCGAAGGCGCTCCAGATGATGGTCCCCACCATGACGTTGTTGTCCTTGGCCTTGCGGATGAGGCTGAACACCATCAAAAACCACATCACCAGGCCCACGACCAGGCCCATGTCCCAGACCCGGCCCAGGTTGAGCAGTTCACGGCCTTCGTTGCCCAGCCAGAACCACACCTCGCGCATTTGGCCGGTGGCGCCCATGTAGATGCCGATCAATCCGCCGGCGCCGACGACCAGCAGGGCTCCCCACAGCACATCCACCAGCCAGGGAAACCTCAGGTCCTCTTCGGCGACCAGGGGCGCGATGAGCATGCCGCCGACCAGCCAGCCGATGGCCACCCAGATGATCGCCAGATTCGTGTGCAACGCCCGCATAACGTTGAACGGCAGGATGGTCTGGGAAAGGATGAAATTCTTGGCTGGCTCGGTGTAGATGTGTGCCAGATATCCACCCAGAACGATCTGCAGGAACATGAACAGCCCCACGATCGGCACATACTTGAGCAGCTTGCTCTGGGAGGGAAACAGCCGCGTGATCTGCAGGGTCGGCTCCAGCCCATCGCCCGGATCCTTTTTCAGCAGCCTGTCGTAGGCCAGCCACAGCACGACGATGGTCCCCGCCCACAGGATCAGCAGCTCCCACAGGGTGACCAGATGCGAGCTCCAGCCCGGCCTCTGGTCCAGGAGGGGTTCGCCGGGCCAGTTGTTGGACCAGGTGCGGTCGGTGCCCGGCCGGATGCTCGAGGCCACCAGCTGGCTCCAGTCCACGAACGCGGCGATCAGCCGGGCTTCCTCGGGGTGGATCACCCCACCGGGGAAGGCGTTCTCCGCATTTCCGTTGACCAGGAAATCCGTCAAATATTCCACATTGGCCCGGTACGCGGCCGAGGACAGCTTCGAGTAGGTGACGGTCTCCGCATTCAGGGCCACCCCTTCGTGGAAATCGGCCTTCACCATTTCCTTGATGCTTCCCAGCTGGGGCTTGGTCAAGCCTGCGGCGGGAACCCCGAATTCCTGCTCCGCCAGGCGGTCATAGAGGAACTCGGCCCGCCGATGCATGAATTCGGCGGAAAAATCCGGTCCCAGGTACGCGCCCATACCCAGCAGCGTGCCGTAGTCCATCAGATCGAACTGCTGAAAGAAGCCCTTGCCGGCCACCACGTCATCATAGGTGTACAAGACTTCCCCGGTTGGAGAGACCACCTGAGCCGGAATGGGGGGCACTTCCTTCTGCAGGTTGGCCGTGAACATGATCAGAGCCGTCACCATGATGATCCCGACCACCCAGAATGTGGCATACAACCCTTTGCGGGACATGAGATTGTCCAGCCAGCTGCTATTCATTCCCTTCCTCCTCATTGCGGCCCGAAAGCCGGTTCGTCTCGGAAAACTGCTACGCTTGGGTAGCATTTTCTGGGCAAAAAAAAACCATAGCACTCAGATCCGACCCGGTCCCCCGTCGATCAATTCGGCCAAGCTCACGGTGTGGATCATGGTGAAAATTCCCTCCTTGTGCGTTTTCCACTGCTCATGCAGGGGGCAGGGGTTGTCATCGTCGCAGGATTCGAACCCCAGGATGCAGCGATCGTTGTCCGCCAAGCCCTCCACTGCCTCGATCACTTCCGCCAGGCTCAGGCGCTCAGGCGGCCGGTTGACGCTGTACCCGCCGTGCTTGCCTCGGGTCGCGGTGACGATTTCGGCAGCCGCGAGCTGGCTCATGATGCGGCCCAGGAACTTGTAGGGAATGTCCAAAGCCGTACTCAAGGTCTTGACCGAACAGACCATCTCCGGACTGCGGACGATATAGACCAGGCTGCGAATTGCGTATTCCGAACTCTTGGACAATCTCATGTGCTACCTCGGGGTAGAATTTAAAAAGGGGCGGGAGAAAATTCAAGAAAATTTCCCTGCGGGCCTGAGCGAGCCCTCATTTTACCAGCGAAACCCTCACGGTTTGCGCCTCCGCGCCGGCGACCAGGCGGCAGATGTACACGCCGGTGGCGGCGGGTCGGCCACCGTTGTCCCGGCCGTCCCAATCCACCGTGTGACCCCCCGCCTGAAGATCGGTGTTCAGCAGGTCCCGCACGCGGCGGCCGCAAAAATCATACACCGCCAGGTGAGCTGCTCCGGCCACGGGCAGGCTGAAGGAGATGGACGTACGGGGGTTGCAAGGGTTGGGTGATGCGGCCAGGCCCATAGGAGTCGCCCGCGCCGCAGCGGTGCGGTCCGTCACATCCGCGCGGTGGATTCGGATGAAACGCGGGCGGTAGATGTCGGCATTGCGGAAGTGGTCCCAGAAATCCAGGGTGTTGACGTTATAACTGATCAAAAGCTCGCCCGGCGCCGACAAGCTGGGGTGCGCCTTGGCGTTGTAGGTGTAGAGGTCGGGATCGAGCTGCGGTTCGGGACATTCGAAAACCCGGTGAATGGGTCCCCACGGGCCGACGGGGCCGTCGCCGATGCGCAGGGAAACGTAGCGCCCGACGGCGTCTTCCTGAAAGACCAGCACAAAGCGGCCCGAGCCGTCGTTCAGCGGCGAGACGCTCAGTTCGTTGCTCACCCGCTGGGTCAGGGGGGCGAGGTCGGTAATATTACCGCTCCAGCCGGTGTCGGTACGATACTCCCAGCGCGTGAGGTCCAGAAAATCGGCCGGCTGGACCCGAGCCGCCACCAACTTCTTTATGTATTGGTCGTTTTGGGTCCCATACACATAGATGTAGCCGTCGGGGTTCGGCGCCCCGGCCGCGGCGGTGTTGTTGAGGATTCCCGCGCCGAAAATGATGTCGCCCCGGATGCCGTCGTCCGGCAGGAACAGCGGGGACTCGGTCTGCAGGGGCCGGCCCGGGTTGGCCGAGACCGGGAACGAGACGATCGCCACCCCGTCGGTGGCGAAGCCAATGCCGCTCGCGCTCCTCATGCGCAGCCCGAAGACGTGCACCATCCCGTCGATGGCCACGCCGTCGCCCAGCCAGTACCAGTGGTCCGGCTGGGCCGACGGAGTGCGAGGCACGAACAGGCTCGCGGGATCGCCGTTCTCGTCCGCGCGGTAGAGGAAGTTCATTTCCCCGGGATCGGGCACACCGCCGGTGAGCACAGCAAGGGTGTTGTTGACCATCGCGGTGCCGTCCTGCCGCACGCCGGACGAGTCCACCTCGCCGATGAAGGTGTCGCTGAATACGAACAGGGTGCGGCCACCAGCCGCGGATCCGGGGCGTTCGTTCCCGCCCAGCGGGATGGAATAGATGCCATCGGCGCCGGTCCAGCCGCTGTCGCGGTCGAACAGGTCCGTCCAGGCGGGGTCGGGCTCGGCAACCCAGGCGGCCGGCTGGGCGGAAGCCGGGGCGACCAGTATGGCCCAGACCGCCAATGCGGTCACGGCCAGGGAGATTCGTCTGGAGAACATCATGGCTACCTTTCTGGGGGATGCTTTCGGTCCATTATATCACAAAACCGTTCCGGGGTCGCGAAAGTGGTGTTCCGGACGGGGGTTCATGGCTATGATGTCAGACATCCCCATTCGCTTTCCCCGGAGAGTTGCGCCGCCACCATGCTGATGGTCCTTTTTCCGCTTCTGGTCGCTTTGGCCGTGCTGCTGCCCTCGCTGCTCATCGCCTCGATGATGCGGCGCCTGCACCCGGACTGGTGGAGCCGCATGCTGGTGCGCAGCCTGGTGTGGTCGCTACCGGCGCTGGGGTTGATCTGCCTGCTCCTGGGCCAGTGGGCGCCGCGCCTGGGCTACGACCCGGTGCAGACGCCCATTGCGGCGCTCATCGCCCTGGCCCTGATCACCCAGCTCGCGATCTTGATCGGGCTGCCCGTATCCGGCGTTTTCGCCCGCAGCCGGCGGCGGTTTCTGCGCGACGGCGCGGCCGTCTCGGTGCACGTGGTGCTGGCCGGCGGCACGGCCACGGCCATCGCCGGGACCATGGACGGCGCCGAGGTCAAGCTGAAGCCGCTGCTTTTCCGCCACCTGCCCGCGCGCCTGGACGGCCTGCGCATCCTGCATCTGAGCGACCTGCACATGGGCACGTTCATGACCCTGCCCGAACTGGCCAGCACCCTGGAGCGGGCCGAGGCGCTGAAGCCGCACCTGGTGCTGGTGACCGGAGACATCGCCGACGACCTGTCGGTCCTGCCGGCGACCATGGCCATGATCGCCGAACTGGGGGCCCCGCTGGGGGTGTACTCGTGCCTCGGCAACCACGAGTATCACGCCGGCTCGGATCGGGCCCGCGATCTGCTGGCCTCGTCGCCCGGTTTGTTGCTGAAGAACTTCGGCCTGCCGTTGCAGTGGAGGGGCGTGGATTTCTTCGTGGCCGGGGTCGACGACTATCTGGGCAAGCCTGCGGGCCAGGACGGACGCGACTACATGCACGATTGCGTGGAGTATGCTCTGGACCGTCGACGGCCGTGGCACTTCACCATCCTGATGACCCACCGGCCCTGGGTGTTCGACATGACCGCTCCGCGGGGAGTGGATCTGACCCTGGCCGGCCACACCCACGGTGGGCAGGTGGGCTTCGCGGGTCGGTCGATCCTGGAGCTGAATCCCTCGATCAAATACCCGCGTGGAATGTACCAGCGGGGCACTCGTATACTGTATACATCTGCGGGAGCGGGGCAGTGGATCCCCTTCAGGCTGGGCTGTGCGGCCGAAGCGCCGGTTTTGGAGTTGCGGCGGGATGAGGGAGGGCCGCCGGCGTGATCACGCCACAGTCGGAATATTATTTTCCGTTTCCGGTCCCACGATCATTCGGCGGGGCCGTCTTTTTGGCCAGGATCAGGAAGACCTGCCGGAAGCCGGCCACCATGCCGATCAGCATGCCGGTCACCGTGCCCCAGGGCGTGCCCCCCCAGAAATGCTCGACCAGCCAACCCAGGCCGTAGCCCACCATGGGACCGGCCAGCAGCACCATGGGGATGAGTGTGTAGGTGCCGATGTTGCGGAGCTGTTCACCGTCGATGCGCCGGCCGAAGCGGCGGTTGGCGCCCAGTTGTTCGGCGCGGCGTCGCGCCTGCTCGCGGTCGAGCTGGCCGCGCACCTCGGCGAGGCGCTTGGGGTCGGGGGGTTCGGGATAGTCGCGTGGGCTCATGCCCCAATATTAGTCTGATTCCTTGCGGGTGGGAATGCCCAGCTTGTCCATGCGTCGGTAAAGGGTGCTGCGGCCGACGCCCAACTTGCGGGCGGCGGCGATGCGATTGCCGCCGCATTCCTCCAGGGCCATCAGGATCCGGGCACGCTCGGTCTTCACGGAACGGCCCGCCGGAATATTGCTCATTTCATCCCGCAACGGCCTCATCCGATGGCCGGGTCCGGTAATCAATAAATTGTCACAGGTTTCGCCGGTAATATTCAGGTGCACCCGGCCCTTGGCCTTCATCTCCATTACAGCGCGCCGGGCCACCATGGAAATTTCCCGGACATTTCCGGGCCAATCGTAATCCAGGAGGCGGTCCAGCGAGGCACTGCTAAAAAACTCGACAGGTTCGACGGGGCGGCCGGATGCCATGCCAAGAAAATGGCGCAGAAGAAGAAGAATGTCGTCCCGTCGCTCCCGCACCGGCGGGATATGCAACTCCAAAACCTTGAGCCGAAAATAGAGGTCCGATCGAAATTCGCCGCGGTCGACCATGCCCTTCAGGTCCGCATTCGTCGCCGCAACCAGGCGAAGGTCAGAGCGGCGCAACTGGGGGTCGCCCAGGGCCTGGTAAGTGCCGTCCTGGATCAACCGCAAGAGCTTGGGCTGCATTTCACGGGGCAGTTCGCCGATTTCATCGAGAAAGAGAGTGCCGCCATCGGCACTGGCCGCAAAACCCTTGCCGTCACGGACGGCGCCGCTGAACGAGCCCTTGGTGTGTCCGAAGAATTCGCGCTCGAACATGCTGGGGGCGATGGCCGCGACATTCACCGTCACCAAAGACCTGTCGCTCCGATCGCTGTGCTCGTGGACCCTGCGCGCGATCAATTCCTTGCCCGTGCCGGTTTCCCCGACGATCAGAACCGGGTCACTGCCTCCGGCGCAAAGATCACAAAGCTGGATGAGGTCACGCATCACGCCGCTGGTGTGGACAATGAGGTCGGGGGAATGATGCCGACCGTCCCCGCCTGGCGTCACCTGCATTGTTCGGCGTTCACGTTCCAGAGCTGTTTTGCCCTGGGAAACCCGATCTGCGAGGTTCCGCGCCTTTTCGGTCCACCAGGAAACATTAACCCCCAACAGCAGATCAAGGGCGTGGGTGGCGTCCTCCCAGGCCTCATCAAGGATGAGAGCCCTGGCGGCCAGACTATCGGCACCTTGCGCCGCGTCCAGCTGCATGAATCGCAAATCACCGCGCCGCAACAGGCTAATGGCGAGCTCGTGCTTGGCGTCGATCTCGCTCAACAGGTCCACGGACCGGGTGATCGTCTTGACGGCTCCGGACAAATCCCCGAGGGAGAAATTCGTCTCCGCCATAACACGCAAGGTCACGCCCTCTTCGAATCGGTCGCCCTGGGCGCGCGCCATATGCAAAGCTCGGGTAAGGTATTCAGCGGCGCCGTCGGGGTTGCCTTCCAACACATGGCATTCGCCCAGTCGCCGCTGGACCTCCATGACGATATCGCCTTCCGGTGCGATATCGGCGGCAATGGCAAGGGCGCGCCTGTAGAAGCGCCGGGCCTCGCCCGGCCGACCCTCGTCCCGGTAGACATCACCCAGAAATTCCAGGGACAGCGATTCTTCTCGCCGGAACCCCAGTTCCTGGGCCTGATTGTAGGCGGCATGAAGGTGCTTCCGCGCCGTTTCCGTGTCCCGGGTCAACCGATAAACGTTTCCCAGGGCAATGTTTGCGAAGCACTGGCGATGGATCCAACCGCCTTCGACGCCGATTTGAAGAGACTTGTGAAGGGACTTGAATGACTCGCGGTATTCGCCGGTTTTGTAATAAGTTGTACCCAAATTCAAGTACACCATTGATTGCTTACGGGGCAAGCGGGCACCAGAAAAATGGTTAGTTGCGCGCTTCAGCCACTTTATTGATTCAACATAATTGGAGTTTGCCCTATTAAGCATTCCAAGGAAGTTTGCGCTCCGCCCACACTCGATGGGACAGTTCAATAATCTTTGTAAAATATAGGCGGCCTCACAGTCTTCAATTGCGTCGTTCAATAGTCCAAGTGGAAATTCTACATAACTTTTTATAAACAAATACCCAGGCAACACCTTGTCGACTACAAGGTCAGCATCCTTTAGGAATTCAAGGCACTGTTGATGAGCGTTCTCGTATTTACCAAGCATTGCCTCCCGCCACAACAGCAATAACCGGAATTCCGGGGCTTCTGTAACTGGGTCACAATTTTCCTTGATGGATTTGAGCCAACTTTCGAATTCGTCAAATCTCCGAGACAAAACCAGGTTCCACCCGAACAGAACCATGGCATCATAGAAAAAAACAGGGTGTTCGATAATGTTCTTGCCCGCAAAAGAAAAGGCTTTCTCCAGTACTATGTTGGATTCAATATATGCTTCATCCAAATGCAGCTTTCTGGCCGAATCAAAAATATGGCCAGGAACGAACAAATTGTTAATATCCAGGTTACTAAATTTCTCGGGATGGATCACTGTTTGCCTCCTTGCCGAGGCAAGCCCTTTTGGACCGTTGGATAAATCCACGAGAATCCATTGGCGTGAAATTGAATATTTTCCCAAACGGAATATTGAAATTCCATTTGCTCAATTATTATCGGATAAATTGACGGGGTGGTTAGAATAATTGTAACAGTTCAGCCTTCTGCAACGGCCACGGCGCCCGGCAGCGGCGGCAGCTCTCCCGTTTGCATGTAGCCGCGTAGCGCCTCGACC
>PFVX01000024.1:101974-105721 GCA_002790835.1 bacterium CG_4_9_14_3_um_filter_65_15 | reverse complement strand
GTGGGGCAGAGAAACATGTCCGGTCAATTGCAAGCAGCTGGCCGGAAACATTCTTAGGGGCACAACTCAAGAATAACGCCCCGGCCTTGGCCGGGGCGTCGGAGCCATTCGTCGCCTCTCCATCATGCCACGTCGTAGATCCCCCGACCAACCCGTTTGACCAGCTTGCTCGTGGACAGGGTCCGCCGCAGAACATTGTCGAAGTTCTTGCTCTTACTGGCGAACAGCTTTCCGCCTACGATGGCCTCGTAGAGATCCTTGAAGGCCAGAGGCTGACCCTTCTTCTTCAGAACAGCGAGGACCACATCTTCAAGCTTGACCCGCGAAGTGCTCTTGCGTCCCCGGACCTTCTTGCGTCCCCGGGTCGTGGTGCCGGAAGCCTTTCCGGTCATCAAAGCGTCCAGTTCCTTCTCTACCCGCGACAATTCCTTGGCCAGCTTGTTCTTCTTGGCTTCCAGAACGTCAATGCGTTCCCGCGCAGCCAGCAGACGCTTGAGTTCACCCGTGCTGAGATCCGTCAATATTGACATTTTTCTGCGTGCCATTCCGCTCTCCTCGTATTGAACACCCTCTGTTTTGCCGTCGAGTACCCAAGCACCCTACAGATATTGAAAAAAATTGTCAAACCCTCAGAGAAATATTACCTGGCGGAGGATTCGAAATCGTACCCGTCCATGTCCACACCGTCCGGCATGTAGCTGAGACAGCGCACGGCATTGATCTCCTCCTCGGTAATAGGAGCGGGAGTTTCCGGACTGAAGGCGGACGGACCGCCGCCGTTTTCCATCAGGGCATAATCGTCGCATGTGCTGTGGTCGTAGAGTCCCAGGACGTGTCCGAATTCATGAAGGCAAACGCCCTTGACGGCAGGTTCCGTCTGGACATCCCCCACGCCGACCATGTCCATGTTGATGTCCATGCGCATTTTCAGGGGAGACAGGGTACCCAGGACCACTCCGGGCTCGACCTGAACAACCTGGCCATTGAGCGCGGCACCGGTAGCGCGGAAATCGACCTCGACATCGGCATCGCCCGCCTGGTCCACCCGGACCAGCAGGTCCTCCCCGACGGTGTCGTTCCAGAACTGGAGGGCGTCGGCGCAAAGGGCGGTGAAATCGACGCCGTCGCCCCGCAGGAAATCGGGTATGAAGATTCTTACCGGATAGTGATTCCACTTGTGAAGGATACCGGTATCGGAATAATCACCGGTCCGGGTCATGTAGCGCAGATGGGCCAGGAAATCTCCGCCGTTGGGGCTGCAGGTCGCATCGGCGCCGTACTTGGGGATCATGACGATATCGAGGGGCTTCTCCCCGCCGCCGGCTTTGAGATACGGGCTTTGCCATTTGTAGAATTGGGCATCGAGGGCCAGAGCACTGACCTGGACCGAATCCTTGCTGCTGAAGGGACCCGCACCGAAGGTGCCGTCGCCGGCGGCATGGCCGGGCAGGGTTTCCAGCGAGGTCTCGAACCTCATGATCGTGTTGCCCAGGGCAATGCCAAAATCGTTTCTTACCCTCCCGGAAACGTACCAGGGGAAGGAGACCGGGAAGGAAACGCTGCCTCGCAGGGGCGACAGGTTCCCGTGGTCGTCACGGGCGCGGACGGCAACCCAGTGGCGTTGCCCGGGGGCCACGCCTTCCTGGGCGCCAAGCGCTTTGGAATATGAGAACTGGGTAGTGGCCGGGACGATCACCATGACTTCCGCCTGGTCCCAGTTCGATGCGTTCAGGCTGCCGCCGGTATCGGCGCCAACCACGTATTCAACGATCGGATACGTCGCGGACTTCACGCCCGTCCAGGCCGCCTTGACGGCACCGGGTTCGTCCGGCACGTCACTAAGCGTGACATCCGCTATCACGGGTGGAGAAATCACCTGGCTGGAAGTCACCGCGATGTTCCACTGGCGGAATGCGGTATCATTTGCGTAGGTAATATTCGCGTGCAGGCCGTATTGCCCGGGCACGGTCGTCTTGAATAAATAGGTCGCCGACTGGGAGACCACCATCCCGTCCAGTTTCCAGTCGACGCTGAAGGATCCCGCGTCCTCGGGAATGACGCTGAATTCCTGTTGGCCGCCGACGTCCAGATCGATGGTCGCAGCCTGGGGCGAGAAGGAAAAAACCATCCCGCCTGGACCGGGGTCCGTGCTGGAGTTGCACCCCGCCAGCAGGGCCAACCCGGTCAGGACCGCGATTAACATGACATTGCTTGTTCTCATCACGATGGACCTCGTGCGCGCGTTGCGCCGGGGGATGGTGGGGTCCCGGTATGGTCAAGTTACAAAAACCACGGGAAGACCACAACGGCACCCGCAGGGCGGGGCGTCGGGGACACACCTCCCGGTCAGTTACCGGCCCGGTATTTCCGGTCTTCCGGGGCGATCCACCACTGGTTGAGGTTGTTCAGGGGTGACAGCAAATGAGGGCGCACATCCCGCAACCTGTTGCCCACCCCCACCAGGTAATCCGGATAGAACAGATACGCGCAGGGAGGGTCGGACGCCAAGGTCTCCTGAAGGCGATACCACAACGGCAAGGCCCGGCCGCGGTCTGAAATGCCCGCTGCGGCATCCAGCAGGGAATCAACCGTCGCATTCGCGTAATGACCCTTATTGAACTGGTCGGTAGCCCGCGAATGAACGTACCCCGAGGGGTCACCGTAGAGGTTGGCGTTCAACAAACCGAAATAGGCGTCAAAATTGCCGGCCCGCAACCGGGCCAGGCCCGATGCCAATTCGAGGGACCGCAAAGTGACTTCCGCACCGACGGCGGCAAAGGCCTGTTTGAGCATCACCCCGCCGTTATCCCGCAGGGAATCCCCCTGCCGGCCGAGGATCTCGAACTCCAGCCGCAACCCGTCACGATCCAGGACCTCGTCCCCGTCCTGGTCCCGCCAACCCGCCTGGGCCAGGAGCTCACGGGCGCGGTCGGGGGCATACGGATCGGCAGCCAACCCCCCATGGTGATTCCAGATCGCCGGGGGAATGGGTGAAGCTGCGGGTGTCCCATAACCCGCCAGGAGGACCTCGATCATCCCGGGTCGATTGATGGCCAGGGAAAGAGCTCGCCGGGTGTCGGGGTCCCGCAGGCGGGGATTGTCGAGATTCCATTGCAGGTAATAAAACCGGCGCCCGTTGCAGGCCTCGATTCTCGCCTTGCCCGTCGCCCCAAGGCGGCGGGCGTCAGCCGGCGAGATGTGATCGACAAGATCCACCTCCCCGGCTTCGAGGGCCAGCACCCGCGCACTGGCCTCCGGGATTACCCTCAGCACCACGCGGTCCAACAGGGCAGCCGGCCCCGGATACCGTTCGTTTCTGCCGAGAACCAGTTCACTGTTGTGGACGCGCGACGCCAGAACGAACTCGCCGCTGGAGAGTGGTTGATCGTTGAGCGACCACCGGGCGACATCCGCAGGGTCGTATTCCTTCACGATGTGGTAGGGCAGGATATGGTGCCAGGTCATCCGCACCGGATCAGCCAAAGGACGCTCGAATTCATAGCGGACGGTTTCGGCGTCGAGGGCGGTCGCCGAGACGACTTCCCGGTACAGGCCACGCCGGGGACTGGCGACTCGAGGGTCCTTGAACAGCGTGAAGGAATTCACCACGTCCCGCGCCGTCAACGGCTCGCCATCGGACCACCGCCACGGGTTCAAGTGGTAGGTCACCGACAGGCCGTCGGGAGCGACTTCCCAACTGCGGGCGATCCGTGGCTGCCATGACAGATCATCATCCATCTCCGCCAG